>DXBY01000355.1 GCA_019116305.1 Candidatus Ruania gallistercoris | reverse complement strand
AACGACTTCGGGATCATCTACGTGCTCACCGAGGGCGGCCCCGGCGGTCAGACGATGACCCCGCCGCTGTTCACCTACCTGGAGGCGTTCCGCAACCGCGAGATCGGGTACGCCTCGGCGATGGGTGACGTGCTGGTGATCGCGGTGCTGCTGATCCTGTCCATCTACATCGTGGCCCAGTTCCGGCAGCAGAAGGTGGGGCGGTCATGAACACCACACGCGGCCCGGTGCGGGTGCTGCAGTATCTGCTGCTTGCCGGCTTCCTGCTCTTCCTCGGCTTCCCGGTGCTATGGATCATCTCCGCCTCGTTCAAGTCCTCGGCCGAGCTGAACTCCCTCTCGGCGAACCTGATCCCGCAGGAGTGGGTGTTCAGCAACTTCACCGAGGCGTTGGACCGGCAGAACCTGCTCGTCTCCGCAGGCAACTCCCTGCTGGTGGCGGTGTGCACCATGGTGATCGGGGTGATCCTCACCCTGCCGATGGCCTACGCCCTGGCCCGGTTGCGCGGCAAGCTCCGGGCGGCCGGGACCGTGTGGATCCTCGCCACCCAGGTGTTCCCTCAGATCCTGATCATCATCCCGCTGTTCCTGGTGCTGCGGACCCTGCTTCTGAACGACACCCTGTTCGGCCTGATCCTGGTCTACGTCACCTTCACCCTGCCGTTCACGCTGTGGATGATGCAGGGCTACGTGGCCGCTATTCCCCGCGAGCTCGAGGACGCCGGTGCGATGGATGGCGCCAGCCGGTTCCGGGTGCTGCTGCACATCGTCTTCCCGCTGCTGCGGCCCGGTCTGATGGCCACGGCGATGTTCACGTTCGTCTCGGCGTGGAACGAGTTCTTCCTCGCCCTGGTGCTGCTGCAGAGTCCGGAGCTGTTCACGCTGCCGATCACGCTGCGCTCCTTCCTCGGGGCCGAGGGGCAGACCCAGCTGGGTCCGCTCGCCGCCGGTGCCCTGCTCGCGACCATCCCCTCCGTGATCGTGTTCTCCCTCCTGCAGAAGAAGCTCACCGGCGGGATGCTCGCCGGTGCCGTCAAGGGCTGACGTGGAAGCCAGTCCGGAAAGGTTCCTGACATGAACAAGCGCGTACTCGGCGCCCTCGCCACGCTGGCCGCGGGCACCCTGGCCCTCACCGCCTGCCAGCAGGGCAGCGCCTCCGGTGGGGGCGGTGAGAACGAGGACGGCGTGGTCACCCTGCAGTTCCAGTCCCTGTCCGACCAGCCCGCCACCCAGGAGGCGGTCAGTGCAGCGGTGGATTCCTGGAACGCCGACAACCCGGATGTGCAGGTGCAGATCATCCAGGCCGGCTGGGACGGTGCCTACGACAAGCTGGTCACCCAGTTCACCGGCGGCACCGCTCCGGACATCATCCACTTCGACGCCGCGAGCATCCTGCCGTTCGCGATGGATGGCTACCTCGCCGACCTCTCCGGTGGTCTCAGCGAGGAGCGCACCGCCGACATCTCCGAGGGGCTGTGGGACTCGGTCACCGTGAATGACGAAGTGGTCGCCTATCCCTCGATATCGCAGTCCTACATGGTGTTCGCGAACGCGGACCTGCTCGAGGAGGCCGGTGTAGAGATCCCGACCGGCGATTCGATGACCTGGGACCAGCTGGCCGAGATCGCCGAAGCCACCACCACCGATGACACCTACGGCATCGGCTGGGGTCTCGGTTCCCCGGCAGCAACGGTGATGACCCTGGCCCCGGGCTTCGGCGGTGACTTCTTCTCCGGCACCGGTGAGGACGTGCAGATCGACGTGGCCGACGCCGAGCTGGAGGTCCCGGAGCGGATCCACGAGATGGCCTACGACGATCAATCCCTGGACCCGGTGAGCCTGACCCAGTCCGGTTCGGACGTGCTCGCCTCCTTCTACGGCGGCACTGTGGCGATGACCGTACAGGGTTCCTTCCAGGCTGCGAACATGGTCACCGATGCCCCGGAGGACCTGAACTGGGTGGCGTTGCCGCCGCTGGCCGGGTCCGAGGGGCCGCTGCAGGCTGCGAACCCGCAGACCTACTCGGTGAACGTCGACTCGCCGAACGTGGACGAGGCTGTCGCGTTCCTGGACTACTTCGCCTCCCCGGAGACGATGGCCGCGATCGCGCAGGCGGATGCGCTCATCCCCGCCTCGGACTCCGCGCGGGAGATCATCGCCACCGAGACCGGCGGGGAGAACGGCTGGGAGCAGATCCTGGCCAGTGCCGACGGCTTCGAGGGAGCGCCGTTCCTGCAGGCCGAGGGGTACGCGGAGTGGAAGGACACCGTGCTCAACCCGGCGCTGCAGCAGTACCTGGCCGACCAGATCAGCGCCGAGGAGCTCACGACGCAGCTCACCGACGGCTGGCAGAACTGACCGCGCGCACCTGCCTCGAAGAGGTGCCGCGTTCTGTCGCCTGCCGAGAGGCCGGAGCGACAGGATGCGGCACACCGAAGGCAGGGCGAAGGAACGCGACACACCGAGGTCGCGCGAGATGAGCACGGACGAGTGGAGGAACATCAGGTGAGTTGGCTTCAGGACCGGGTGGCGGGTGTGCTCGCCGGCGCCGCCGTGGGCGATGCGCTCGGCGGCGCGACCGAGGGGTGGACCCCGGAGCAGATCGAGGAGCGGCACGGCGGCCGGGTCACCGGGATCGTCGGCCCGTTCCTGCCCGAGTGGCGCACCGCCCGGCCGATCGCCCCGTACCACAAGGGCGACGGTCACGTCACCGACGACACCTTGATGACCCACGCGCTGGTGGAGGTGTACGCCGCCCGGCGCAGTCACCTCACTGCACACCACATGGCCAGCGACCTGGTGCCGCTGATGATCGGCGAACGCCGCTGGATCCCCGAGCTGGAGGACGAGGCGCTCATCCTGCAGCGGGTGTTCCTCGCGGAGAAGTGGCTGGTGACCAAGCTGCACTACGGGCACGCCGACCCGCGCGAGTCCGGAGTGGGCAACGTGGTCAACTGCGGCGCGACCATGTACATGGCCCCGGTCGGTCTGGTGAACCTGGGCGATCCGCAGGCCGGGTATGCCGAGGCGATCGACCTGGCCGGGGCGCACCAGTCCTCCTACGGTCGGGAGGCTGCCGGGGTGTTCGCCGCTGCGGTGGCCGCCGCCTG
>DXBY01000354.1 GCA_019116305.1 Candidatus Ruania gallistercoris | reverse complement strand
ACCATGACCACTGTGACCAAGACCGTGATCCCGGTGGCAGGTCTGGCCACCCGGTTCCAGCCCGCCACCAAAGCGATCCCCAAGGCGATGCTGCCGGTGGTGGACACTCCCTCGATCGAGTACGTGGTGGCGGAGGCGGCAGCAGCCGGGATCAGCGACGCCCTGCTGATCACCGGCCGCGGGCAGTCGTCGATCGCGGACCACTTCGACTCCGCCCCCGAGCTGGAGCATGCGCTGGCGGACAAGGGGGACGAGCAGCGGCTCGCGAAGGTGCGGGCCACCAACGAGCTGGCCCGGATCCACGTGGTCCGCCAGGGTGAGGCGCTCGGTCTCGGGCATGCGGTCCTGACCGCGGCCGACCACGTGGGCGAGGAAGCATTCGCAGTCCAGCTCGGCGATGACCTGATCGACCCCAGGGACGAGATCCTCCCGGCGATGATCGCCACCCAGGCCGAGCTCGGCGGCTCGGTGATCGCTCTGATGGAGGTAGCACCGGAACAGATCAGCCTCTACGGGAGCGCCGCCGTCGAGCCGGTACAGACCCGAGCGGCCGAGACCGAGGTGGTGCGGGTGAGCCACATGGTGGAGAAGCCGGCCCCGCAGGACGCGCCGAGCAACCTCGCGATGATCGGCCGGTACGTGCTCGGACCCGGGATCTTCGACGTGCTGCGCACCACCGCCCCCGGGCGCGGGAACGAGATCCAGCTCACCGATGCGCTGGCGACTCTCGCCGCCTCCGGCAGCCACCCGGTGCACGGTGTGGTCTTCCGCGGCCGCCGCTATGACACCGGCAACCCGCTGGACTACCTGAAGACCGTCGTCTCCCTGGGCGCGGACCACCCAGACCTGGGTGAGGACTTCCTCGCCTGGCTGCGCGACTACCTCGCCGGGCGGTGACCCGGTGGCGAAGAGCGTCTCCGCGCACCTGAGCGCCGTCCTCGACCTGCTCGGCCCGCTGCCGCCGCTGGACGTGCTGCTCACCGACGCTTCCGGCTGCATCCTCGCCGAGGACGTCACCGCCGCCGGTGACCTGCCCCCGGAGGACCTGGCCGCCTACGACGGTTACGCGGTCCGCACCCGGGACATCGACGGTGCCGCTGAGCACAGCCCGGTCACGCTGCGGGTGCTGGCCGATCTGCTCGCCGGCGCCCGGCACACCGAACGCCTGGTCGCGCACAGCGGCGTGCGGATGGCCTCCGGGGCGCACCTGCCGGCCGAGGCCGACGCCGTGGTACCGATCACCGGCACCGACGAGGGCGCTGCCTCGGTGACGGTGCACGCCGAGGTCCCCGCCGGCGCGGGGATCCGCCGTACCGGTGAGGACCTGCGCGCCGGGGAGCTCGCGCTGGCCTCCGGCCGCCGGGTGGGGGACCGCCAGATTGCCCTGCTCGCCGCGCTCGGCAGAGCACGGGTGAGCGTGCACCCTCGCCCGCGGGTGGTGGTGCTGCCGGTGGGGGACGAGCTGCGTTCGCCCGGGCTGCCGGCCGGTGCCGGTGGGGTCTATGACGCGAACGGGCACGCTCTGGCCACCGGGGTGCAGGACGTCGGCGGCCGGCCGTTCCGCGCTGCGGCGGTGGGTGATGACCACAGCAGCCTGCGCGAGACCCTCGAGGACCAGCTGGTGCGCGCGGACCTGATCCTGACCACCGGCGGTCTCAGCGACGGCGCCCACGACACGGTCAAGGAGGTGCTCACCCTGCTCGGTGAGGTGCGCTTCGACAATGTCGCCATCCACCCCGGCCGCCAGTTCGGCATCGGCACGATCGGGGAGGGCACCCCGATCGTGTGCCTGCCCGGAGATCCGGCGACGGCGCAGATCGCCTTCGAGGTGTTCGTGCGTCCCGCTCTGCTCGCCATGGCCGGGCACGGTGAGCTGTACCGGCCCACCGTGAGCGCCGCGATGGCGAGGGGCTGGACCTCGGCGACCGACCGCCGTCAGTTCGTCCCGGTGACCCTGACCGGCAGTCCGGATGCCGGCTACCGTGCCACCCCGCTCGGGCCACCGGAGCGGCCGTCGTTGAACGCCATGTCCCGGGCGAACGCGCTGGCGGTGGTCCCGGAGAACGTGACCGAGGTTGCGGCGGGGGACACGTTCGCCTGCCTCGTCCTCGAGAGCTGATGGACCTGCGCAGCGGGGCGATCCGGCTGCGGCCGTTGCGTCGGCGGGACCGGGACGACTGGCAGGTGCTGCGCCGCCGGAACGCGGCCTGGCTGCTGCCCTGGGAGGCGACGGCGCCGGACGGTGAGCCGCTGCGGGCCAGCTTCGCCGGGTACGTCCGCCAGCTGAACCGGGCCGCCCGGCAGGACACCGGCTACGCGTACGTGGTGGAGTACCGCGGGGAGCTGGTGGGGCAGGTGACGATCGCCTCGGTGACCCGGGGGTCGCTGCAGTCGGCCTCGATCGGCTACTGGATCTCCGAGCACGTGGCCGGCCGGGGGATCATCCCGACCGCGGTGGCGATGCTCACCGACTACTGCTTCGGTGAGCTCGGTCTGCACCGGGCGGAGATCAATATCCGCCCGGAGAACACCGCCAGCCTGCGGGTGGTGGCCAAGCTCGGCTTCCGGGACGAAGGCGTGCGCCGCGCGTACCTGCACATCCAGGGCCGGTGGACCGACCACCGCACGTTCGCCCTCACCGCGGAGGAGGTCGGGTCCGGTGTGCTGGAGCGCTGGCTGGCTACCCAGCCGCCCCCATCACAGCCGCCTCAGCCCGACCCGCCCCACCCCCGCTGAATCCATTCACTCGTTACTTCATGCGCTCGCTCGTGCGCGCGGGTATCGAGGCATCGGGCGCGGTGACGAGTCCGTGCTGGCTATGGCGGGCCGACACGCCGCAAGGGGTCGGCGATTCCGCACCGTTTCGGCTCTACCGTCAGGACTGTGGAGTTCGCCGGATGGGTCGCGCTGGCGATCGTGGTGCTGATCCTCGGTTACCTGCTACCGGCCGCCATCCGGTCGCGGCAGGTGGTCGTCGATTCTCGGGTGGCCGACAGGTTCTCCGAGGGCCTACGAGTCCTGGCGACGGCCGGGACGAGCCCCACGCCACAAGAGCAGACCAGTCGCGGATATCTCCACCGGCCGCGGACCGAATCCACGGAGGACACCATGCACTCGCCCGCCCCCCAGCGGCTCGCCGCCGCCGATGCGCGCCGTGCTGCTGCGGCTCGCGCCACGCGGGCAGCGGCAGCCAGTCGGCGTGCAGCGGCTGCCGCCCGACGTCTCGTGCTCACCCTCGTGCTCCTCGCCGCCACCGCGGCGGCCTGGGTGCTGGTGGCCGTCGCCTCCGCACCGCTCGCGCTGGCGATCGTGCCCAGCGTGCTGTTCCTCACCGTGCTCGTGCTCGGCCGCCGCGCCGCCGCCCAGGCGAAGATCGCCGACGCCCGGCTCGCCGAGGAGATCGAGCGGGCCCGCAGCGCCGACCAGGCCCGCGCCACCCGGGTGGCCGCCACCAAGGCTGCTCGCGAGGCGGAGGCGCCGGAGTCGAAGTCCAGCCTGCGCATCGACGTCGATCCCACCAGACTGCTCGAGGAGGACGCCTCGGCCACGGCGGTGCTCGACCTGCCCGAGGGCGAGGGCTGGACCCCGGTACCCGTGCCCGCCCCGATGTACACAATGAAGGCGTCCGCCCCGCGCCGCGAGGTGGAGCCGCTGGCGCCGGAGGCCATCGCTGCGCAGTCCGTCGCTTCGGCGGAGGACGACGGCGGAGCCCCAGCTTCCGCTGATTCCTCGCCTTCCGCGGGGGTCGAGGTGGCACCGAACGCTTCCGCGGAAGCGCCGGTGGCGGCGCCGGCCGCGCCGTCGGTGAACCTGGAGGCAGTGCTCGACCGCCGCCGGGCGGTGGGGGAGTAGCGCCTCCGCAGACCTGCCCGCCACGGGTGCTTCTGGTGATCAGCACCACCGCCTGCGCAGTGCCGAGGCAAGGCCTCGAGGTGATATCCTGATGCATGGTTCTTTGGGGCTATGGCGCAGTTGGTAGCGCGTCTCGTTCGCAACGAGAAGGTCGGGGGTTCGAATCCCCCTAGCTCCACGTAAGTTGAGAAGATCGAAACTGCCCCGTCTGATGACGGAGCAGTTTCGTGTCCGGGCTCGGTTCGGCGCCGCGTCACTGCTGACGTGGGCGAGGACGCTGGTCACGGGCTCCGTTGGCGTGAAGG
>DXBY01000353.1 GCA_019116305.1 Candidatus Ruania gallistercoris | reverse complement strand
CCAGCAGCCCTAGCCCTTCCGCCTCGTCCTCGACGCGAATCTGCGCGGCGACCTCCGCTTCAGTGGGTCGCCCGTCGGGACTGATCCGCCGATGCGGCGGTACCCGCGGGTCCCGCTCGGTCCACAGCTGGCGATAGATGGCGGCCTCATCTTCCCGGCGACGCCTCAGGATAAGCCGGTCGGTCACCAAGCTGTTCATCGTTCGCGGGGGCGTCATACCAACAGTCTGGCACCCAGCTGGAGCTCCTGTGGGCCCACTCGTGCAAGGTCAGTGCACCGCGATGCGAACCTCCCCGCCGCCCTCGGTGACCCCGTGAAGCATCGATGACGGGATGCGGAAGGCTCTGCCGGGTGCCGCAGGCCACAGCAGCTGCCGACGAGCGAGCTGCTGCCCGCCCTGAGTCACCGTCACCACCGGCCGCGGGATGAATCGATCCACCCAGGCCACCAGTCGCTTCCGGGCAGGCTCCGGTCCGGCCGGTGCGTAGACCGACGGCGAGATCCACCGAATCGGCCCATCCACCGCCAACGGCACCGTCGCTCCCGCTCGACCCTTACCTCGCAGGTACTCCACGATGCGCGCGGCGACGAACTCTCCCTCCAGCGCCACGACGTCGGCGGTCTCCACCGGATGGTTGAGATTCCCCACTGCGAAGACGCCGTCCTTGGACGTGCGCATCGCCGTGTCGACCACTGGGCTAGAGCTCGCGGCATCCAGCTCGATGCCTGCCATCCGCAGCAGTTCGTGGTCGGCGATCCAGTCTCCGGTGAACACGACCGTGTCACAGGCGATGACCCGGCGCCGGCCGGTAGCAGTGTTCTCCACCTCGACGCCGGTGACCTGCTGCTTGCCGTGGATCCGCACCACCCGGGAGCTGGTCTGGACCCGGGTGCGGAACCACAGCGCTCCGGGCACTCTGAACAGCCAGTACGACTCCCCCTTCGGGTTCTGCGAGATCAGTGCCTCGGTCCGGCAGCCGGCTTCGGACAAGGTCATCACGGCGGACCAGCTGACCAGCTCGGCTCCGACCACCACGGCCCGGGCGCCGACCCGCTCGTGGTTGAGATGCACGAGGTTCTGCAGCTGCCCGGTGGTCAGCACACCCCCGGGACGGCCCCCCGGGACCATGCGGGCGGTGCGCGGCCGCTCACGGGCACCGGTGGCGAAGAGGAACACCTCGGGCCGTACCTGCACCCGTCCCTGCGGTGTCGTCACGAGGACCGTGCGCTCATCGCTCCAGCCGGTGACCATCGCCTGGGTCATGATCCGCGCACCGGCCCGCGTGGCATCGGCGACGAGTGCACGTGCGTACGCCGGACCGGACATGAAGCGTTTGCGGTCCCGGATCCCGTAGCCGGGGTGGTCAGCATGCCGCGGGATTCCGCCCGCTTCAGGCTCGCGGTCCAGCACGAGCACCTCTCCGTCGACCGCCCGGGCGAGCGTAGTGGCGGCGCTCAGCCCGGCCGGACCGCCCCCGATGATCGCGACCGTGGGCGTGAGAACCGTCGGCGTCTCACTCATGGCCCTGCTCCTGGTAGCTGTCGAACAGCTGCTTGACGCGCGCACCGCAGTAGAACGCCTGGCAGCGACCATTCATTGCCCGGGTGCGGCGGCGCAGTCCCTGGATGCTGTTCGGCGGGATCGTCGACCTCATCGCATCGCGGATCTCCCCGCGGGTCACCCGCTCACAGAAGCAGACGACCTCACCGTAGGCCGAGTCCTCGGTGATCGCCGCATCGTCGCCGTGCGGCCGCACCTGGTGCTCACCGAGTGGCGGCATCACCGGTGGTGCGGGCAGGTTCGCACGCATCGTCACGTCCAGGTCGGTCTCGGCCAGCAGTTCGCGGATGTACTCCGCCACCGCTGGCGCGGAGGTCAGTCCGGTGGACCGGATGGCTCCGGCGACGACGTAGCGCTGGGGGACATCCACGTCGATCAGGTAGTCGCCCTGGTTGCTGGCCGCCCGTAGCCCTGCATAGGAGGCGGTGACCTCTTCCTCCAGCAGCACCGGCATGATGTTCCGGCCCTTCTCGAGCAGGAACTCGAACCCGTCCTCGCTGGTGGAGGTGTCGGACTTGTCCTCCAAGTCCTCGGCTGTGGGCCCTAGCATGACATTGCCGAAGATGGTGGGGCTGATCAGCACCCCCTTACCGGCCTTGGACGGTGCGGCGAGCACGATCCTGTCCACCAGACCCGCAGCGAGCTTGTCATAGACGAGCAGCTCGCCCTTGCGCGGGTGCACCTCGAGTCGATCGTGGCCGAGCATCGCATCGATGGCATCGGCGCCCAGTCCGGCCGCGTTGACGACCCACCGCGCGGTCACGTCCCCGCGGTCGGTGCGGATCGTCGTCGTGCGCTCTCCCGGTTCGATCCCGGTCACCCGGTGTTCGCGCAGGAATCGGGCTCCGCGCTCGACCGCCTCGGTCGCCAGTGCGAGCGGGACGCTCCAGGCGTCGATCACCGATTCCCCGGGAACGGTGAGGCCACCGGTGACGCCCGGACCGAGGCTGGGCAGCTGCGCGTAGACCTGCTCCGCCGAGATCAGGGTGGTCTCGTGGTACCCGTTCGCCACCGCCTTGGCCTGCAGCCCGGGCAGGGAATCGGCCTGCTCCTCATCCCATGCGACGAGGATCGCGCCGGTCCGTCGCAGCCCGATGTTCGCGGCGGAACAGTACTCAGTGAGGATCTCGTAGCCACGGGCGACCAGCCGCGCCTCCAGAGTGCCTGGCGTCGCGTCGTAGCCGGTGTGCAGGATGGCGGTGTTCGCCTTGGTGGTGCCCTCGCCCACGTCGTCGCGGCCGTCGATCATCACCACCGAGCTGGCGGTCCCGGCCAGATCGCGTGCGATGGCGGCACCGACCACCCCCGCGCCGATGACGGCGACGTCGTACACCGGTGCGCTCATCGGGTCTCCTCGCTGGCTGTGTCCTCGGCACCCTCGACGTGCGCCGGGTACCGCTTGCGTGAGATGAGGTAGGCGAGGACCGTGGCCGTGATGGCCGCCGCAAACTTGCCCACGATCATCGGGGTGATCATCTCCGGGGCGACACCGGCGGTGAAGCCGAGGTGGTCACCTAGGATCGCCATCGCAGATATGGCCCACGCGGTGTTGATGAAGATGCCGCGGTTGTCCATCTTCGACATCAGCCCGAACGTGGGGATCGCGTTGGCCATGGAGATGATGAGACCACCGGAGGCGACCTCATTCATCCCGAGCGCACGTCCGAAGGCGCCCAGCGGCTTCGCTGCGACCTTGGTGATGAGGTGCATCAGCGGGAAGGCGCCCATGAGGAAGAGGCAGATCTGCGCGACGATCTCGAGTCCCTCGGTCACCGGTGCCAGCTCCCAGCCCGCGGGCATGATCTGCCAGCCGGTGAGGAACTCGAACGCGGCCACGGCCAGACCCAGCGAGATGATCGCGACGAGGAACTTGCCGAACCCGAGAAAGCCGGTGGTCATCGCACCGGGGAACTTCCACAGCCCGAGTGCGATGAGCAGCGAGGCGATGATGATCGGCACGAGGTTGGCCAGGATCATGGTCAGCTCGAAGCCGGCCACCAAGCCGCCGACAAGAACGCCGATGGGGATGGTGGTGACGCCGACGAGCACTCCGTTGGCGAAGTAGGGGCGGTTCTCCTTCGAGACGATCCCCAGGCCGACCGGGATCGTGAAAACCACTGTGCACCCGAGCATCGCGGCGAGGATCGCACCGGCCAGCTGGCCGGCCTGCTCGGTCTGGGCCATCTCCACGGCGAGGTGGTAACCGCCCATGTCATTGGCCAGCAGCGTGCCGGCGAACATCGCCGGATCGGCGCCGAGGAACTCGTAGATGGGGACGACGACTGGGCTGAGCACCTTGGACAGGATCGGGGCCAGGGAGATCATCCCGACCATGGACAGGGCCAGCGGGCCGAAGGTATTGAGGCCCTCCTCGAACTGCTCCCCCAGACCGAAGCGGTTCCCGATCGCGCGGTCGATACCGCCGACGACGAGGAAGACCGCCATGATGACGACGATGATCTCGTTGATTCCCATGGTCAGACCTCCAGGGTGGCCTCGACGGCATGCCGCCACGCCTTGCGGTAGGCGGAGACGTCCTCGACGCTGCGCTGCGGGTGGTAGCTGGCCTCCGCCCGCCACGGGTACGGACCGTCCTCGACGGCGAGCTCGGGGTTCAGCGCGAGCCGCATGCACGCGGCAGTCCCCAGCGCGGTCGCATGGAAGGAGGGGTAGGTGTCGATCGGTGCCTGGAGCATGTCGGCCTGGGACTGCATGAGAGTCGTGGACTGGGTGAGACCGCCGTCCACACGCAGCCTGGTCAGGGGCGCGCCGAGCTCAGGCAGCGTCAGATCGGAGAGCTCGGCGATCTGGCAGGCAATACCGTCGAGCACGGCGCGCACGATCTCCGGTTTGCCGGTGGACAACTTCATCCCGGCGATGAACGCACCAGCATCCGGCTTCCACCAGGGCGCAGCCAGGCCGGCGAAGCTCGGCGCGCAGATGACACCGGACGCGTCGGGTGCGGCAATCTCATCCATCTCCCCGGCGTGCCGGACGATACCGAGATCCTGCATCCAGCGCACTGCGGACGCCGCGGTGTAGACCTGACCGTCGGAGCAGTACATGGTCCGGCCGCGCAGCTTCCAGGCGACCGACGTCGTCAGGCCGTTGTCGAAGCGCGGGGCGGTCTCGCCCATGTTGACCAGGATGAACGCACCGGTGCCGTAGGTGCACTTGCCCTGACCACGCTCGAGGCAGTTCTCGGCGAACAGGGCAGCCTGCTGATCGACGATGAGCCCACCGACGGGCACCTCGTCGCCGAAGACTGCAGTGGTACCGACGATGTCGTCACAGGCGACCGCACGCGGGAGGGGCTCGCCGGCCAGGCCAAAGATCTCCAGGAGACGCTGGTCCCAGGCGACGTCGTCGACATTGAAGAGCAGCGAGCGCGACGCTGTCGCCACATCGGTGACAAACTCGCCGGTGAGCCGGTGCAGGATCCACGTGTCCGTGGTGGTGACGACGCCCGCACGGGTCAGGTTCTCCCGTAGCCACACCATCTTCGGAGCGGTGAAGTAGGAGTCGAGCACCAGGCCCGTGCGCTCGTGCACCTCCTGGGAATGTGCGCGGAGGCGGTCAACGACACTCTCCGCGCGGCGGTCCTGCCACACGATGCAGGTGGTCAGCGGCTCACCGGTATCGGGGTCCCAGGCGAGGATCGTCTCGCCCTGGTTTGCCAGCGATACGCCGTCGATCACCTTGCCCGCCTGCGCGACGGCCTCCTTGCCGGCCTCGACGACTGAGTCGTACAGCTCGACCGGATCCTGCTCCACGGCGCCGCCGTCGAGATACTGCGGATGGATCGATCGCTCGACGACGGCATGGATCCCGTCGTCGTCGACGACGATCGCCTTCGATCCTGAAGTTCCCTGGTCCAACGCGAGGATTGCCACAGTGCAGCCTTTCTGCTCAAGCGACCGGGCGCTGACTGCCCGGAGTGCGCCGCCCACAGACGGCATTCTGGCCAGTCTGGACAGGTGTGGATTTGCTTGCAACCAGTGTGTAAAACTGTGGATTCGGAGCTATGCCGCGGAGGGAGGATCGTGCTCGTCGAACACCGCCACCGGTACATCACCCGGACGCTTCAGTCAGAAGCCTCTGTGTCCACGATCGAGCTGGTTCGTGCGCTGCACGTCTCGCAGGAGACCATCCGCCGGGATCTGATCCACCTGGAGCGCAAGGGGCTGCTGCGCCGGGTGTACGGCGGTGCGGTCGCACCACACCGGCAGCGCAGCTCGGAGCCTCCGTTCGCCCAGCGGACCGCCATCTACGCCGAGGCCAAGCAGGTGGTGGGAGCGCTTGCTGCCCAGCTGCTGGACGGGGCACAGACTGTGTTCGTCGACGTAGGGACCACAGCGCATGCGGCGGCCAAGGCATTGGCGCCGAGTTTTCGCGGCACCGTGGTGAGCCACTCCCTGCTCGTCGCCGTGGAGATCGCCGACGCGGGGACGGCCGACCTCCTGCTCGCACCCGGGCGGCTACGCCGTGGGGAGTGGTCGTTGTCCGGCACGGTCGCGCACGCGTTCATCCGGGACGTGCACTTCGACGTGGCCCTCCTCAGCTGCGGCGGTGTGGACGCGGCCGCGGGGCCCACCGACTTCGATTTCGACGACGTCCAGGTCAAGCGCACGGTCGCGCGCAACAGTGAGCGCTCCTACATCCTGGCCGATTCGTCCAAGCACGGAGTCGTGGGCAGGCATACCATCGGCGACTGGTACGACGTCAACGGACTCGTCACTGAACAGCCACCACCGGAGGGCTTAGCAGCCCGGATCCATGCGGCCGGGGGAACGATCCTTGTCCCAGGCGACGACCAGCCGCCTGCGCCGCACTGACCATCGCCGTCCACCGTCTCGTGAGTCGTTCTGCTGGTGCTATGACCCCAGTAGAACGGCTCACGAGCAGGACCGGCGCGGATGGTGCCAGCGGCAGTGGTCCGCCACTCAGACCGGCCGGTAGGAGGCCACGATCGGGCACTCGAACGGGTCGGCCTCACCGAGACCGACGCGGTTCAGGTAGCGGATCACGATCCCGTAGGCCGCGAACAGCCCGGTCTCGGTGTACGGGATCTGCCGCTCGGCGCAGTACTCGCGGACGATCCTGCGCGTCTGGCGCAGGTTCACGCTGGGCATCCGCGGGAAGAGGTGGTGCTCGATCTGGTAGTTCAGCCCGCCCATCCCCCAGGTCATCAACATGCCGCCACGGATGTTGCGTGAGGTCATCACCTGACGCCGGAGGAAGTCCACCCGCGACTCCTTCGGCAGCAGCGGCATCCCCTTGTGGTTGGGCGCGAACGTGGCTCCCATGTACACCCCGAAGACCACCAGCTGCACGGCCAGGAACGCCACCGCCATCACCGGCCCGACTGCCACTACCACCAGCGCGGGAAATCCGATCAGCCGAATGGCGAGCAGAGCCGCCTCCAGCCCACGGCGGTGCATCTGCTCGTCGTTGATGATCGTCTTGATCGCGCTGACGTGCAGGTTGAGCCCCTCGAGGGTGAGCATCGGGAAGAACAGCCACCCCTGGTGGCGGGTGATCCAACCGACGATCCCGGTGCGCTCGGGCACATCGTCGGGGTCGAACACCAGCGCGCCAGTGGCGATGTCGCCGTCCTTGCCGATCACGTTCGGGTTCGCGTGATGGCGGCCGTGCTTGAAGGCCCACCAGCCATGGCTCAGCCCGACGACGAGGTTGGCGATCAGCTGGGAGAGCAGCTCGTTGCGCGGTCCGGTGGAGAACACCTGCTGGTGGGCGGCGTCGTGGCCGAGGAAGGCCGCCTGGGTGAACAGCACGCCGAACAGCGCGGCGACCGCCAGCTGCCACGGGCTGGACCCGAGCATCAGCAGCAGTGCAGTAGCCCCCGCGAAGCCTGCCAGCAGGACCACGCCCCGGGAGATGTACCAACCGGGCCTGCGGTTCAGCAGACCAGCGGCCTTGACCCGCCGGGACAGCTCGAGAAAGTCACGCTGGGGGTTCCGCGTGGCGCGGGAGGTCGAGGCGGCGGTCGTCGTCATAGGCGCGACAGTAGGAAGCAGGTCGCCAGCACAGCGTCACCCGGGAGAGTGAACCTGACCCCCTACTTCAGTAGTGCCTGCGTCCTCGTCGTCGTCCACGGGCAGCGTCGCGGCGAGCCGGAACCCGCCATCGGCAGTCGGTCCGACCTCGACCGTTCCGCCGAGTGCATTCACCCGTTCACGGATCCCGGCCAGCCCGAGCCCGGAGCCGGGTGACGGCGTCGCACTACCGTCCGGTGCCGTGTTCACCACCTCGACCAGCAGCGCCGTGCGGTCCTCCCGCAGGACTGCCGTCACCGCGATCTCCGCCCCTGGAGCGTGCCGCAGTGCATTGCTCAGCGCTTCCTGCACGATCCGGTAGGTGGTCGGGCCCACCGTGGTCGGAGCATCCGTCTCAATCGAGTCGGTGATGGTGGCGCCGGAGGCGCGCGCACTCTCCACCAGCTCCGGGACGTCTTTCATGGTGAGCACCGGAGCCGTGGGCGCGGCATCGTCACTGCGCAGCACGGCAAGCAGCGAGCGCATCTCGCTCAGCGCCTGCCGGGAGGCCTTGGCGATGTCGTCGAACTCCTGCTGCACCGAGGCGTCGATCCCGGGTTTGCGGTACTGCGCGGTGGTGGCCTGCACGTTGATCACCGACATGCTGTGCGCCACCACATCGTGCAGCTCGCGGGCGATCCGGTTCCGTTCCTCCAGGTCACGGCGCCGCTGCGCCTCCTCGGCACTGAGCTCCTCGGCCTGCTGCGCCCGGGCAGCTCCCTTCCGCCAGAGCCGTTCCAGCACACCGAGCATGGCCAGCGCCGCCGTCACCGAGACCAGCACCACACCGTTGGCCAGTGCGCCCGGCACCCGGGTCGGGACCAGCACCGAGGCCAGCAAGGTGAGCAGCGCGCCCGCGCTCCACGCCCCCGCCACCCAGTACCACTGGTGCCGGAGCGAGAGCACCACCAGGAGCAGGCACTGCGCCACGATCCCCGTCACCGGCCACGGCCAGGGAAGTTCGGCGGCCACGGGATAGGTCGCCAGAATGGCCCCCACCGAGGCGAGTGACGACGTCCCGATACCTGCCCACGGCCAGCGGATCGCCACCACAGGAGCGGCGCTGTGCGCCAGGGCCAACACCATGGCCAACGCAGGGTGCACGCTGTACAGCGTGGCCAGCACCGGCCAGGCCACGGCGAGCAGTGCGAGCGTGACGAAACAGCTGACCGCCCACACCCATCGAGTAGCCGAGGAGGTCGCCGCGCGCGGACTCAGGCGGCCGATATGGGGCCGGCGCAGACCATCGTCCCGGACGGCGCCTTCGCCGGTCTCACCGCCGAGCAGCGCATTGGTGAGGAACGCATCGGACCAGGCCAGCCCCCGGATCACCGTGGGCAGCGTGACCAGGAAGAGGATCCCGAGCGCCACGGAGACCCGGGTATCGGTGAGCACGGTGCCCGGAGGACTCTGCGGCACCAGGTCGGCCGGGAGAAAGCGCAGCCAGAACCACTGGGTCAGGAGTCCCAGCGCCAGCAGCGGCCAGAGCAGTGCGAACACGAACGTGACCAGCCGCAGTGGAAACGCGAGCACGGTCTCGAAGACGTAGTCCAACCACCGTCGCGGATCGGCCATCAACCGGACCACACCGATCGGCCCGCGACCTCGCGGCAGGTACTCCACCGGCGCCGGGAGCACACCCCAGCTGCGCAACCGCCACCGGGACAACCGCGCGAAGGCCGAGCCGAGTAACAGGGTCAGCGGCATCAGCAGCGCACCCACCCAGATGATCAGCGTGCTCAGCGAAGCCACGGTGAGCGCCACCAGGGCAGCGAAGCTCAGCACGCCGAGCGGCAGACCTGGCAGCACGTACCGGTAGTCCGCGCCCAGTCGGCGCAGTCGACCGCGCAGCCGGTGGCCGCGGCCCGGTGCTGCTGCCGCCGGCGAAGACTCGGGTGCCATGGGCTGCAGGGTAGGCTCCTCTCCGCCCGGTGCGCGTCCCTCCTGAGAGTGACCTGGCCCAGCCGGCTGCGCGGGTCCGCACCGGAGGGCACCAGGGGTTACTTTGTACGTATGGTCCCCCCGGTCAGCACCGTCGGTGACCCGGTGCGTGTGCTCATCGTGGACGACCAGTCGATGATCCGTGCCGGGTTCGCCGCCCTGCTGGACGCCCAGGAGGGCATCACCGTGGTCGGCACCGCCGAGGACGGCCTCGGGATCACCGATATCGTACGGCGCACCCAACCCCATGTGGTGCTGATGGACATCCGCATGCCGAAGGTGAACGGGCTCGATGCGGCGCGGGCGATCTTCGCGACGCCGGGTGAGGGGCCGAAGGTGATCATGCTGACCACGTTCGACGCCGACGAGTACGTGTTCACGGCCCTGCGGATCGGGGCGAGCGGTTTCCTGCTGAAGGACTCCCCTCCGGAGGAGCTCGTCCAGGCGGTCCGGGTGGTGGCCGACGGCGAAGCTCTCCTCTCCCCGAAAGTCACCCGGGCGCTGATCGCCGACTACGCATCCCGACCGTCCGCCCCTGCGAAGGAGGCGCCTCTGCTCGGCCAGCTCACCGAGCGGGAACGGGAAGTGATGATCCAGGTCGCCCGCGGACGGTCGAACGCCGAGATCGCCGACGACCTCTTCCTCGCCGAGCAGACGGTCAAGACCCACGTCAGCCGCATCCTGACCAAGCTGACCCTGCGCGACCGGACCCAGATGGTGGTCGCCGCCTACGAATCCGGTCTGGTGCGGGCGGGTTGAGTCCACGGCGCCGAGACTCGGCCGCGCGATCGGGCCCGGTCGACGCCCGGCTGAACCCTACGGTTTGGGCACCGTGGTCCACCCGCCGTACAGCGGTGGACCCATCACAGTGCCGTCGAGCGCGTCGATCTCGGCGGTCAACCGTTCGGTGAGGTCCTTGGTACGATTCCCCCGTCTGCTGTCATACCGAGTTGCTTCATCAACCGCGCCTCTTACTCATCAACTCGCTTGCAGCCTGCCACACCAGCAGGCATACTAGAGGGGCGGACCCGCTTCCACGTACGTGGAGTAGCGGGTCTAGCTGTTTCTACAGCTCCTGCGGCAAACCGAACCTGGGGGCTAGGTAGGTGTTGTACCACTCCCACCCGAACTTGTTGCCCTCGTGACGGTTGAGGTGCGTGAAAGCCGTGTACGCCACCAGATCGGCCATCTGCACCATCTGTGACCGCTTCGAGTCCTGCATCACCGGGTCTTCAACGATGTGGCGCTGATCTAACTTGAGATTCCGGTGCTCCGCACGGAAGTTGGGGTCCTCCCCGTCCATCACAATCAGGCCGTACGTGTTGCTGCTGCTGAGTTCACGCTCGAGCTTGGCGAGTAGCCGACCATAGAGAGCATACTTCTCGGCTGTGAAGTCCCGACCGTGCTTCACCGAACACCACACAGCACCGGCCCTGATAAACGTGCAGTTCTGGAGGAGTGCCAACGAATCCACAGCGATGGCCTGTCCGAGTTGCTTCGAGAGCAGGTTGCCCTGTCCATCGAAGAACGTCGGGGCTAGGCGAGCACGATCATCGCTGACATCTCCCCGGCCGTTGATGAACTCGGTGCCGTGCAACTCTTTATCAACTCGAACGCCATACCTACTACGCAAGTACTTCCGATGCTCCAGCCACTCTCGCAGCGCCCGCCGCCACTCCACCGGATGACACTCGACCCATCCGTAAATGATGAGGGCCGATTGCTCACGGTGGGAGTCATCCACGTAGATGATTCGTTCCAGTCCTGTCACGCGGCCAGTACATCACCGACCGACGACGTCTACGGCCAGGTCATCATCCGTGCTATCCGCACAGCCGTCACCTGGCCAGAACTGTCCTGGGTGATGATCCGCAAGCGGAGGTCGGCAGAGACCAGCAGGACCGAAACATCCCTGGAGCCGAGCGTGGTCGTTGCAGCTGGCAGCAGGGTCTTGCACCGGCCTTTCGTCCGCCGGCGGGCCCCGCTACCGGGCTGGGGCCCGCACCAGCTGGGCGGCCACCTCGGCCTGCGCTGGGCGGAAGGCGTACACGCAGGCGAGCCGCGCCCTGGTGGCGAGCTCGTAGCCGGCGAGCCGCCGCCGCCAGTCCTCGGGCACCGGTCCATACCCCTGGCGCACCGCTGCGGCACACCGCTGCGCACGCTCTGTGCTGCACCGCTGCTGCCGGGCCCGCAGGTCCAGGTGGGTGAGCAGGTTCGCCAGGTCCAGTGCCGGGTCGCCGAATGCGGCCAGGTCGAAATCGAGCATCCCCACCTCGAGGCCGTCGACCAGCAGCTGCTTGTCATGCAGGTCCCGGTGCAGCAGCACCACCGGCCCGGTCCCGACCCTCAGCTCCTCCTCCGCCTCGGCCAGCAGGCGGTGCACGGCGTCGGCACGGTCGCCGAGCAGGTGGTGCTCGGCGGCCAGAGCGGCCCACCGGCGGGCCACGGCCAGCTCCGCCGCCGCGTCATGGCTGGGCAGGTCGGTGGTCACCGCTGCCTGGTGCAGGCGGCGGACCGCCCCGCCGACGGCGTAGCCCACTTTCTCGATCCAGCCGTCGGTGAGCGTGGGGTCGGCCAGGAGGTCGAACAGCGTCCGGCCGGGCAGCTCGGCACAGGTCACCGTGCCGAGAGCCTCGTCCACGGCGAGCACCTGCGGGGTGGCGACGCCGGGAACGGTCAGCCGCGCGGCTGCCGCGGTGGCCGCCAGCCGGCTCGGCCGGACCACCTTGACGTACGTCGTCGCCCGGTGGGCGCCCTGGCGCAGCACCGCCCGTTTCTCCGGCCGGTGGGCCACCAGCACAGCTCCGGGCGTGGCGAGCATCAGGTGCAGGCCGCGCAGCTTCCGGTCCGCACCACCGGGCTGCAGCAGCAGACCACCCGAGACCAGCCGCACCCCGCTGGTCGGGGCGGACCGACGGGTCTGGTCCCACGCGGTGAGCGCCTCACCGGAGTGCCGGAACCACTGCCCGGCAAGCATTCCGCCGTCCGGCCGGCGCAGCTCCACACCGAGGCGGTCCGGCGAGCGCGGAATCGCCTTGACCACGGCCAGGTCCGCCCCGGCCGCGGCCTCGGCCGCGAGCTCCAGTGCTGGGCGCATCAGGTGCCCACCATGGCCCAGTCCTCGGCTACCGCCTCGGCCTGGGCGAGCAGGGCCGTGGCGGCCTCGGGCCAGGCGGGGGTCTGCCCGAGCCGGAACGGTTCCGCGGTCAGCCGTAGCAGGTGCGCGGCCAGGTGCACCCGCACTCGCTCTGGCGCGGCGGGTCCGCCGGCGCCGGTGTAGCCGGTGTGCAGGGCGGCCAACCGCTGGTCGCGTTCGGCGTCGGTCAGCTGCCCGAGCAGCACACCGGCGATCATCGCGGCCTCGGCGCAGCCCAGGTCCGCGGCCGGGTCCCCCAGAGCAGCAGAGTCCAGGTCGATCAGACCGGCCACACCGTCCGGGCCGAGCACCGCCTGGTCCGCGGAGAAGTCCCCGTGCACCGGGACCCGCACCGGCGCCAGGCCGCTCAACCGGCCGGCGATCCGTTCGGCGAGGTCGGCAGCGCGCTCGGTGAGCTCCGGGAGCAGCACCCCGAGCTGAGCGGCGGCGGCGCGGACCTGCTGCGGCTCGGCCCGGGAGTCCTGCTCGGCCAGCGCTGGGCAGGTGCGCCGGTGCAGCCGGGCGAGCGCATCTCCGACCGCTGGCAACCGCTCGGCCGGTGCGTCCTGCGCCGTCTGTCCTCGCAGGTACTCGGCGGCCAGCACACCGCGGCGGTCGTAGAAGCCGATCAGCCGGGGGGTGCGCGGCTCACCGGCCACCAGCGCCGCCAGCGCCGCTGCAGCAGTGCGGGCCGCGGCCGGGCGCTGGATCCGCAGCAGCACACTGTCACCGGAGAGCGTGGGCAGCAGCCCGACCCATCGGCGGTGCGGTTTGTACCGCAGCAGCCGGGGCTCGGCGCTGGGGTCCACGTGTGGACCGGTGTGCAGCAGCCGGTGCAGCAGCAGGGGACGGCGGTCGGGATCGGTCAGCAGGGCCACCCCGGGCAGGTCCCGGTCGGCCGCCGGGGTGCCGACCAGCACCTGCAGCTCGGGTACGGTACCCACGATCGCTCCGGCGGAGCGCTGGAGGGTCTTGGCGTGCTTGGCTGCCTCGGACGGTGCAGTGGCCGCGACCAGCAGCGGCTGTCCCTCGGCGTCCACGTGCAGCACGCAGCTCCGGCCGGGCTTGTACCGCAGGTGTCGGCGCTGGACGGACACCGACCGGCCGAGCAGACCGGACAGTCGCTCGGTGAGCGCATCGGTGTCGAGCAGCAGGCGCAGCCCGGGCAGGTCCGGGTCCCGGGCCACGATGGACGCTTCAGCGGGTGGTAGCACCGGCCCGCTCCTTCCTGGTCTGCCGGGCCAGAGCGCCCGGGGAGGGGGTAGCACGGCCGTGCTCGATCTGCACCACCCGGTCGGCGCGGGCGGCGGCGGCCAGGTCGTGGGTGACCACGAGCGTCGTGCGGCCTTCGGTCAGCCGGTCCATCGCTGCCGACACCTCACGTTCGGTGTCGGTGTCCAGTCCGGCCATCGCCTCGTCGAGCACGATCACGCTCGCATCGCGGATGGCTGCCCGGGCGATCGCGATCCGCTGCCGCTGCCCGCCGGAGAGCGTGCTGCCCCGTTCGGCGACCACCGTGTCATACCCCTGCGGCAGATTGAGGATGAACTCGTGCGCCCCGGCCAGGCGGGCGGCGGCCTCCACCTGGTCCTGGGTAGCCTCGGGCACCCCGTGGGCGATGTTCTCGGCAATCGTGGTGGCGAACAGCACACTGTCCTGGAGCACTGTTGCCACCTGCGAACGGACGGTCTCCACGGTGAGGTCGCGCAGGTCCTGGCCGTCGATGGTCACCTGGCCGGTGTCCGGGTCGGTGAGTCGGGAGAGCAGCAGCACCAGCGTGGACTTCCCCGAACCGGACGGTCCGACGATGGCCACCCGTTCCCCGGCACGGACGTGCAGGTTCACCCCGCGCAGCACCGGGCGCCCGGGAACGTAGGACAGCCAGACGTTCTCGAACCGGACCTCACCGGTGAACCGGCCGGCCGGGCGGGCCCAGCTGTAGTTGCGGATCTCCGGCTGCACCCCCATCACATCCGCGATCCGTTCCGCGGAGGCGGTCGCCGAGGCGATCCGGCCGGTGTACTTGGCCAGGTCGCGCATCGGTTTGAACGCGGCCTTGAGGTAGGTGAGGAAGACCACCAGCTCACCGGGGGTGAGTGCGCCGGCGAGCACCCGCTGGGCACCGACGAACAGCACGACCGCCGTGGCGATACCGACCAGCACATCGGTCTTGCGCTCCAGCCCGGCAGCGAGCTTCTTCGCCTTGACGCCGTCCTTGAGGGTTTTGGTGTTGCTGCTGTCGAACTCGCGCTGCATCCGCTCCTCGAGGGAGTAGGACTGCACCACCTGCATCGCGGAGAGCACCTCGGTGGCCCGGGTGGCCAGCGCACCCTCGGCCTTGCGCTGGGTGCGCGAGACGGTGTTGATCCGCCGGCTCAGCCGCACGCCGATCAGCGCGAACAGCGGGAACACCCCGAGCATCACCAGGGCCAGCTGCCAGTCCATGATCGCCACCACGGCGACCATCCCGACCAGGGTGGCCAGGTTGCCCAGCAGTGGCAGGCCGGCCGTGACCGCCACCTCCTTGAGCCGGCCGACGTCCGCAGTGACCCGCTGCACCAGGTCACCGGTGCCGGCCTTGTCGTGGAAGGCCATCGAGAGCCGCTGCAGGTGCGCGTACAGCTCGGCACGTACCCGAGTGAGCATGCGGTTACCCACCAGGGCGAAGCAGACGGTCATCAGGTACGCCGAAAGCGCACGGAGCGCCACCACGACCAGGAGGGCGGCGCAGGCGAGGATCAGCACCGTCTGCAGGCTCAGCTCGCTGCTGGGCACACCGTCGGCGCCCGCCTCGGCGATCACCCCATCGATCACGAACTTCAGCGGCCACGGCTCCAGCAGGCGCATCCCGACCTCGGCGAACAGTGCCGCCAGGCCACCGGCGATCAGCGGTCGTTCCGGCTTCAGGTGCGCGGCGAACGAGCGACGGGTGCCGCCGAGCCGCCGGAGCGACTCTCGAAGCGTCTTCGGACGGGCGGACACGGTCAGGACCTCCCCACCAGGGCCAGCCCGCGCTCGACCACGGCGGTCCAGTCGTGGTGGGCGACCACCTCCGCCCGACCGGCCAGGCCGAGCCGGCGGCGGCGCAGCAGATCCTGGCGCAGCGCGGTGATCGCGTCGGCGAGCTTGCGTGGTTCCTCGGGTTCGACCAGGACGCCCAGGCGGCCGTGCCCGAGCACGGCAGGCAGGTTCCCGACGGCGCTGGCCACGGTGGGCAGCCCCGCTGCCAGGTACTCCTGCAGCTTCAGGGGCGAGAAGTAGAAGTCGCCACCGGCGGGGTAAGGCGCCACGGCGACCTGCATCCGGTGCAGCTGGGCCGGGATCGCGACCGGTTCGACCGCTCCGGTCAGCTCGATGGCCGCGCTGATCCCGAGCCGGTCGGCCAGGGTCTGCAGAACCTCGCGCTGCGGACCGTCACCGACCAGCAGCAGACGATAGCTCGGATCGTCGGCGAGCATCAGCGCCAGCGCCTCCAGCAGGGTGGGCAGGCCGTGCCACGGTTTGAGCGTGCCGACGAAGCCGACGGTGAACGTCGCCTCGTCCTCGGCGGCCATCGGCGCGGGGGTGATCCGGGTGGTGTCCACCCCGTTGGCGAGGGTGTGCACCCGAGCCGGGTCGGCCGCGTAGCCGCGGGCCCAGTCGGCCACCGG
>DXBY01000352.1 GCA_019116305.1 Candidatus Ruania gallistercoris | reverse complement strand
GTTGAAGAACTCGGTGTAGGTCTGGATGCCCTCGTTGGTGTAGGTGTCCGCGGGCATGTAGACGATGTTGCCCTCGGCCACGGCGGTGACGTTGGTCAGGGCAGCGGAATCCTCAAGCACCTCGGCCGCGGGGGAGTAGGCCGGATCTTCCGCACCGACGGCGGCGTCCCGGTCCATCACCAGGATCCAGTCCGGGTTCGAGTCGGCGATCGCCTCGACGGAGATGTCATCACCCTGGTGGTCCTCACTCGCCTCCGGCACCTCGAGAGCCGGGGTCAGGCCAAGGATGTCGAAGACCGGACCGAGGGTGCGTCCGTGCCCCGGGGCGGAGTAGCCGATCTCTCCGCCGGAGGTGATCACACCCATCACACTGCTCTCACCGTCGTAGGCCGCCTGCGCACGTTCGACAGCTGCCTCGAAGTCGGCAACCAGGGCTTCGGCCTCGGACTGCTTGTCGAATACCTCACCCAGGACGGTCACCTGACGGGCCAGCTCGGCATCGAACGGCTCGCCGTCCCGAGGGTCGAGCTCGAGAATGGTCGCGTCCGGGACCAGGTCGACGAAGTCGTCGTGGTACTGGGAGAAGCGTTGGCCGTTGACGATCAGATCCGGGTCCGCGGCGACGACCGCCTCCAGGTCGGGCTCACGGTGGCTGCCGAGGTCGATGATCTCCTCCTGCTCGGTGTAGGTGATCGTCTCCGGCATCAGTGACACCGCACCGGCGCTGAGCTCGACACCCCAGTCGGAGAGGGTTTCGAAGGTGCGGTTGTCGGTCGCCACGACCGAAGCGGGTGGGGTGGCCACCGTCTGGGCACCGTTGTTGTCCTCCACCTCGATCGTGGTCTGGTCCTCGGCAGCATCGTCGCCTGCCGCGCCGTTGCCGCAGGCTGCCAGGGCGAGGACTGAGGTAGCAGCGAGTGCGGTGAGCAGACGGCGGGGGACACGGCGGGGTACGGGCATCGACAGTGGCGTAGTCATCGAGATCTTTCTCTCGGTCGCAGCAGGTGCGACTCGGACGGGACGTGACCAGGCTATGCCTTAGGGCAGGCTAACCTAAACCAAGACGGGATGAATTTGATCACATCGCTGTGTCGTAAAGATGCTACTCGATTCACGGTAGCGCCCGGAGCGTGCGCACAGGTCTGGGAGATCCGGTGCTGGTGGCTATCCTGCAGAGGTGAGTGCACCACCAGAGTCCAGTCCCACGACCGGTTCGCCGGAGACCGGCGTGCTGCTGCTGATCGAAGCACCGACGGAGAACGAGCCGCTGACAGGGGCCGGTTTCACTCGCGTCGATGCCACCGCACCGCAGCTGCGGGTCGATGACCTGGGAGCCAGCCGCGGTGACGGAGTGTTCGAGACGATCGGTGTGTTCGAGGGCCGGCCCCGGCAGCTGGAGGCGCACCTGAACCGGTTCGCCCGTTCTGCTGCCGTGCTGGACCTGCCTGCGCCGCGGCTGGATCTGTGGCGGGCCGGGGTTCTCACCGCGATCGAGGCCGCAGGCCCGGCCAACGACCTCGCGGTGAAGACGGTGCTCACCCGTGGGGTGGAAGGTGCCCAGCACTGCACTGGTTGGGTGATTGCCCGCGCCATGGCGGACTCGAGCCCGGCACGGGAGGACGGCATCGCAGTGGTCACCCTGGACCGCGGGTACGCCTCCGATGTGGCGGTCACCTCCCCGTGGCTCCTCCAGGGCGCGAAGTACACCTCCTACGCCGTGAACATGGCCGCGTTGCGCGAGGCGAGGCGCCGTGGCGCCGACGATGCCATCTTCCTCAGCTCGGACGGGCTGGTGCTGGAGGGCCCGACCGCCACTGTGGTGCTCCGTGACGGTGACACGCTGATCACTCCGGCCACCGACCAGGGCATCCTGCCGGGCACCACCCAGGAGGAGGTGTTCGCCTTCGCCGCCGGCCGTGGTCTGGCGACCCAGGCACGCCCGGTGCCGGCAGCCGAGCTGAACAACGCCGAGCAGGTGTGGTTGTGCTCCAGCGTCCGGCTCGGCGCGCCGGTGCGGAGCATCGACGGCCGCGCCCTGACGGTAGACGTCGCCTTCACCGCGGAGCTGAACGCCTTCCTGCGCTCCGGTTCCTGACACGTGAGGCAGGAGAGCTACACCAAGTCTCGGCAGGATGCGCCGCCGGGCTTCTTCGCCACTGAGGCCGCGGGTCTGCGCTGGCTTGCCGCCGCCGAGGGTGCACCGGTCGTCGGGGTGCAGCGGGTGGCGGAATCCGCCCTGGTGCTGGACCGTCTCCGTCCGGTCCGTCCGCAGCCGGCAGCCGCCCGTGCCTTTGGCCGTGACCTGGCTCGCACCCACGCCGCGGGTGCCGAGTCCTTCGGTGCGCTGCCGCCAGGAGCGGAGCAGTACTGGTTCGGCCCGCTCTCGGACCCGATCCCGCTGCCGGACGCGACCGCGGACCGGTTCGGGGAGTTCTACGCCGAGGGCCGGCTCTGGCCGCTGACCGAACGATGCCGACAGGCCGGGGCGATCGATGACGACCTCGCCGCTGACCTGGCCCGGGTGCGGGCGGACCTGCGCGCGGGGCGGTGGGACCAGCACGGCTCCCGCCCGGTCCGCCCGGCGCGGCTGCACGGGGACCTGTGGGCCGGGAACGTGGTGTGGACCTCCGCGGGGGTCACGCTGATCGATCCGGCTGCCTGCGGTGGCCACCCGGAAACGGACCTGGCGATGCTGGAGCTGTTCGGTGCACCGCACCTGGGGGAGATCCACGCCGGGTATGCCGAGGCCGGCACGCTGGCACCGGACTGGCGCAGCCGTATCGGGCTGCACCAGCTGTTCCCGCTACTGGTGCACGCTCTGCTGTTCGGCGGTGGTTATGCCTCGGCGACTCGGGCGGCAGTAGAGCCGCTGCTGCCCTGACGCAGGATGACCACGCCCACCGGTGGCAGGGTGATGCCCTCTTCGGTCACGGCCAACGGCTGCTGCCAGCTGAGCAGCGTGGTCATCGCCGGTGCACCAGGCAGCGGAACCTGCACCGGCTCGCCACCGGGGGAGTGAGCGAGCAGGACGTGCACCGAGCCGCGCCGCAACACCCACCAGGTACCCGCCGGGTCATACGTGACGCCGGTGGCGCTGCGCTCACCAGTGCGCAGGTCCGGTTCCTGCCGGCGCAGCGCGATCAGCCGGCGGTAGAAGTCCCGGACCGCCGCGTGCCTGCCGGTCTCGGCCTCGTCCCAGCGCAGCGTGCTGGCAGCCATCGTGGCCGGATCCTGCGGGTCCGGGACTGCGATGTGGCCGTCGCCGTAGATCTGCTGCCAGCCGTGCTCGGCGAACTCCCGCTCCCGGCCGGCACGGACGGCGGCGGCAAGCTCGGGGTCGGTGTGGTCGGTGAAGTACTGCCACGGGGTGCTGGCGGCCCACTCCTCGCCCATGAACAGCATCGGGGTGTACGGGCCGCAGAGCAGCAGTGCCGCCGACACGGCGAGCTGGGCATCGTCCAGGCGAGCTGCCGGCCGGTCGCCGAGACCACGGTTGCCGACCTGGTCATGGGTGCTGGTGGAAACCACGAACCGGTGTCCATCGGTCTCCGGCGGAATCGGCGCACCCCAGTCCTGGCCGCGGAAGGTGGAATAGGTGCCGTCGTGCACGAACACCTCGGTGAACGCCTTCGTGAGGGTCTCGGCCGAGCCGAAGTCCACGTAGTAGCCGTGCCGCTCCCCGGTGAGGAACGCGTGGATCGCATGGTGCACGTCATCGGCCCACTGCGCGGTCATGCCCAGACCGCCGGCTGTGGTGGGCGTGACCATCACGGCGTCGTTCAGGTCCGACTCCGCGATCAGGCTCAGGGGCCGGCCGAGCTCGGCGGACAGCGCTGCGACGGCGTCGGCCAGTTCGGCCAGCAGGTGCCGCGGGGAATCGTCGATCAACGCGTGCACCGCGTCCAGTCGGAGCGCGTCGACGTGGAAGTCTCGAAGCCAGCGGATCGCATTGTCGATGATGAACTCGCGCACCGGCCCGCTGCCGGGTCCGTCCAGGTTCACCGCCTGCCCCCAGGGGGTGTGGTGGGTGTCGGTGAAGTACGGGCCGAAGCGGGCCAGGTAGTTCCCAGACGGGCCGAGGTGGTTGTAGACCACATCCAGGCTGACCGCCAGGCCGTGGCCGTGAGCGGTGTCGACGAAGGCCTGCAGGGCCGCCGGTCCGCCGTAGGCACGGTGCACGGCGTACAGGTCCACCCCGTCATACCCCCAGCCGCGTTCCCCCTCGAAGGCGGCCACCGGCATCAGCTGCACCAGGTCCACGCCGAGGGCCACCAGGTCGGGGAGTCGACGGGCGGCGGCAGCCAGTGTGCCCTCAGGGGTGAAGGTGCCCAGGTGCAGCTCGTAGATCACCGCACCCCGGGCGTCGCGCCCGGCCCAGGCGGAGTCGGTGAACGCGAACCGGGCGGCATCGAAGTGCCGGGACGGGCCGTGCACCCCACCCGGCTGCCACGGGCTGCGCGGGTCGGGGAACGGGCCCTGACCATCCAGCACGAAGGCGTAGTCCGCACCGTGCTCCAAGGTGCGAAAGGTGTGCCACCCGTCGCTGCCTGGGTGCATCGGCTCACGGCCGTTGCCCAGCACCACCTCGACCCGGGTGGCGTATGGGGCCCATACCCGCAGTGGCTGGCTCACCGAGACTCCAGGTGCTCCAGCACCGCCACCGGGCCGGTGCCCAGCAGCTCGGCCACCGGGACCTCTCCGGACGGGTGCTCGTTGCCGGTGATCACATCGCGCCAGGTGCCGGCGGGGAGCACCAGGCTGTGCCCGCCCCAGCCACCGACGGCGCGCAGCTGGTGGTGGCGACGGGTGACCACGGTGACCACCTGCGGTACCTCGGCCACAGTGCGGGCGAACGCCACCGCGTGCCCGGTGGAGGTTCGCAGCACCTCGTACCCGGCGTCGGCGCCGATGAACGCCTCCGGCCGGCGGCGCCGCAGCCGGAGCACAGCGGCGGTCATCCGCAACTTCTCGCTGCTCAGGTCCCAGGGTCCGGCGCCGTCGTCCAGGCGGGCGAGGGCCTCGATGATCGGCGCGTAGTCCACCGGTCGGCGGTTGTCCGGGTCCACCAGGGCCACGGTGGTCACCTCGGTGCCCTGGTAGGTGTCGGCAACTCCGGGCACGGTCAACTGCAGTGCCCGGGCTCCGAGGGTGACAGTACGCACGGCTTCGGCCGTGCGGTCGGTCCAGGCAGTCATCGCCTCGGCCACCTCAGGTGAGTCGAGCACCTGGTGGGCGAACGAGACCAGGGCCGCCTCGCCGTCGTCATCCGGAGCGGTCCAGCTGGTCCACACCTTCGCCTCCCGCGCGGCTTTGACCAGGTAGTCGCTGAACCGCTCGGCAGCCAGCGGGCCGTCCGCCGTCCAGGTGCCGGCGAGCGTCTGCCAGAGCAAGTTCTCGGTACGACCCTCCAGAACCGGTGGACGGACGGGCTCGGTGACCCCGCGCAGGTGCTGGACCAGCTCCACCCACTCCGGGGCGAGCTCGGAGAGCACACAGATGCGGGCGCGCACGTCCTCACCGCGTTTCGCGTCGTGTGTGCTCAGCGCGGTGAGCGTGCGCGGGTAGAGCTGCTGGGCGCGGCTGCTCCACGCGTGCAGCTCATCCGGTTCGACGGCGAAGGAGGCGGGCGCGCCACCCACCTCGCACAGGCTGCTCAGGTGCGTCCACCGGTAGAACGCGGTGTCCTCCACACCCTTGGCCATCACGGCGCCGCAGACCTGCTGGAAGCGCACCACCGCCTCCGCCCGGCGCGGCTCCCCGCGGCGTCCCGCGCTGCCGGTCTCCTGGCCGAGCACCAGGGCGGTGACCACGGCGAGGGTGGCGTGACGTTCGGGGTCGAGCACCTGGGCGGCCTGCTCGGACCAGGTGTGCACCAGGCCGGCGGTAGCGGCATCGAGCGGGTCTCCGGGCCGCACGTAGGCCCGGTACCGGTCACAGGCCACGACGAGCTCCCGGACGCAGTCGGTGAGCGCACCGAGAGTGTGGTCCCGCAGCCGGATGTCGTCCTCGCAGATCTCGGCGAGCAGGGAGGCGAGCCGGTGCAGCTCGGCCCGTAGCGAACCGGTGATGATCTCCCGCTTGGCCTCGGCGACCATCGCGGGCAGCGTGCCCAGCGCGTCCGGGGTAAGAGTGGCCATCACCCCACCCAGTGGCAGCGAGCCGGCCTGGTCGGTGAGCACCTGACCGATCCGCCAGGCGGCGTCGTAGCCAGTGGTGCCGGCCACCGGCCACCCGGACGGGAGGTCTTCGTGCGGTTCGAGGATCTTCTCCGCGACGGTCCACACGCCGCCGGTGGCCTCGTGCAGCCGGCGGAAGTACTCACCCGGGTCGGCCAGCCCGTCCGGGTGGTCAATGCGCAACCCGTCGATCAGGCCGCCGGCGACCAGCTCCAGGATGAGTGCGTGGGTGGCCTCGAACACCTCCGGACGCTCCACTCGCAGCCCTACCAGGGAGCCGACGTCGAAGAATCGGCGGTAGTTCAGCTCCTCACTGGCCACCCGCCAGTACGCGAGCCGATAGTGCTGGCGCTCCAGCAGCTCCTCCAGCGGTAGGTGCTCGGTGCCCTCCCGGATCGGGAACCGGTGTTCGTAGTAGCACAGCACGGGTCGGTCCGGCGTCAGGTGCGCGTCCGGTTCGTCCACATGCTCCACCCGCAGTGCACCGGAGGCCAGCGCCGCACCGATCCGCTCGCCGAGCACCGGCATCAGTACCTGGTCGGACTCGGAGTAGTCCACATCGAACCAGCCGGCGTAGGCCGAGTCCGTGCCGTGGCTGAGCACGTCCCAGAGCACCCGGTTGTGGCTGGCGGGAGTGGGCACGGCCATGTGGTTGGGCACCACGTCCACCACGATGCCCAGGTCCCGCGCCCGTGCCTCGGCGACCAGTGCCTCGAACCCGGCCCGGCCGCCGAGCGCCCGGGAGATGCGGCTGTGGTCGACGACGTCGTACCCGTGGGTGGACCCCGGTGCGGCGGTGAGGATGGGGGAGAGGTAGAGATCGGTGACCCCCAGGGAGACGAGGTGGTCGAGCAGGCCGATCGCATCGGCGAAGGTCAGGTCGGGACCGAGCTGGAGCCGGTAGGTGGAGACCGGGATGCGGGTGCTCACGCTGCTGACTCCGCAGCGCTGGCCGGCCGGGCCAGGATCACCATGCACCGGCCGGTGACCGTGACCGTGCCTTCCGGGCCCAGCTCATCGGGAAGGTCCAGGGCGGTGTCGGTGCATAGCACCGGCGTCCAGCTGTTGCCGTAGTCCGGGCCGGGAAGGGTGAACTCCAGCTCGGTGTAGCTGGCACTGACCAGCACCAGCAGCGAGTCGTCGATGATCCGGTTGCCCTGGGCGTCCGGCTCTTCGATCGCCTCACCGTTCATAAACACGGCCAGGGACCGTGCGTAGGAGGTGGTCCAGGCTTCTGTGTCCATCGGCACCCCGCTCGGTTCGAACCAGGCGATGTCCGGCAGTTCGGGCAATCCGTTCGCAGCGGAGGTGGACCCGTTGAAGAACCGGCGCCGGCGCAGCACCGGGTGCTCGGCCCGGAACGCGATCAGCTGGCGGGTGAAGGCCAGCAGGGGTTCGTCGATGTTCTCCCAGTCGACCCAGGCCAGCTCGTTGTCCTGGGCGTAGACGTTGTTGTTGCCCTGCTGGGTGCGCCCGACCTCGTCGCCGTGGGAGAGCATCGGCACCCCCTGGGAGATCAGCAGCGTGGTGAGGAAGTTGCGTTGTTGCCGCCCCCGCAGGCGGAGGATGTCCGGATCGTCGGTCGGGCCCTCCACCCCACAGTTCCAGGATCGGTTGTGGCTCTCGCCGTCGTTGTTGTCCTCGCCGTTGGCCTGGTTGTGCTTGTCGTTGTAGGAGACCAGGTCCGCCAGGGTGAAGCCGTCGTGTGCGGTGACGAAGTTGATCGAGGCGATCGGGGTCCGCCCGGTGCGCTCGTACAGGTCCGAGGAACCCGTCAGCCGGCTGGCGAACTCACCCAACGTGGAGGGCTCACCGCGCCAGAAGTCCCGCACCGTGTCCCGGTACTTGCCGTTCCACTCGGTCCACAACGGCGGGAAACCACCCACCTGGTAGCCGCCGGTACCCAGGTCCCAAGGTTCGGCGATCAGCTTCGTCTGGGAGATCACCGGGTCCTGCTGGATGATGTCGAAGAAGGAGGAGAGCTTGTCCACCTCGTGGAACTGCCGGGCGAGAGTGGCGGCGAGGTCGAACCGGAACCCGTCCACATGCATCTCGGTGATCCAGTAGCGCAGCGAGTCCATGATCAGCTGCAGCACGTGCGGGGAACGCATCAGCAGCGAGTTGCCGGTGCCGGTGGTGTCGAAGTAGTGCGCCTTGTCGTCATCGACCAACCGGTAGTAGGTGGCGTTGTCCAGGCCGCGGAAGGAGAGCGTGGGGCCCTGGTGGTTGCCCTCGGCGGTGTGGTTGTAGACGACGTCGAGGATCACCTCGATGTTCGCGGCGTGCAGCGCCTTGACCAGGTTCTTGAACTCCAACACCTGCTCCCCGCGTGTGCCCCACGCCGAGTAGGCGTTGTGCGGGGCGAAGAAGCCGATGGTGTTGTAGCCCCAGTAGTTGCGCAGTCCGCGGTCGATCAGCGGTGGGTCCTGGACGAACTGGTGCACCGGCATCAGCTCCAGGGCGGTCACGCCCAGGTCCACCAGGTG
>DXBY01000351.1 GCA_019116305.1 Candidatus Ruania gallistercoris | reverse complement strand
ACTCCTTCCAGCCGAGGATCGACTCCTCCAGGAGCACTTCGGTTGTCGGCGAGTAGTGCAGGCCGGCGCCGGCGATCTGGCGCAGATCGGTCTCGTCGTAGGCGATCCCGGAGCCGAGGCCGCCCATGGTGAAGGACGGGCGCACCACCAGCGGGTAGCCGAGATCCTCGACCGCGGTGAGCACCTCGTCCATCGAGTGGCAGATCACGCTGCGTGCGGACTCCGCGCCGCACCGCTCGACCACGCCCTTGAACTGCTCCCGGTCCTCGGCCAGGTGGATCGCGGCGATGTTTGCGCCGATCAGCTCCACCCCGTGCTCGGCGAGCACACCCGCCTCGTGCAGGGCGATCGCGGCGTTAAGCGCGGTCTGCCCACCGAGCGTGGGCAGCAGGGCGTCGGGCTTCTCCCGCTCGATGATCGAAGCAATCACCTCGGGCGTGATGGGCTCCACGTAGGTGGCGTCGGCGAACTCCGGGTCGGTCATGATCGTGGCCGGGTTGGAGTTGACCAGGATGACCCGTAGCCCCTCCTCCCGCAGCACGCGGCACGCCTGGGTCCCGGAATAGTCGAACTCGGCAGCCTGGCCGATCACGATCGGTCCGGAGCCGATCACCAGGACGCTGGACAGGTCGGTGCGGCGGGGCATCAGGCTTCCTTCGGGGAGTCGGTGGCGGAGTGTGGGTCGGCGTTCGCGGCCGGCGCGCTCGCAGCGTCCGAACCGGTCATCATGGCAATGAATCGGTCGAACAGGTACGCGGCGTCGTGCGGGCCGGCGGCTGCCTCCGGGTGGTACTGCACGGAGAACGCGGGCAGGTCCAGGCACTGCAGGCCTTCCACCACGTTGTCGTTCAGGCCCACGTGGGAGACGATCACCCGGCCGTACCGGCCGTCATCGTGCGGCGCCCGGGATTCCGTACCGATCGGGGCGTCGACGGCGAAGCCGTGGTTGTGCGCGGTGACCTCGACTTTGCCGGTGGTCACGTCCTGCACCGGTTGGTTGATCCCGCGGTGGCCGTAGTCAAGCTTGTAGGTGCCGTAGCCGAGCGCCCGGCCGAGCAGCTGGTTGCCGAAGCAGATCCCGAAGAACGGGATCCGGGCGTCCAGCACCTGGCGGAGCAGGCCGATCGCCTCGTCCGCCGCGGCCGGGTCGCCGGGGCCGTTGGAGAAGAACACTCCGTCCGGGGCCAGTGCTTCGATCTGGGCGAAGGCGGTATCGGCGGGCAGCACGTGCACCCGGACCCCGCGCTCGGCGAGGCGCTGCGGGGTCATCGACTTCATCCCCAGGTCCAGGGCCGCCACCACGGCCACGGGGCTCCGCCCGGCGAACTCGCCGATCGGCTCCACCACGTACGCCTGGTCTGTGGTCACCTCGCCCACCAGGTTCGCTCCGGTCATCGACGGCGATGCCAGCACCTGCTCCAGCAGCGTCGCCGTGCCCAGCTCGCCGGGCAGGTCCGGGAGCGCGTCACCGGAAAAGATCCCGGCGCGCAGCACACCGCCCTCGCGCAGGTGCCGGGTCAGCGCCCGGGTGTCCACCTCGGCGATCGAGACCACACCCTGGTCGCGCAACTCGTCCTCCAGCTCGCGGTTCGAGCGCCAGCTCGAGGCACGGCGGGCCGGGTCGCGCACGACGTACCCGGACACCCAGATGCGGCGGGACTCCGGGTCCTCGTCGTTGATGCCGGTGTTCCCGATGTGCGGTGCGGTCATCACCACGATCTGCCGGTGGTAGGAGGGATCGGTGAGCGTCTCCTGGTACCCGGTCATCCCGGTGGAGAAGACGATCTCGCCGAAGGTCGCCCCGCGCGCGCCGTAGGCGCGCCCGGTCAGCACGGTGCCGTCCTCGAGGACGAGCAGGGCCTGGTCGGTGGCGGGGGGATTCTGGCTGGCGTGGCTCACGCTGGTGCGCCCTCTCGGTCGTCGTGGGGTTCGCCGTCCAGCACAGTGGCCACACCACGGTAGAACGTGGCGACCACACGGGCCGGGAGCTCCTGGTCGGCGAACGGGGTGTTCTCACTGGCAGTACGCAGACGCTCCGGCTGCACCCGCCAGCTCGCGTCGGGGTCGATCAGGGTCAGGTGGGCCGGTTCGCCGAGGGCCAGCGGCCGGCCCTGACCGCTCACCGCTCCGATCTCGGCCGGTCGGGTGGACATGGTCCGGGCCACGTCCGCCCAGCCGAAGTCGTGCTCACCGGGGCGGACCATAGCCGCGGCGACCACACCCACGGCGGTTTCCAGCCCGGTCATGCCCATCGCCGCAGCGGCGAACTCGCAGTCCTTGTCCTCGCTCGGGTGCGGGGCGTGGTCGGTAGCGACGATGTCGATCGTGCCATCGGCCAGGCCGGCCCGGACCGCTGCCACGTCCGCGGCAGTGCGCAGCGGCGGGTTCACCTTGAACTGCGGGTCGTAGCCGCGGATGAGCTCGTCGGTGAGGAGCAGGTGGTGCGGGGTCACCTCGGCCGTCACCGCGATACCGCGCTGCTTGGCCCAGCGCAGGATCTCCACCGAACCGGCAGTGGACACGTGGCAGATGTGCACCCGGGAGCCGACGTGCTCGGCGAGCAGCACGTCCCGGGCGATGATCGCCTCCTCGGCCACCGCCGGCCATCCGGTCAGCCCGAGGTCAGCGGAGACGACGCCTTCGTGCATCAGCGCCCCGGCGGTGAGCCGAGGTTCCTGCGCATGCTGAGCGATCACGCCGTCGAAGGCCTTCACGTACTCCAGCGCCCGGCGCATCAATACCGGGTCGTGCACACAGTCGCCGTCGTCGGAGAACACCCGCACCGCGGCAGCGGAGTCAGCCATCGCACCGAGCTCGGCCAGCTGGGTGCCGGCCCGGCCCACGGTCACGGCACCGATCGGGCGGACCTCCGCCCAGCCCGCATCCTGACCCAGGCGCCAGACCTGCTCCACCACACCGGCGGTGTCCGCGGTGGGCGTGGTGTTCGCCATCGCGTGCACACAGGTGAAGCCGCCGGCAGCGGCCGCCCGGGTGCCCGAGGCCACGGTCTCGGCATCCTCCCGGCCGGGTTCGCGCAGGTGCGTGTGCAGGTCCACCAGCCCGGGTAGCGCGACTAGACCGTCGGCAACGATCCGGACCGTATCGGCACTGGCGGCGTCGGCCGCCTCCGCCCCGACGGCAGCGATCCGACCGCCGTCGAGGAGCAGGTCCGCAGGCTCCTGGCCGCTGAGGGCAGCACCCTGGATCAGGTAGGCGGTCATGTCGTCGTCCCTTCGTCGGTGCCGGCCAGCAGCAGGTAGAGCACAGCCATCCGGACTGCGACCCCGTTGGCCACCTGCTCCACGATGGTGGACCGCGGCGAGTCGGCGGCCTGTGCGGAGATCTCGAGCCCACGGTTCATCGGTCCGGGGTGCATCACGATGGCGTGCTCGGACAGGACTGCGAGTCGGGCCGGATCCAGGCCGTAGCGGCGGGAGTACTCGGCGGCGGAGGGGAAGAACCCGCCACCGCTGGCCGACATCCGCTCCCGTTGGACGCGCAGCATCATCACCGCATCCGGCTGGACCGTGGCAAGCGTGGCATCGAGGTCGTAGCTGACCTGGCAGGGCCAGCTGCTCACTCCGACAGGCAGCAACGTAGGCGGGGCGACCAGGGTGACGTCCGCGCCGAGGGTGTGCAGCAGATCGACGTTCGAGCGGGCCACCCGGGAGTGCAGCACGTCACCGACGACCACGACCCGCAGTCCATCCAGCCCCGCCCCGGTGGGCGCTGCGACCAGGTGGCGGCGGATGGTGAAGGCGTCCAGCAGTGCCTGGGTGGGGTGCTGGTGCTGACCGTCCCCGGCGTTCACCACCGGTGCGTCGATCCATCCGGAGGTGGCCAGGCGCTGCGGTGCGCCGGAGGCACCGTGGCGGATCACCACGGCGTCGGCGCCGATCGCCTTCAGGGTCTGCGCAGTGTCCTTGAGCGACTCCCCCTTGGAGACCGAGGAGCCTTTCGCGGAGAAATTGATCACATCGGCGGACAGCCGTTTGGCAGCGGCCTCGAAGGAGATCCGGGTCCGGGTGGAATCCTCGAAGAAGAGGTTCACCACTGCCCGGCCGCGCAGGGCGGGGAGCTTCTTCATCTCTCGGGACTGGGTGTCGGCCATCGTGGCCGCGGTGTCCAGGATTTGCACGGCCTCGGCGCGGGAGAGGTCCGCGGCGGAGAGCAGGTGCTTCATGACAGCACCACCTCGTCCCGGCCGTCGAGCTCGGTCAGCTGGACGCTGACCCGCTCGCTGCGGGAGGTGGGCAGATTCTTGCCGATGAAGTCCGCCCGGATCGGCAGCTCGCGGTGACCGCGGTCCACCAGCACGGCGAGCTGCACCGCACGAGGCCGGCCCAGGTCGGAGATCGCATCGAGGGCGGCGCGCACGGTGCGGCCGGAGTAGAGCACATCGTCGACCAGCACCACCACCCGGTCCTGCAGACCGCTCGGCGGGATCGTGGTCGGTTCCAGTGGGCGGGTGGGATGTCGGCGCAGGTCATCCCGGTACATGGTGATGTCCAGGGTGCCGACGAGCTGGTCCAGCTCGGTGGCCGGCCGGGACTCCGCGGCGAGGATCCGGCTGCCGAGCCTGGTAGCCAGCGGGGCTCCGCGGGTGGGGATACCGAGCAGCAACACCTCGGCTGCGCCCTTGTTCCGTTCCAGGATCTCGTGCGCGATCCGGGTCAGTGCCCGGTGGATGTCGTCACTGCTGAGGACGACGGTGGGTTGGGCGCCAGAAGTCACCGGCAGGTGCCTCCTTCTCCGCCTCACAGGACGGGGTTAAAGGATCATGGCCAGCACCGAGCATACCGCTGCCACCGCACGTGCCGATGCTGCGGAGTGTGACCAGCGCCACGTGTCGCTTTCTCCGTGCCGGGTGCCGCGTGGCGGGTGCCGCGTGCCGGGTGCCGGGTGGATCAGGGGGTGCCGGCGTTCTCCGGTACTGAGCCGGCCCCGGAGGAGGCTGCACGCGCCGGTGCGGTGCGGACCAGCCAGAAGGCGGCGAGCACCAGTAACAGACCGGTCACGGTGGCGAGCAGTGCGTGATCGGCTGCTGTGAGCTCATCGGCGTCGGCGATCAGGTTCAGGGCGGACAGCGGCAGGGCATGCCCGAGCACTGCGGGCCAGACGCTGGCGAACCGGTGCACCAGGGCACTGAGCAGCAGGCCCAGGGGGAACAGGCCGAGTGTCGAGACCACTGCGATCGTCCAGCTGATCGTGCCCTGGGCGGCCATCACGCCGTGCAACGGGATGTGGAAGGTGACCCACACCGCCGACACCACCACGGCCGAGGGCCAGAACCCCCAGGGCAGAGTCTGCTGCAGGAAGGCGCGCCAGCCGACCTCCTCGCCCAGTGTGCTCAGTGAGAAGATCAGGATCGACGGCACGATCATCAGGGCCGCCGGTCCCAGCACGCTCCACGGTTGCAGCTCTGCGCTGGTGACCGCGGTGAGCACCAGGGCGCTCAGGGAGTAGGTCAGCAGCAGCACGGCGATTCCGGTCCCGGCGCCGGTCAGCAGACGACGCAGCCCACCCGGCGACAGCGCCCACCACTGCAGCAGCCCGCCGGGTAGTGCCCTCAGGCGCAGTACTGCCAGTGATACCAGGGCCGGGAGCCACCGCCCGAGGACGGTGAACCACTCCGGAACAGCGGCGCCGAATAGCCAGAAGGTGCCGCAGATCGCGGTGATCAGGCCCAGGGTCCCGATCACGAACCAGAGCGCGGCCCGGGGAGCACCCGGAATTGTTCGCTGCACAAATTGAGACGTTACCATGGCCGTGATGGACAGCAGGCGTAGGGGCCCCCGGGGCGACATCAGTGCCGACCTGCTGCTTGCGGCCGGCGAGCGCGTGCTCGCCGCACGTGGCCTGACCGGGCTGTCGCTGCGCGCGGTGGCCCGCGAGGCCGGTGTCACCCCGACCGCGGTGTACACCTACTTCGCCGATATGGCCGACCTGCGCCACCGCATCGGTGACCGCTTCCTCGGCACTCTCGACCTCAGCCTGCTCACCTCTCCCCCGGCGGCAGCGGGTTTGGCGGCGTTCCTACGCCATGTGCTCGACGTGTTCGCCCATGCTCCGGGCCAGGTGCAGATTCTGGCGAGCCAGCGGATCCTCGGCACCCATGCCCTCGCGTTGAACGAGGCCCTGCTCGCGTTCTTCATCGACCGGGTCGGACATTCCCCCGCAGGGGCCGCAGCGGCGACCGATCTGGTCACCGAGTGGGTGCACGGCACACTGCTGCTCTCGCCGTCGAACCTCCCACTGTCCGATGAGGTCCCGTTGCCGGGGTACCCACGGACCACGGCGATGCTGACTGGGACCGCACCCGAGGCCTCGGGCGGCACTGCACCCGGCTCAGGCCGCCGGGGCGACGTGCCTGCGGTGACGTCGCTGGACCTAGTGGTTCGAGCCGTGACTGTGAGCTGGGACTGACTCAGCCCCCAGTCTCCACCCGGGCCGGCGTGCTCATAGTTGCGCGAGGGTGGCCTGAGGGTTGAGACTTTGCCCGATCACAACCCTCAGGCACCCTCGCGAGTAGGAACCTCAGCCACCCTCGCGAGCAGGAACCTCAGCCAGCGTCCGGGTCGATCACCCCGGCGAGCAGACCGATCAATGCAGCGGGTGCCTCGTCCTTGGGCAGCGCCTCCAGCGTGGACATCACTGCGGCCTGCTCCTCCGGTAGCCCCTGCGCGGCCACCTGGGCGACCAGGCCGGGGTCCGGCGGCGGCGCGCTGCGCCCACGGACCTCGTTCGCCGCGGCCACCAGAGCCTCGATCAGCTCACCGGCGATCCGGCGGCTGACCGGCGTGAGGGACAGGTGGGCGGTGCGCGGCAACCAGCTGCCGTCGGCCTGCTGCAGCGCCGGCTGCGCCTGTAGCAGGAAACCACGGCGCCGGACCGCATCCACCAGCCGGAACGGGTCCACCTGCCGAGCCGGGGCACTGCCCGGGTCGGCACACAGGGCGATCAGCGCGGCGGCCGGGTCGCCCACCAGGCTCAGGCCCTCGATCCCGCCGAGAGCGGAGCGAACCCTGGCCGTGGCCTCGGCCGTCTCGGCGACCAGCTCGGCGTAACCACCCTCGCCCAAGGTCTGGGTCACCGCCCAGGCCGCCGCGAGTGCAGTGGCCGACCGGGAGCCGAGCAAGGTCGGGTTCACCACCGGGTAGCCCGGCCAGTCCGCCGTGGCGAAGTACTGCGCCCGGTGGTTCTCCCGGCCCCGGTAGAGCACCACAGAGGCACCCTTGGGGGCATAGCCGTATTTGTGCAGGTCCGCCGACATCGAGGTCACCCCCGGCAGACGGAAGTCCCAGCCGCGCTGCTGCCCGGGCCACCACGGCAGCAACCAGCCGCCGATGCAGGCGTCCACGTGCACCCAGATTCCGAGATCGGCAGCCACCTCGGCCACCTCGGCGATCGGGTCCAGCACGCCGAACGGGTAGTTGGGTGCGCTCAGCACCACCAGCGCCGGGGTGCCCGCGCCGTTCCCGGCCGCGGCGACGGCCTCCAGCAGTGCAGCCGGGGTCAGGGTGCCGGTCTCGGGAGAGACCGGCACCTCGACCAGCTCCACCCCCAGATAGGCGGCGGCCTTACGGAAGGCGGGGTGCGCCGTCGTGGGCATCACCAGGATCGGCCGACCGCCGGGGTTGCGTGTGAGCCACCGGTCCCGTGCGGCCTTGACCGCGAGCAGGCACGACTCCGTGCCCCCAGAGGTCACCGAACCGACCACGTCCTCGCCGGCACCGGTGACCGAACGGGAGAACGCCACGAGGTCGCGCTCCAGTACCGCGACCGAGGTGAACGTGGTCGGGTCCAGGGCGTTCACCGGGAGGAAGGCTTGCACGGCCGTGGCGACCACCTCGTCGAGCTCCGGTCGGCCGTGGTCGTACACGTAGGACAGCACCCGCCCCCCGTGGGTGGGCGGATCGGTGGCACGCAGCGCCGCGAGCCGAGCCGCGACCTCGCCGGTGTGGGTCACAGAGCCACTCCTTTCTCCTCGAGCTGATAGCGGCGCAGTGGCACCAAGGATGCCAGTGCCAGCAGCGCCGGAAGTGCGCTGAAGATCAGCACCACTCCGGTCTGGGCACTGGCCGGTTGGTCGAGCACCTCTGGTCCGGTCCGGGAGACGAATCCGGTGAGCGCCAGCACCGCCAGTGCCAGCGTAGGTCCCAGCGCCAGACCCGCGGTCTCGCCGGCGGTCCACACCCCGGAGATCACGCCGGCGCGCTCACCGGTGGCAGCCCTGTCGGCGGCGATCACATCCGGAAGCATCGCCAACGGGTACAGCTGCATCCCGGCGTAGGCGACGCCGGCCAGTGCCACGCTCACGTATACCCACAGGCCCACACCGGCGCTCATCAGCAGCAGCGAACCGGACGCGATCGCGAACAACACGGTGGCCGCCACGAACGCTCGCTGCTTGCCGATCCGTTCCGCGAGCCTGCGGGCCGGCACCATCACCGCCAACGCCGGGGCCACCAGCGCTGCAAAGAGGAACGTCACTGCAGACTCATCGCCGAGGGTATAGGTGGCCACATACTGCGCGGCGGCGAGCATCGCCCCAGTGGCCAGGGCCTGGAGCACGAAGGCGGAGAGCAGCGTGCGCAGCGGGGCACTGGTCCGCAGGGCGTGCCAGCCGGCGCGCAGCGCGCCGGTCCCGGCGTCGTCAGCCGGTGCCACCTCGACCTGCCCGCGGGCCGCCCGGCCCGCTCCCGCGGTAGCCGCGAGCATGCCGAGCATCATCACCACCGAGCACCCGAGAGCCATCAGCAGATACCCGCTCGGACCGCCACCGGCGGCATCGCGCAGTGCCGGGCCGCCGGCACCGAAGAGCAGGATCGCCACGGCGAGCACCGCGATCCGGGGCGCCAGCAGCCGGGTGCGGGAGTGGTAGTCGTTGGTGAGGTCCGCCGGCAGCGCGATGTAGGGCACCTGGAACAGGCTGAAGGAGGTGGTGGCGAGCACGAACGTCGCCACCACCCAGCCCGCAGCCGCCGGCCCGGTCGCCGGCGAGGCGAACACTGCGGTGAAGGTCAGCGGCAGGGTGAGCGCCCCCACCAGCATGAACGGCAGCCGGGAGGCGTGGCCGGCAGCGTACCGGTCGGCCAGCCGGCCGATGAACGGGTCGATCAGCACGTCCCACACCTTCGGAACGGTGACCACCAAGGACGCCAGGCCCGCAGCCACACCGAGAGTGTCGGTCAGGTAGTAGCTGAGCACCAGGCCCGGCAGCGTGCCGAACCCACCGGTCCCCACCGAGCCGAGCGCATAGCTGGTGCGTACGCGGCGGCTGGTCGGGGCGGTCATCTCATTCCACCAGCGCGGAACCCAGGTCGGCGATCCGGGCAAGCAGCCCGTTCACGAAGTTCGGCGACTCGTCCGTGGACAGCTCCTTGGCAAGGGTGACCGCCTCGTCGATCGCCACCGGGTCGTCCACGTCGGCGTTGTAGAGCACCTCCCAGGTGCCCATCCGCAGGATCGCCCGGTCCACCGCCGGCATCCGCTCCAGGGTCCAGCCCTGGGAGAAGGTCGCGAGTACCTCGTCGATCCGCTCGGAGTGGGCCGCCACGCCTTCCACAATCTCGACGGCGTAGGCGGGCAGTGCGGTCTGCGCACCCGGGTGCAGCAAGCGTTCGGCCAGGACCGAGGTCGCGGTCACCGCCGCACCGTCGGAGCTGGTGGACCCGGCGCGCTGATCGGCCTCGTAGAGGACGTCGACGGCGCGTTTGCGCGCGCGGGTACGAGCGGGCACTAGTCGTTCACTCGGCCGAGGTAGTCACCGGTACGGGTGTCCACCTTCACCTTGGTCCCCGTCTCCAGGAACAGCGGCACCTGGATCTGGTAACCGGTCTCGATCGTCGCAGGCTTGGTGCCGGCCGAGGACCGGTCGCCCTGCAGGCCCGGGTCGGTCTGGGTGATCTCCATCACCACGGAGGTGGGCAGGTCGATGTACAGCGGCAGACCGTCGTGCATCGCCACGATCGCCTCCTGACCCTCGAGCAGGAAGTTCGCGGCATCGCCGACGATGTCGTCGTTCACGGTGATCTGCTCGTAGTCGCTGGTGTCCATGAACACGAAGCCGGTGCCGTCGTTGTACAGGTACTGCATGTCCCGGCGGTCCACGTTCGCGGTCTCCACCTTCAGACCGGCGTTGAAGGTCTTCGAGACCACCTTGCCGGAGGTGACGCCCTTGAGCTTGGTGCGCACGAACGCCGGCCCCTTCCCCGGCTTGACGTGCTGGAACTCCACTACGGACCAGAGCTGGCCCTCGAGGTTGAGCACCATGCCGTTCTTCAGGTCGTTGGTCGTTGCCACGAGCTTCCTTTACTGGGTGAGGGACAGGCGGAGCGGCAGGTCGGCCCGGCCGACCGTGCGCCCGCTCAGGGTATCGCCCCGAGCCCCCCTACGGCTGCCACACCGATGGTGCAGGCCCACAGGTACGACGTGAGCGTGCCCACCAGGAACCGTTCGGAGACCCCGGTGGTCGGTTCGTCCCGCAGGGTGGAGAACCGGCCGAGCCCCTTGATCGCTACGACGACGGCGATCCCGGCCGGGTAGGCCACCAGGATGCAGCCGGTCACGGCGAGGCGTTCCAGGATGCCGATCCAGAGTCCGCCGCGGAGGATCTCCTCCGGGGCCGGCTCGGCAACCGGCTGCAGGGTGGGCGTTTGCTCCGGTCGGCGGCGGCGTCGACCGGCCAGCCGGAGGATGCCGGCGGTCAGCGGTGCCCCGGCGCCCGCGGAGAGTGCGAACGCCGCCAGCACGATCAGTGCCGTCCACAGCGTGTCCATACCGCTCATCCTGCCGTGGCGGACTCGAGCGTGTGCAGCAGACCCGCCGCGAGGGGTTCGACCCCGCGCACCTCCTCCCAGAGGGCAGCCTGCAGTCGTTGGCTGGCCGCCTGCGGGGAGATGCCCAGTTCTTCGGCAGCGGCCCGGGCGGTCGGGGCCCGCAGGCGGGCGTCGATCATCTCCCAGCCGGCGTCACTGCGCCGGCGCAGCACGGCGGCCATCAGCTGCAGCAGCGCCTCGGCGTCCCGGGCCGCGGCATCGGCGGCCACCACCGCCACCGGTGTCGGTACGGCTCGGCCCCCGGCCCGTTCCACGGCCTCCCGGGCGCGGATGAACGCTGGACCGGAGGAGGCGCGCGCACTGGCCGCGAGGTGGTCCGCCTCCCCCACGCCGATCCCGACCGCCCACTCCTGCAACCGTTGTAGCTCGAGGGTGAGTCGCACGGTGCTGGCCGGATCACTGAGCACGGCCTGCACCTCGTCGCCCACGGTGCGCTCGAAGGGCCGGAGCACCCCGGGCAGCTGCTCCGCCTCGATCACCGCGGCCAGGGTGCTCAGCAGCGCGTCGACGCGCTCCCCGGTGCGGCGGGAGGAGTCCTGGTCGGCGGTGATGACGAACATGAATCCAGGCTACAACCTAGAGATAGGCCGATCAAGCACCAGTCCTTGATGTGTTCGGATCAAGGATCCGGTCCTGCCGCTACCGGTTCCCGCTCAGCGCAGCCAGCGCCAGCCGGTAGGACTGCGCTCCGAAGCCGGCGATCGTGCCGGTCGCCACCCCACCGATCACCGAGGTGTGCCGGAAGGTCTCCCGGGTGGCCGGGTTGGTCAGGTGTACCTCCACCAGGCGGTGTCCGGCAGTGGTCACCAGGGCAGCAGCATCGCGCAGCGCGTAGGAGTAGTGCGTGAACGCCGCCGGGTTCAGCACCACGTCGGTGCCACGGTCCACCGCTTCGTGCAACCAGCCGATCAGGGTGGTCTCATCATCGCTCTGCCGCACGTCCGCGCGCAGTCCGAGCTCATCGGCCCACTCGCGGACCCACGAGGACAGCCCGTCAAAGTCCAGGTGGCCATAGATATCTGGCTCCCGGGTGCCGAGCCGGCCCAGGTTGGGCCCGTTCAGCACCAGGACGTCCGTTCCTGCGCTCATCGCCTCTCCTCGCTGATCGCGGCGTAGGCCGCCTGCAGCCACGCCGGGTCCGGGTCCGTCAACCGGGTGGGCGACCCGACGTCGGTGAGCACCACGAAGTGCAGCACGGAGCCGCGGGCCTTCTTGTCCCGTCCCATCGCCTCCCGCAGCTGCGGCCAGACATCGCCACGGTAGCTGGTCGGGAGGGTGAGCCGGGTGAGGATCTCCCGGTGCCGGGTCACCACCTCGGGGGCGAGCAGCCCGGCGCGTGCGGCCAGCTCGGCAGCGAACACCATGCCCACCGCCACAGCGTCCCCGTGCCGCCAGCGGAACTGCTCCCGGTGCTCGATCGCGTGTCCGAGGGTGTGCCCGTAGTTGAGGATCTCCCGGCGGCCGGTTTCCTTCAGGTCGGTGGAGACCACGTCCGCCTTCACCGCCACCGCCCGCCGGACCAGCTCGCCGACCACCTCCCCGGCCGGGTCGGTGGCTGCCTCCGGATCTGCCTCCACCAGGTCCAGGATCACCGGGTCGGCGATGAAACCGCACTTGACGATCTCGGCCATCCCGGCGCGCAGGTCCGCCGGCGGCAGCATGCGCAACCAGTCCAGGTCGCAGAGCACGGCGACCGGGGAGTGGAAGGCGCCCACCAGGTTCTTCCCCTCACCGGTGTTGATCCCGGTCTTGCCACCCACCGCTGCGTCCACCATCCCGAGCAGTGTGGTGGGCAGGTGGATCACCTGGACCCCACGCAACCAGCTGGCCGCCACGAACCCGGCCAGATCGGTGGTGGCGCCGCCCCCGATCCCGATCACCACGTCGTCCCGGGTGAACGAGGCCTGGCCGAGGGCCGCCCAGCACTCGGCCGCCACCTGCGCGGTCTTGGCGGCCTCACCGTCCGGCGTGCAGTGCCGCAGCACCTGGTGACCCGCCTCGGACAGCGTGCTCGCCAGCGTGTCCACCGCATCGGAGAGCGCCGGCGGATGCAGCAGGAACACCCGCACGTGGGCCGGTAGCACGGTGGGCAGCCGGCTGCGCACCCCACGGCCGATCAGTACCTCGTACTCGTGCTCGGCCCGCACCGGGACCAGCAGTGGATCGCTCATCACTGCTCCCCTGCCCCGGCCGGCGGCTCCTCACCCAGCGCACTGAGCACGGCAGCGCGCACCTGTTCCGGGCTCTGCCCGTCGGTGTCGACCACAGCAGTCGCGAGCCGTTCGTAGACAGGCCGCCGGGCATCCATCAACAGCTGCCACTGCCGCCGCGGGCTGCCCACCAGCAGCGGGCGGCTGCGCGCCAGACCCACCCGCTTGGTCGCATCAGCCAGCGCGACGTCCAGGAACACCACGACGTGCCCGGCCAGCGCCTGCTGGACCCCCTCGTCCAGGACCGCTCCCCCGCCCAGGGCGAGGACGCCGTCGTGCTCAGCCAGGGCGTGCTGGACCGCATCGCGCTCGGTGGCCCGGAAGTAGTCCTCGCCGTCGTCGAGGAAGATGTCGGCGATGCTCCGGCCCTGTGCTGCCTCCACATCGGCGTCGGTGTCCCGGTAGGTCAGCCCCCAGTGCTCGGCCAGCAGCCGGCCGACAGTGGATTTCCCGGCGCCCGGCGGACCGATCAGGATCACCCGTGGCGCGGTCATCGCATCTGCTCCGGGATCGCCTGCAGGTAGCCCTGCAGGTTGCGGGCGGTCTCGGTGACCGAGTCGCCGCCACACTTCTCCAGCAGCGCCTGGGCGAGCACAAGTGCCACCATCGCCTCGGCCACCACGGCCGCCGGAGCGATCGCGCACACGTCCGAGCGCTGGTGCAGCGCAGTGGCTGCCTCCCCCGTGGTCACGTCCACCGTGGCCAGCGCGCGAGGCACAGTGGAGATCGGCTTCAGCGCGGCGCGCACGGCGATCGCCTCGCCGTTGCTCATCCCGCCCTCGATACCGCCGGCGCGGTTCGTCTGCCGGTGCAGCCGGCCCTCCTCGTCCCGCACGATCTCATCGTGGGCGGCCGAGCCGCGCCGGGCGGCGGTGCGGAAGCCGTCGCCGACCTCCACCCCCTTGATCGCCTGGATGCTCATCAGTGCCCCGGCCAGGCGCGCGTCCAGCCGCCGGTCGCTGTGCACGTAGCTGCCCAGCCCTGGCGGGAGGCCGTAGGCGAGCACCTCCACCACACCGCCCAGGGTGTCTCCGGACTTCTTCGCATCGTCGATCTCGGCCACCATCGCTGCCGAGGTGGCGGTGTGGAAGCAGCGGACCGGATCTTCGTCCAGCCCGGTGACATCGCCGGGACCAGGGCGAGGTGCGTCGTCGGGCACGGAGACCGGACCCACCTGGACCACGTGCGAGACCAGCTCGATCCCGGCCGCCTGGTCCAGCAGCGCGGCCGCGACCCGGCCGAGCGCCACCCGGGTGGCGGTCTCCCGCGCGGAGGCGCGCTCCAGCACCGGGCGGGCGTCATCGAGGTGATACTTGGTCATCCCGGTCAGGTCCGCATGTCCGGGGCGCGGCCGGGTGAGCGGCTTGTTCCGGGCCTGTTCGCGCACGTCACCGGTGCCGGCGTCGACCTCGAGCGCGGCCGGTGGTACCGGGTCCGGGGACATCACCTGCTCCCACTTCGGCCACTCGGTGTTACCGATCTCGATCGCCACCGGGCCCCCCATGGTCAACCCGTGCCGGACACCGCCGAGCAGCCGGACGTCGTCCTGCTCGAACTTCATCCTGGACCCGCGTCCGTAGCCGAGGCGGCGGCGAGCCAGGGCGTCGGCCACCTCCTGGGTAGTGATCTGCACACCGGCAGGCAGGCCCTCCAGCACCCCGAGCACTGCCTCGCCGTGGGACTCCCCTGCCGTCAGCCATCTGAGCATGAGCTCATCCTCGCACGGGGTGGGCCGGCCTCGAGGCGGCGTCCGGGTGTTAGACGCCTCATCCCAGCAGCAGCGGCGCCCCGGCCAAGGAACATGCCGCACCGGCCGCCAGCCAAGGTCCGAAGGCGACCGCAGTGCGCCGACCGGCCCGGCGGGTGAGGAGCAGCACCACCGCGAACAGACCACCGAGCAGGAACGCGCCCAGCACCCCGGCGAGCACCTCCAGCCAGCCGAACCAGCCCAGCAGCAGGCCCAGCACGGCTGCCAGCTTCGCATCGCCGAGCCCGAGGCCCCCGGGGGTGAGCAGGCAGAGCAGCAGGAAGGCGGCGCCGAGAACCAGCCCGGCGAGTACCGCCCGGCCCAGCTGCGGCCACGGCGCTCCGGTCAGGCACAGGGTGAGCCAGCAGAGCAGGATCCAGGTGGCGGTCGGCACGGTCAGTCGGTCCGGGAGTCGGTGCACGGCCAGGTCCGCCGTCACCGCCAGGGCCAGTCCGACGGCGGTGCCGGCCAGTGCGATCGTCTCACCCGGTCCGCGGTCGAGCAGCCCGGCGGCCAGACCACCGAGCGCGCCGAGCAGCACATGGGTGCCCCGGGTGGTCCAGGTGGTGGTCTCCCCGATCAGGCGGTCCAGCGCAGGGGTGGCGGCCCAGGTGATCCCGCCCGCGACCAGTCCACACACCAGGGCGGTCAGCGGAAGCGGCATCGAGTCAGTGTGCCAGCACCCGGACCAGGTGCGCTCACCCCTGGGGAAAACCCGGTCCGGAACCTTCCGGGACCTCGGCCGGGGTCGGCGTACGCCCGGTTGCTGCCCGGTCCTCGATCGCCGTCAGCAGGGCGGTGCGCATCGCTTCCACGGGGGCCTCGTGGCCGGTCATCAGCCGCACCTGCTCCCCGGCCTGGTGCAGCAGCATCAGATATCCGGGTGCGATGGCACCGCCGGCGGCGGACCAGGCGGCGGCCATCGCCGTGGGCCACCCGGCATAGACCACGTCCAGCAGCACCTGTTCCGGCCGCAGCCGGTGGCCCTGCAGGTGTTCGGCCAGGGGGTCGGCGGCGTGCTGCGGCAAGGTCAGCACCACCAGGTCCGCGGTGTGCAGCAGGTCCGGTACGGACGGGTCCGCCAGCGGCAGGTATTGCGGCTGGACGCCCATCCGGGTGGCCGCCCGGCGCACTGCTCCGGCCCGGGCCAGCGACCGGGCGAGCACCACGGCATCGTGGATGCCGAGCTCACCCAGCGCAGCCAGCGTGGAGCTGGCGGTAGCGCCGCCACCCACCACCACGGCGCGCCGATACCGGTACTCCGCAGTGCTCACCTCGCGCAGGCTCGCAGCGATCCCGTGCACATCGGTGTTCGCCCCGATCAGCAGGCCACCGGGTGAGCGCAGCAGCGTGTTCACCGCGCCGACCACCTCGGCCAACGGTTCCACATGATCGGCCAGGGCGAGCGAGACCTGCTTGAGCGGCATGGTCAGGCTCAGCCCCGCCCAGGAGTCGTCCAGACCGGCGAGGAAGGCCGCCAGTGCATCCTCGTCCACATCGTGGAGCTGGTACTCCCAGTCGGCCAGACCGAGGGCGGCATAGGCGGTGCGGTGCAGCACCGGTGACAGTGAGTGCGCGACCGGGTGCCCGAGCACGGCGGCACGGCGCGATGCGGGGGCCATCAGCGGTTCTCGGCGACCCAGTCGCGGAACTCTTGTTGGTTCTGCTCGTGCTCCTGTGGATCATCGGTGAACCGGGTGGCCCCGGTGTCCAGGTTCACTGTGACGAAGTAGCACCAGTTGCCCTCGGGCGGGTTCAACGCCGCCTCCATCGCTGCCTGTCCCGGTGAGTTGATCGGCGTCGGGGGCAGCCCCGCCACTCGCCGGGTGTTGTACGGGAGATCCGCATCGTCCCACTGGTCGCTGGTGATCTGTGCTGCGGGAGTGTCCAGGCCGTAGGCCAGCGTGGAGTCCATCCCGAGAGTGCCGTCGCCGCTGCATCCCGCGAGCCGGTTCTGCACCACGCGGGAGACGCGGCCGCGATCCTCGGGCAGCACCACCTCGGCCTCGATGATCGAGGCGATGTTGAGGATGTCCTCGCGCTGGTTGGTGGGCACCTCGAGCTCGTCGAGTGTGGAGACGGTGCGATCGACCATCTTCTCCAGGATCGAACGCGGGGTGTCCTCCGGGTGGATGTTGTAGGTGGAGGCCTGCAACCAGCCCTCGATGTTGCCGTTCGCCTCGTCCGGCAGGTAGTCCGCTGCGACGTCCTCGGCTGCGGACTCGACGTCAGCGAGATCGACCTCGAGCTGGGCCGCGATCCGTTCGTAGATGTTCGAGGCACGTACCCCCTCGGGCACAGTGATCGCCATGTCCGAGCGGGAGGCCGGGTCGAGGAGCGCGCGGACGGCGTCGCTGGAGCGCATCTCTTCCTGCAGCGCATAGGTACCCGGCTGGATCGAGCCTGAGTCGGGGTTCGCGTTGAAGGCGGACACGAAGGCGCCGGCAGTGGCCACCACGTTCTCCTCGGTGAGGGTGGCGGCGATGTCGGCGCCGCTGTCCCCCTCGCTGATCACCACCTGCACCTCGCCATGACCTGGCCCGGGGTAGTCGGTGATCGTGGTCGGTCCGTCGTCCGGGCTGAGCAGCGGGCGCACCAGCACCCAGCCACCGCCGACCAGGAGGGCGAGCGCGACGAGCATCACCACGAACGAGGCGATGTTGCGGCGACGCTGCGCCCGGCGTTTCGCCTTGCGACGGCGTTCGCGGCCGGGGCGCGCGCCGGCATCCGCCGATCCGGCGGGTGCGTCGTCGGCCACCTCGTTCGGGTGGTCGAAGAGGTCCGTCACCTGCGATCCTCCTCGCTTCCGGGGTTGGACCCCTCCTGCGGCGCATCGAGCGCCGTACCAGGGGGCGTACCTGAGTTGCGTTCGTTGTCGAGTGCTGTCTGCAAGATCATCACGGCAGCCACCTGGTCCACCACCGAGCGGTGCTGACGGCTGCTCCGGCCGGCCGCGTGCAGCGCCTGGTGCGCCGAAACCGTGGTCAGCCGCTCGTCCACCAGCCGTACGGGCACCGGGTAGATGGCTGCGCTCAATCTCTCAGAATACGCCCGCACGCCAAGTGCTGCCGAACCCTCCCCCCCGTGCAGGCTTCGAGGGAGGCCGACGATCACTTCGATCGGCGTGTGCTCACGGACCAGCTCCACCAGCTCGGTCAGCCCCTCACCAGGGCCTTTCCGCGACACAGTCCGCACCGGGGTGGCCAGGACCCCGTGCGGATCGCACCTGGCCACGCCGATCCGCACCGAGCCGACGTCGATGGCGAGTCGTACCCCTGGGCGAAGGTCAGGCACCGGCACCATCCAGGTCGGCCCCGACCGCCGCCACCGCCTCCGGCAGTGCCCCCGCGTCAGTGCCACCCCCCTGGGCCACGTCGTCCTTCCCACCGCCGCCACCGCCAAGTCGCCCAGCGGCCGTGCGTACCAAGGCTCCTGCCTTGATGCCACGGGCGCGTGCGGCGTCGTTCGTCGCGATGACGACCACCGGCCGTTCCTTGACCACCCCACCGAGCAGCACCACTGCCGGTTCGCTGGTCCCGAGCCGCTGGCGCACCTCCAGTGCCAGGGTGCGCAGGTCGTCCGCACCGGCGAGGCCCTCCACAGTGGCCCCCACGTACCGGGTGCCGCCACGGGTCTCGGCCGAGCCGGCGAGCTCCCCGGCCCGGCCGAGGAGCTGGCCCTGCCGGAGCGAGCTCAGCTCCTTCTCCGCGTCCTTCAACCGGCTGAGGACCGTGCTGATCCGCTCCGGGAGCTCCTCACCGCGGACACCGACGAGCTGGGAGAGCTGGCCCACGAGCGCGTGCGCCTTCGCCTGGTGGTCGTAGGCGCCCTGCCCCACCAGCGCGTCGATCCGGCGCACACCCGACCCGATCGAGGACTCTCCGAGCACGGTCACCAGGCCGAGCTGACCGCTGCGCTGGACGTGGGTGCCCGCGCACAGCTCCTTGGACCAGTCGCCACCGATGGAGACCACCCGGACCCGGTCGCCGTACTTCTCCCCGAACAGTGCCATCGCCCCCTGGGCGCGCGCCGTCTCCAGGTCCATCACCTCATCAGTGACGTCCAGGTCCTCGGCCAGACGTTCGTTCACCCGCTGGTCGATCTCCCCGATCACCGAGGTGGGCACGGCGCTGCCGTGCCGGAAGTCGAACCGGAGCCGGGACGGGGCGTTCTCCGAACCGGCCTGTGTGGCCTGCTCACCGAGCATCTCGTGCAGCGCCTTGTGCACCATGTGGGTGGCGGTGTGCGCCCTGGCGATCGACCGGCGCCGATCGGTGTCGATCTGCGCGACGGCCACTTCGTCCAGAGCGATGCTGCCCTCGGTGAGCCGGCCGCGGTGGACGTGCAGGCCCTTCACCGGCGACTGCACATCGGCCACGTCCAGCACACCGCCGCCGGCGAGACTGATCGTGCCCTGGTCGGCGAGCTGACCGCCCGCCTCCGCGTAGAACGGGGTCTGGTCCAGGATCACCTCGACGTCGGCGGGTGCGTGGGCCACCGGTGCGGCGGCGCCGTCGACCACCAGGCCCACGACCCGGGCGGACGCCGTGTCATCGGTGTAGCCGAGGAAAGTGCTTCCCCCGTCCAGCTCGCGAAGGAAATCGCGGTAGACGGCCAGATCGACATGACCGGTCTTCTTCGCCAGCGCATCGGCGCGGGCCCGCTGGCGCTGCTCGGACATCAACGTGCGGAACCGGGCCTCGTCCACCTGCACGCCCTGTTCGGCCGCCATCTCCAACGTCAGGTCGATCGGGAACCCGTAGGTGTCGTGCAGCGCGAAAGCGTCGTCGCCGGAGAGGATCGGCTTCGCACCGGAGGACTTCGCCCGGCCCACTGCGGTGTCCAGGATCGTGGTGCCCGAGGCGAGCGTGCGGCGGAAGGCCTGCTCCTCCTCGTAGGCCACCTGGGAGATCGTGGCGAACGACTCCTCCAGCTCGGGGTACACCTCCGCCATCGCGTCCTTGGAGACGGGCAGCAGGTGCGGCAGCGCCGGCTCGTCCACGCCGAGCAGTCGCATCGAACGGACGGCACGGCGGATCAGCCGCCGCAGCACATAGCCGCGGCCGTCGTTGCCCGGTCGTACACCGTCCCCGATGAGCATCATCGCGGACCGCACGTGGTCACCGACGATGCGCAGGTGGACGTCGTCGGACTCCCTGCCCGCGGCGTAGGCCCGGCCACTGAGTTCGGCAGCGGTCTCGATCACCGGGTAGGACTGGTCGATCTCGTACATGTTGTTCTTGCCCTGCAACAGGTACGCCAGCCGTTCCACCCCGAGGCCGGTGTCGATCGCCTTCTGCTCCAGGTCGCCGACCAGCGGGTAGTCGGTACCCGAGCCTTCACCGCGCAGGAACTGGTCGAACACCAGGTTCCAGATCTCGATGTAGCGATCCTCGCTGCTTGGCTCCTGCGGCCACCGGCCCACCGTGCCGCCGAAGGCCTCGGGTCCGAACTCCGGGCCGCGGTCGTAGTGCCACTCGCCGGTCGAGCCCGCTGGTCCGGGCTGACCGGTGTCCCAACAGCTCTCCGCCCACGGCAACCGCACGATCCGCTTCGGGTCCAGCCCGATCTCCCGGGTGACGTGCTGGTAGGACTCGGTGTCCTCCTCCCACAGGGTGAACCAGAGCCGTTCCGGGTCCAGCCCGAAGCCGCCTGCATCCTGGGGGGTGGTGAGCAGTTCCCAGGAGAAGTCGATCGCCCCCTCCTTGAAGTAGTCCCCGAAGGAGAAGTTGCCACCCATCTGGAAGAACGTGCCGTGCCGGGTGGTCTTGCCGACGTTCTCGATGTCGTTGGTGCGGATGCACTTCTGCACACTCACCGCGCGCGGCCAGGGAGCCTTCTCCGTGCCCACGATGTACGGGATGAACGGCACCATCCCGGCGATGGTGAACAAGATGGTGGGGTCTGGGGAGACCAGTGATGCGCTGGGCACCACCGTGTGTCCCCGTTCGGAGAAGTAGGTCAGCCAGCGGCGGTGAATCTCTGCAGTACGCATCGGGTCTCGTCTACTCTGCGGAAGTCTGGGTGGGGCGGGGGCTGGTCAGTCGGACCATTCGTCATCGGTGAAGTCCACACCGGCGGCGAACGGGTCCTGCTCGGCGGCGCTACGGCGCTGGGCGCGCACGTCCCGCGCTCGGGCCAGCTCCTCCTCGGTGGGCATCAGGGCCTCCATCAGGGCGGCCTCGTTCTCCGCCATCGAGCTACGCACCTGCGCACCGAGATCCTTGGCTGCCACCGCCAAGGAGGTGAGCGAGTCAGCGATCCCGGCTGGGCTGGTCAGCTTGGCCACCGCCCCGAACCGTTCGTTCGCCTTGGCGACCTGCCGGAGCACCACGAGCGTGCCGACCACGCCGAGGCCGATCCAGACCGCGCGCTTCACGACTTCTTCTCCCCCCGGCGGAAGAGTCCGCGCACGGCCATCGAGAACGCCGCCATCTTGATCAGCGGGGCGCCCACGGTGGCGGCCACCAGCGAGGTCAGGGCGGAAACGTTCGTCGAGACCTCGGCTGCCGCTGTGGTCACCGTGTCCACCTTCGCGATCTGGCCATTCGTGGAGCTGATGGTGGTGGCGGCCTCGTCGATCACCGGAATGGTGTGCTCCGTGACGTCGGCGAGGCTCCGGCGGGCCTCGTCCATCACCCGGCCCAGCTTCAGCAGCGGTACGGCCAGGGCGCCGACCAGCAGCACGAAGGCGATCGCGGCAATGAGTCCGGCAATGTCGCCGATGGACATGGCGGTGGCTCCTCCTGCTGTCTTGGGGTGGGCGCCGGGAGCGGCAGCCCACAGGTGACCCTACCCGGGCCGGGGCGAGCGTGGCACCGACAACGGCGCCCCGGGTGCACACCGCCGTGCGGTGTCCCCCCGGGGCGCGGGTGTTGCTCGGTCAGCGCGAGTAGTGCTCGACGACCAGCTGCACGTCGCAGGTGATCGGCACCTCGGCCCGCTTCGGCCGCCGAACCAGCTCGAAGCGCAGCTTCTCGAGCTGCACGTCCAGGTACTCGGGCAGGTTCGGCAGCACATCCCGGTGGGCGCCGGCGGCGGCCACCTGGAACGGCACCATGGTCTGGCTGCGGGGCTTGGCCTGCACCACCTGGCCGGGCTTCACCCGGTAGGAGGGACGGTCCACCAGCTTGCCATCGACCAGGATGTGGCGGTGCACCACGTGCTGGCGGGCCTGAGCCATCGTCCGGCCGAACCCGGCGCGCAGCACGAGGGCGTCCAGGCGGGTCTCCAGGTTCTCCACCAGGGTCTCACCGGTCAGGCCCTCCTCGCGGCGGGCCTCCTCGAACGCGCGGCGCAGCTGGGCCTCCCGCAGGCCGTACTGGGCGCGCAGACGCTGCTTCTCCTTCAGCCGGACCGCGTAGTCGGACTCGGTGCGGCGGCGGGCGCGGCCGTGCTCACCCGGCGGGTAGGGCCGCTTCTCGAAGTACTTGACCGCCTTCGGGGTCAGCGCGATCCCGAGGGCGCGAGAGAGCCGGACCTGCCGGCGCGTACGGTTCTTCGAAGCCATGAACTACTTCCTGTCGTGATCTCAACGTCACACCACCGGTCGCGGTTCGACCGGCCGTGCGGGGTCAACTCCAGGTCTGCGTGTTCCGGTGAACGGCCCGAGCGGTGCTCAGTGCAGCGTCCGTGGGTGGCAGAGCCGTCGGCTAAGACCCCAGGTGTGCCCGTCTGGGCAACCCCACAACTATAGCCCACTGCGGGCGTGATACCGGCGTGAGGCCGCTCACTGGCCCGTGGTGGCCCGTGCGCACCAGACTCGCGCCCGGGCACGCCCCGTCCGGCGTGTGCACGACCCGGACGATGCGGGACCACCGTGGTCAGCGATCCCGACCGAGGAGCCCTCGCACCCGCTCCAGCCGTTCCGACAGCGTCCGTTCGAACCCGCGGTCGGTCGGGTGGTAGTAGCGGGCGTCGGCGAGCTCCTCGGGCAGGTAGGTCTGCGTCGCGACGGCGTGCGGTTCGTCATGCGAGTACACGTACGTCAGTCCGTGGCCGAGCTTGTTCGCACCGGCGTAGTGGGTGTCCCGCAGGTGTGCGGGCACACTACCGGCCTGTCCGGCGCGGACATCGGCGATCGCGGCGTCGATCCCGCGGTAGGCAGCGTTCGACTTCGGCGCACTGGTCACATGCACCACGGCCTCGGCGAGAATGATCCGGGCCTCGGGCATCCCGATCAGTGCCACCGACTGTGCGGCTGCGACCGCTGTCTGCAGCGCCGTGGGGTCGGCCATGCCGACATCCTCCGCGGCGGCGATCACGATTCGGCGGGCGATGAACCGCGGGTCCTCCCCCGCCACCACCATCCGGGCCAGGTAGTGCAGCGCGGCGTCCACATCGCTGCCACGCATCGACTTGATGAAGGCGCTGATCACGTCGTAGTGCTGGTCGCCGGCGCGGTCGTAGCGCACCGCCGCCACGTCGATCGCCTGCTCCATCGCCTCGAGGGTGATCTCCTCCGCCCCGGCCTCCAGGGCGGTCCCGGCGGCGGCCTCCACGATCGTCAGCGCCTTGCGGGCATCACCACCGGCGAGCCGGAGCAGGTACTCCCGGGCCTCGTCGGCCAGCTCGATCCGCCCGGCCAGACCGCGCTCGTCGGTCAGTGCCCGGCTAACGAGCGCGTCCAGGTCGGCACTGGTCAGCGCCCGAAGGGTGAGCAGGATCGAGCGGGACAGCAGCGGTGAGATCACCGAGAAGGACGGGTTCTCCGTGGTGGCCGCCATCAACGTGACCCACCTGTTCTCCACCGCCGGGAGCAGAGCGTCCTGCTGCGTCTTGGAGAACCGGTGCACCTCGTCGATGAACAGCACGGTCTCCTCCCCGGAGGTGACCAGCCGGCGGCGGGCGGCCTCGATCACCGCACGCACGTCCTTCACCCCAGCGGTCACCGCGGACAGCTCGGTGAACCGGCGCCCGGAGGACTGCGCCACCAGGTAGGCCAGGGTGGTCTTGCCGGTGCCAGGAGGACCCCAGAGCACCACGGAGGACGGGGGCAGCGATCCGGGTTGCGGCGGCTCGATCAGCCGGCGCAGCGGTGAGCCCGGTTCCAGCAGGTGCTGCTGCCCGAGCACCTCCTCGGCCGCAGCCGGCCGCATCCGTACCGCCAACGGTGCGGCGTCCCAGGCACGCGGGACGCCACTGGTCTCCTGACCGGCGGACTCGAACAGATCCACGGCTCCAGCCTACGCGGCTGCCATGATTGGTCCGTGTTCGACCGCCTGGGGCGCACGATCGCCCGACACCCGTTGCTCACCGTGCTGTCCTGGATCCTGCTCGTGGCCGTGTCCGCCGGGCTTGCACTGACCGGACTCGGCGGCCCGGGCCTGTTCGATCGGCTGCACTCCGGGGAGCCGGTTGTCCCGGGTTCGGAGAGCCAGGAGGGCCGGGAGATCCTCAACGACGTCGCGCACGAACCCACCACGATCACCGCTGTGGTCACCGGTGTGGATCTGACCGACGCGGAGGCGGTCAGCGACGCCGGCCGTGCGATCACCACCATCCACTCCCGGTTGCTGGACACCGACGGCGTGGAGGCCGTCGCCGACCCGTTCGTGTTCCCGGACGGCCTGGACTCGGAGCAGGCGGCACCGTTCCTGGCCGCGGACGGCAACGGTTTCCTGATCAGCGTCACGCTCGAGGGCACGCTCTCCGAGGATGCCGAGGCGACGGCGGAGGACCAGGTGGTCGCCCAGCTCACCGCGTTCGGGGCGGAGCTGGCCGATCCCGCCCGGGTGGTGGTCTCCAGTGACACGCTGCTGACCGACTCGGTCGTGGGCCAGATGGAGGAGGACCTCACCCGCGGTGAGGCGGTCGCCCTGCCGATCTCGCTGCTGATCATGGTGGTGGTCTTCGGCGGTTTCCTCGCCGCCGGGATGCCGCTCGCCGGTGCGATCGCCTCCATCGCCGGCGGGCTCGGCGTGCTGCTCGGATTCTCCCACCTGATCGAGCTGGACTCGGTGGTGGTCAACGTGGTCACCGTGCTGGGACTGGGCCTCTCGATCGATTACGGCCTGCTGATCGTGTCCCGCTACCGGGAGGAGATCCGCCGCGAGGTGGACGCCGAGCTGGAGAGCACGCTGCCCGGGACGAGGCGGCGCACCCGGTCCCGGCGCCGGTCGACCCGCCGGGACCCGGCAGTGGAGCGAGCACTGCGCACCACACTGTCCACCGCCGGCCGCACGGTGACGTTCTCCGCCCTCACGGTGGCGATCGCGATCGCCGGACTGCTGCTGCTCCGCCCGGAGATCCTCCGGTCCCTGGGTGCGGCGGGGGTTTCGGTGGTGGTGATCGCCGTCGCCTCCGCACTCACCCTGGTGCCGGCGCTGCTGCGGCTGCGCGGGCGGCGGATGCTGCGACCTCCGCTGCTGCGCCGGGTGCCGGGGCTGCGCGCGCTGCTCGGCACACTCGGGGAGACTGCCCCGGAGCACGGCTTCTTCTCCCGGCTGGCCGGCGGGGTACAACGCCGCCCGTGGCTGGTGATGACCGCTGCGGCGGCGGTACTGGTCCTTCTCGCCAGTCCGCTGCTCGGGCTGAACCTGCGGAACAGCACCACCGAGATGGTCCCGGCCGACTCCGACCAGCGGGAGTTCCTCACGGTGCTGGACGAGCAGTACCCCGCCTTCGCCGCACCGCCGGTACAGGTAGTGGTCGAAGGTGACGCCGAGCAGGCCGCGGCCTTTGCCGAGGAGGTCAGTGGCGTGGCCGACGTGACCGGTGCCGAGATCACCGAGGAGGTCAGCGAGCAGTACCAGCTGATCGGCGTGCAGGTGGACACCGACGACGCCGGTGGCGAGGCCGCGACCGAGGTGGTGCGCGCGATCCGGGACCTGGATCCGGCGTCGGTGACCGACTTCTGGGTGCTCGGTCAGGCAGCGAACCAGCTGGACTTCACCGAGGCGTTGGTGCAGGGTCTCCCGCTGGCCGCCGGGATCGTGGTGCTGGCCACGTTCGTGCTGCTGTTCCTGATGACCGGCTCGCTGCTGGTGCCGCTGAAGGCGCTGATCGTGAACGCGCTCTCGTTGTGCGCTTCTCTGGGCGTCACCACGTGGGTCTTCCAGGAGGGTCACCTGGCCAGCCTGCTCGACTTCACCTCGGTCGGTGGGCTGGAGTCCTATGTGGTGGCCGTGGTGGTGGCCTTCGGCTTCGGGCTGGCGATGGACTACGAGGTCTTCCTCATCGCCCGGATCAAGGAGTTCTACGACGGCGGCCGGGGCGGGATCCACCTGGGCGACAACAACGCCTCGGTCCGCGCCGGGCTGCAGCAGTCCGGGCGGATCATCACCTCGGCGGCGCTGGTGATCATCGTGGTGTTCGCCGGGTTCGCCAGCGGCGAGCTGCTTCCGATCAAGGAGGTCGGTGTCGCCTTGGCGGTGACGGTGCTGATCGACGCCACCCTGGTGCGGATGTTGCTGGTGCCGGCGACGATGACCCTGCTCGGGCACCGGAACTGGTGGGCACCCGGCCCCCTGGCTCGCCTGCACCGGCGCTTCGGCATCCAGCACTGAGCCATAGGTCGTGGGCTCAGCGAGCGGGGCGGTGGGACTCCACCTGCTGGCCGAGGCGATACCCGAGCCGCAGGTACACCCGGCGGGCGGCCTCGTTGTCGGTGTACAGCCCCAGACTCACCTGGCCATGGTCTGCCAGCCCGATGCGCGTCAGTGCCGCGGTCACCGTGGCGGCCAGTCCACGACGGCGCCACTGTGGGTGCGTACCGATCGACCCCAGGTGCAGGTCCCCGGCCCGCGTGGTGGCCGCGGCCATGCAGCGCAGCACACCCTCGGTGTCCCGCCAGCCGTACCACCGGGTGTCCGGCCGGTCGAGCGTGGTGTAGGTCTGCGGTAGCACCAGGCGCTGCAGACCCTCCAGCTCGGCCCGGTCGCCGACCAGGTCCAGCTCGACCACCCGGTCCTCCCCCGGCTGCGCCGGCGGCACCGTAGTGGTCACCAACCAGTCCCAGTGTGAGACCTGCTCCAGCGCCAGGCGGTCGCGGACCGGAGTGGGCAGCAGGTCCCAGGCACCTCGGGTCAGGCTCGCCACCGCCACCGGTGCGCCACCTAGACCACTGCCCGGGAGCGGGCCGCCGGAATCATCGAACGCGGCTGCGATCACCGCCGCCAGGTCGGCTGCCGCACCCACCCCGACCAATGCCCGGGAGGTGCCGTCCCCCGCGGTGACGCTCAGCGCGAGTGCGTCCTGGCCGCCCCAGCCGATCGCGCCCTGGTACCGCGGCAGGTCAGCGGCCAGGAACGGGAAGGTGCGCCACCGCCGCGGAAGATCGGCAGCAGTGCGGACCGGGACGAAACTCGGGTACGGACCAGTACTCACCCGCGCTCGTTGGGCCCCCCGGCCCCGCCCGCGCCGTCGGCCCCACCAGCGCCGTCAGGCCGTCCGGCAGCCGCCGCGTCCTGCCGCTCCGGCTTCGCATCCACACCGGCCTCCTTGCGCTGCGCGGCGGTGATCGGCGCCGGGGCCCCGGTCAGCGGGTCGTAGCCGCCACCGGACTTCGGGAACGCGATCACGTCCCGGATGGACTCGGCACCGGCGAGCAGGGCCACGATCCGGTCCCAGCCGAACGCGATCCCGCCGTGCGGCGGCGCGCCGAAGGCGAACGCCTCGAGCAGGAAGCCGAACTTCTCCTGCGCCTCCTCCTCGGTGATCCCCATCACCGCGAACACCCGCTCCTGCACTGCGCGGGAGTGGATACGGATCGACCCGCCACCGATCTCGTTGCCGTTGCAGACGATGTCGTAGGCGTAGGCCAGTGCGCTGCCCGGGTCGGTGTCGAAGGTGTCCAGGTACTCCGGCCGGGGGGAGGTGAACGCGTGGTGCACGGCCGTCCATCTCCCGCTGCCCACGGCCACGTCCCCGGCGGCCACAGCGTCCTCGGCTGCCTCGAACAGCGGGGCGTCCACCACCCAGACGAACGCCCAGGCATCGGGGTCGATCAGCTCGCACCGGCGGCCGATCTCCAACCGGGCGGCACCGAGCAATCCGCGGGCGCCGCTCTGGTGACCGGCAGCGAAGAAGATGCAGTCCCCCGGCTGCGCACCGGTGGCCGCGGCCAGCCCGTCCCGCTCCGCGTCGCTGAGGTTCTTCGCCACCGGTCCGCCGAGGGTGCCGTCCTCGGCGATCGTCACGTACGCCAGCCCCTTGGCCCCGCGCTGCTTGGCCCACTCCTGCCAGGCGTCGAACTGCCGGCGTGGCTGGCTGCCACCGCCGGGCATCACCACCGCACCCACGTGCGCGGCCTGGAACACCCGGAACGACGTGTCGGCGAAGTACTCAGTGAGGTCGGTCAGCTCCAGCTCGAACCGCAGATCCGGTTTGTCGGTGCCGTACCGGCGCATCGCTTCGGCGTAGGTCATCCGCGGGATCGGGGTGGGGATGGTGTGCCCGATCAGCTCCCACAGCGCAACCAGCACCTGCTCGGCCAGGGCGATCACGTCGTCCTGCTCGACGAAGCTCATCTCCACGTCCAGCTGGGTGAACTCCGGCTGCCGGTCGGCGCGGAAGTCCTCGTCCCGGTAGCAGCGGGCGATCTGGTAGTACCGCTCCATCCCGGCCACCATCAGCAGCTGTTTGAACAGCTGCGGGGACTGTGGCAGCGCGTACCAGGAGCCCGGGGCCAGCCGCGCGGGCACCACGAAGTCCCGCGCGCCCTCCGGAGTAGACCGGGTCAGGGTGGGCGTCTCGATCTCCACAAAGTCTTCGCCGTCGAGCACCCGGCGTGCCGCCCGGTTCACCGCCGAACGCAACCGGAGCGCATGGGCCGGGCCGGGGCGGCGCAGGTCGAGGTAGCGATACTTCAACGCCACCTCCTCGCTCACGCTCACCTGGTCGTCGATCGCGGTAGAGACCTGGAACGGCAGAGCGGCGGAGGTGTTCAGCACGACGACGTCGGAGGCGATCACCTCGATCTGGCCGGTGCCCAGGTTCGGGTTGGTGTTTCCCTCCGGGCGCTGGGCGACCTCACCGGTGACCTGCAGCACGAACTCCGAGCGCAGCGGGTGGGCCACCTCCTCGTCGCGCACCACCACCTGCACGATCCCGGAGGAGTCCCGCAGATCCAGGAACGCCACCCCACCGTGATCGCGACGACGGTCCACCCACCCGGTCAGGGTGACGGTGGTGCCGATGTCGCCGGCGCGCAGGGTGCCGGCCTGGTGGGTACGAAGCACGGGGATCCTCCCAGGGACGTGAGATCACCGCGGTGGTCGCGGCGCCAGTCGATCCTAATGCGTCCCGGTCACCTGTCGGAGCGCCTGGGCATACTCCTGGGCGGCACCGGCCCGCTCCGCCAACGGATCGAGCACGTCCCGCGCGGCGACCACCCCGATCGCCTCGGTCAGCCGGCGGCGGGTACGCCGGCGTCGCCGGCCCGCACCCACCCGGGCAGCGACCGCCGCTGCGATCGCCACCAGCACCCCGGCGATCGCGCCGGCGGCCAGCAAGGCCACCGGCCAGGGCACTGCCGGCAGCTCCGGCCACGGCGGCTGCGCCGGCACCGGGCCGAGCTGCGGTGTCCAGATCGGACCCACACCCAGGTAGCGCAACCCGGCGATCACCCCGAGCCAGAGCAGCCCGGCGGCGAGCACCGCCAGCAGCAGCCACTGCACTGCGCTGCACAGGGAGAACCAGGACGGGTCCTTACCCGCACGCCGGTCCGGGGTCCGCGCGAGGACCCCGGCGATCGCCTCCTGGGCACCCTGCGTCACCTCGCCGGCGCGCCGGCCGACGTCCCCGTGCAGGTACTGTCGCCACGGCGGGGTCGCCTCGCCCACCACGGCGTCGGTGGCCCCGGTCAGCGCCCGGCCCACGGCGGCCTGCGCGGCCGGATCCAGCTCCGGCATCGACGGTGCGGTGAGCACCTCGCCGTCGTGTCCCGCACTCGGCTGAGCGGCCGGCGCGCCGGCGCCGCCGCCCAGGTGCAACCGGCGCAGCGGGTCCACCCGGAACCGGCCCAGCCACCGGGTCACCGGCCAGCCGGTGCGCGCCTTGGCCCGCATCCGGAATGAGGTCGCGGTCGCCTCCGCCACCCGGTCCGCGCCCGCTGCGATGCTCAGCTCCTCGGTGAGGCTGCGCCGCACTCCGGCGCTTACTCCGGGGACCTGGACCGGTGGGCACTCCTGCGTCAGCGTGTCCGCGGCGGTGGCCAGGTCGGCAGTGAGCCGGCGGCGGATGTTCTTTCGGTCCTCGGCGACGGCGGCGATCGTCCGGGTCAGCTCCTCGAGCCCTTCGCAGGTGGTCGCCGAGGCAGCCAGCACGGTGACCGCCTCCAGCCCGTCGGCGGTGAGTCGATCACCCAGGTCGGCCAGGACCGGACCACGGACGGCGGCTGCCAGGGTGTCCACCTGGTTCAGCACCACCAGCATCACCTCTGCGTGCCGGGCCATCGGCCGCAGGTACTGCTGGTGCACCACCGCATCGGCATATTTCTGCGGGTCCAGTACCCACAGCAGCACATCGGCCCGCTCGGTGAGGTGCTCGGCGCGCAGGTGGTGATCCCGGCGCAGCGAGTCCACATCGGGTAGGTCGATCAGCACTGTGCCGGCGAGCCGGTCGTGGTGGACCTCGGTGCGGCGGGATACGCCGAGCCAGTCCAACAGCTCACCCGGATCGGTGTCCGCCCCGCCGCGGCAGATCACCGCCTGCGCCTGGGCAGTTGTCGGCCGGCGGGCGCCGACGGTGGCGACCTGTTCACCGGCGAGCCGGTTCAGCAGGGACGACTTCCCGCTCCCGGTCGCCCCGGCCAGGGCCACCACCGTGTGCTCGGCGGAGAGCTCCAGACGTTCGCCAGCCCGGGCGTAGGCACCGCGGGCAGCCTGGACTGCGGTGTGCAGCGCGGTATCGGTGCCGCCCGCGGCCCGCCGGACCTCCTCGGCCAGGTCGGTGGCCCGCTGCAGAGCGGTGATCTGCTCGGCCAGCGAGCCGGTCGACCGCCTCATCGCAGCTCCTCCGCGGCGCGATCGAGATCGGCCACCGCGGCCCGGATCCGGTCCGCAGAAGCGGCCGTACCGCGCGGGTTCGGCAGCAGCACCGTGAACCGGCCGGCTTCGCCCTCGAACAGGGCGGTGACTCGCTCGGCGAGGTCGCGCCGAGCGTTCTCCGCCAGCCGCCGCACCGCCTGGTCACCGAAGATTGCCTCCAGCAGCTTCTGCGCGACCACCGCTGTGCCGCCGGCGATCGCGACCTCGGCGCCGACCAGGCCGCCGGTGGAGGCGAAGGCGAGCACCATCAGCACCACCGCCACGCCGTTCACCCCGAACGCCAGCATCCGGGCGGTGAACCGCTTGTCCTGCCCTTCGGTGCGCACCAGCTCGAGCACGTAGCGCTGCCAGTCCCGGATCGCGGCCGCGGCATCGGCGGAGAACGTCTCCGCAGCCCGCTCCAGCTCCGGGCCGGTGAGCATCGGACGGCTGGCGGGCTGCTGCCAGAGCTGGCTGTAGGCGCGGTAGGCGGCCTGGTCCGCCTGCTCGGTGAGCACACTGTGCAGACCGTGTTCCAACGCGTGTGCGACCCGACGGGCCGGACGCGGCTTCCCGGTGAGGAACGCCGTCGCCCGGTCGCGGATCCGACCGACGCCGGCCTCCACGGACCGGAAGAACTCCCCAGTGCCGACGAAGTCCTGCCACCGGGAGAGCACCTCCCCGCGCAGCAGCGCGCCGTCGGCCACCCGGGAGAGCAGCTCGGTGACGTCGAAGATCTCCGCTACTTGCTCGTGCAGATCCTGCGCGGCCGCTGTCTGCGCATCGACCGCGGCGGTGATCGAGACCGCCGAGGTGGTCGCGGCGCGGATCGCTCCGGCCAGGGTGCGCCGGGCCACCTGGCCTCGTGCTGCGGCATCCTCGGTGAGCTCCTGGAGCCAGGCCCGGAGCTCGGCCACCGCCGCGTCGGGCAGCATGCCACGCACGTCCAGCTCGGTCTCCGGCAGCAGGAACAGCGGTGCCTCGCCGAGGCCGTGGTCGGCGAGCATCCCGGCCAGGTCCGCGTTGACCTCCTCCTGCACCGGCGGCGGTACGCGGTCCAGCACCACAGCGATCACCACCTCCCGGGCGGCCGCCTCCCGCAGCAGGTCCCAGGGCACTGCGTCGGCGTACCGGTGGGCGGTGGTCACGAACAACCACAGGTCCGCCGCGGCGAGTAGCTGGGCGGCCAGCAGCCGGTTCGCGTCCACTACGGAGTCGATGTCCGGGGCGTCCAGCAGCGCCAGTCCGGGGCCGACGCTCCTGCTGGCGGCGAGCCGGAGCACCGGGGCGGTACTGCCCGACGGCGGTTCCTCACCGGGACCCGGAGTGCGCAGCCGGGGCAGGTGGGGCAGGATCCGCTCCTCGGTGAACCATCCCTCATCCTCCGGGTGGTGGATCAGCAGCGGGTTGCGGGTGGTCGGCCGGATGGCGCCGGTCCGGGTGAGTACCTCCCCCACCAGGGCGTTCACCAAGGTGGACTTGCCGGCACCGGTGGAACCGCCGACGACGGTCAGCAGCGGGGCGTCCAACGAGGCCGCCCGGGGAATCAGATAGTCGGCCAGCTGGTCGGTCAGCTGCTGGCGCGCTGTCCGGGCCGCGGCAGCCTCGGGCAGCTCCAGCGGCAGGGCAGCACCGTCGATGGCCTCCCGCAGGGACCGGAGCACATCGTCCATGCGGCGATCATGCCAGGTGTCTGACTGCCCGCGCGTGAGGTGAGGTTGGGCACAGTCCCGGTGTGATCGGCCCCGGACCCGTACACTGGGAAGCACGTGGAGCGCAGATCCCGCGAACATGCCCCTTTATCCTCCGGACGCAGCACCTGAGAGTCCGGACGTTCCAGCCGCTGACGTGGCTGGCCCGGTCGCACGAGGCGATCGCGGACGTCGGGCTGAGGCGGAGCAGGGCCTACCGGTCCGCCGCCTCCAACCCGATGAAAGTGCTGATGTCTGCTGTGACAACTGTTCCTGCCCGCGTGTCCCCGACCGATGGCCCCGGCGACGCCCTGACCTTCGCCGACCTCGACCTGCCGCCCGACCTGCTCGCCGCTGTGCAGCGCCTCGGCTTCAGCACACCCACAGAGATCCAGGCCGCGACCATCCCGGCGCTGCTCGCCGGACGGGACGTGACCGGGGTCGCCCAGACCGGCACCGGAAAGACCGCCGCGTTCGCGCTGCCGATGCTGGCCGGCCTGGAGCGGGCGGCCCGCCGTGTACAGGCCCTGGTGCTGGTGCCCACCCGGGAGCTGGCCATCCAGGTGGCCGACGCGGTGGAGTCGATGGCACCACGCGGTCTCGCCCGGGTGCTGGCGATCTACGGCGGCGCCCCGTACGGGCCGCAGCTGCGCGGACTGTCCGAGGGTGCGCAGATCGTGGTGGGCACCCCTGGCCGGGTGATCGACATGCTGGACAAGGGCGCCCTGGACCTGACCGAGCTCGGCTACCTGGTTCTCGACGAGGCCGACGAGATGCTCCGGATGGGGTTCGCCGAAGATGTCGACCGGATCCTCGCCTCCGCGGCCCCGACCCGGCAGACGGCGCTGTTCTCGGCCACGATGCCCCGGGCGATCCGGGCGGTGGCTCGCGAGCACATGAACGACCCCGTGGAGGTGGCCACCTCACGCCCCTCCTCCACGACCGCGACGATCAACCAGACCTACGCCGTCGTACCGTTCCGGCACAAGGTCGGTGCCCTGGCACGGGTGCTGGCCACCTCCGACGCCGAGGCAGCCGTGGTGTTCGTGCGCACCCGGCAGACCGCCGAAGAGGTCGGTAATGCGTTGGCCGAGCGCGGTGTGTCCGCGGCCGCGATCAGCGGGGACGTGGCGCAGCGGGACCGGGAGCGGATCATCGAACGGCTGCGCACCGGGCTGGTGCGGGTGCTGGTGGCGACCGATGTGGCCGCGCGCGGGATGGACGTGGACCGGATCGGGTTGGTGGTCAACTTCGACATCCCTCGGGAGGCCGAGGCGTACGTGCACCGGATCGGGCGGACCGGCCGGGCCGGCCGCACCGGACAGGCGCTGACCTTCTTCACCCCGCGGGAGCGGGGCCGGCTGCGGATGATCGAACGGCACACTGGGGCCACGATGACCGAGGCGGCGATCCCGACGCCGGCACAGGTGAGCGAGCACCGGGCCCGCCGGGTGCTGCAGGACCTGCCGGCCCGGGTGTCCGCGGGCCGCCTGGAACTGTACCGAGGCCTGCTCGAGGCGCATGTGGGTGAGGGCGATCCGCTCACCGCCGCAGCCGCGCTGCTCGCCCGCAGCGTGGGTGATGAGGGTCCGCAGCGTTCCCGGGACGAGGAGGAGATCCCCACCCAGAGTTTCGAACCGGACTCCGGCCGAGGCGGCGAGTACCGCAGCGACCGGCGCAACGGCCCACGGGGCGGTGCCCGGGTGAACGGCCCCGCGCAGTTCTCCGGGCCGGGCACGGTGTACCGGGTGGCCGTCGGACACAGCCACGGAGTGCGCCCGCAGGACATCGTCGGCGCGATCACCGGTGAGGGCGGTCTGCGCGGCAGCGACCTGGGCAAGATCTCCATCTTCTCCCGGTTCTCTCTGGTGCAGATCACCACGGAGCCCGGTGGTGAGGCGCTGCGCCGGATCGGTACCGCCCGGGTGGCCGGGCAGCAGCTGAGGATCCGCCCGGACGAGGGCCCGCGTGGCCGCGCCGGTGCCGACCGGCGGCACCCGGGCGGTCCCCGCTCAGACCGACGCCGTGGACCGGACTCCCCGCGTGGCCCGGGCGGGCGCCGGGACGGGTTCCGGCGCAAGAGCCACGACTCCGCGCGCTGACCGCGACCGCGAACGCCCGCCGGGACAGCAGCACCGGCGGGCGTTCGCGCGTTCTCGGCTACTCAGCCGGGACCACCCGTGGCCAGAGGTCCTCGGCCGGCGGTGACCAGGTGGCTGGGTCCGCTGCCACCTGCTCACCGGAGCGGATGTCCTTGACCTCGTGGTTGCTCTCCCCGGGGAACCACACGAACGGGATCGAGCGGCGGTCCGCGAACCGGATCTGCTTGCCGAACTTGGCCGCCGTCGGTGCGACGTCGGTGGGGATGCCCCGGGCGCGCAGCGCGCTGGCGACCTCGGTGCTCTCCTGCCGGTGCGCCTCCTCACTCACCGCGACCAGCACCGCAGTGGGCACCGGGCGGGTGGCCGCAGCGATGCCCTCGGTCAGGATCCGGGACACCAGCCGGGAGATCCCGATGGACAACCCGACTCCGGGGTAGGTCCTCGCCCCGTCCGCAGCGAGGGAGTCGTACCGGCCACCGGAGCAGATCGACCCCAGGTTCTCGTGCCCCACGAGCACCGTCTCGTAGACCGTGCCGGTGTAGTAGTCCAGGCCACGGGCGATCCGCAGATCGGCCACCACCACACCGGGGCGCTGCCGCTGCGCGGTCTGGACCAGGTCCATCAGCTCGGTCAGCCCCTCCTCGAGCAGGTCCGAGGTGACACCGAGGGCGCGCACCCGCTCGGCCACCCGGGCGTCGTCACCGGAGATCGCGGCCAGGTCCAGACATGCCTGAGCCTGCTCCGCCGTGGCTCCGTTGTCCCGCTGCAGCGCGGTGCGCACACCGTCGGCGCCAATCTTGTCCAGCTTGTCGATCGTGCGCAGCACACCGTCCACGTCCTCGATGCCGAGACCCTCGTAGAACCCCTGGGACACCTTGCGGTTGTTCACCTGGATCCGCACCGGCGGCAGCCCGATCCCGGCCAGGGCACTGAACGCCTCCGCGATCACCAGCGGCATCTCCACCTCGTAGTGGAACGGCAGCGTGTCCGCCCCCACCACGTCGATGTCCGCCTGGGTGAACTCCCGGAACCGGCCGTCCTGGGGGCGTTCCCCGCGCCAGACTCGCTGGATCTGGTAGCGCTTGAACGGAAAGGACAGCTGCCCGGAGTTCTCCAACACGTACCGGGCGAACGGCACGGTGAGGTCGAAGTGCAGGCCCAGGGACCGGCCGCCGGTCTCCTCCTCCTCGGCCTGAAGCCGGCGGAGCAGGTACACCTCCTTGGAGGTCTCCCCCTTGCTCAACAGCCGCTCCAAGGGTTCTACTGCCCGGGTCTCGATCCCGGCGTAGCCGTGCAGCTCGAACACCCGGCGCACCTGATCGAGGATTGTCGTCTCCACGATCCGACCAGCAGGCAGCCATTCGGGGAATCCGGACAGGGGTGCGATTCGTGCCATACCGCTATCCTCCCATCGCTCCGGCGCGGCGCGTACCGGGGTCGAATCCTCGTGGCGGGGTGCCCGTGCGGGCAGTTGTGACCATCCCGTAACCCCGGCGTGGGCCCCGTGGTGCGGATCGATGTGGCAGCGTTGCCTAGTATTGGCCAGGCCAGCACTCGTTGTGCTGCGATCCCTGCGCTGGGCGGAGCCGGTGGAGCTGCGCCCGCGACCATGATCGACGATGAAGGAGGCGGGGTGTCCCCGAGCAAGCGGGAGCGGGAGTACGCCCGCCGTCGGTACCAGAAGCGGTTGGAGCGTCAGGCTCGGGCCGCTCGGGTCGCCCGGCGGAACCGGATCATCGCGGCGACCGTGGCGGGTGTGCTGATCGTGGCTGGGGCGATCGCGCTGATCGTGACCCAGCAGGGCGAGGACGCACCGCAGGCCTCGCCCACGCCCGCCGAGCCGATGCCATCCGGTGAGCAGACGAGTTCGAGTGAGGACTCCTCGTTGGAGCCTTTGCCGACCACGCAGCCGGAGCCCTACTCCGCTCCCCCGCCGGAGACCGATGCCCTGGACACCGAGTGGCAGGCCACCATCCAGACGAACCTGGGCGACATCGCGGTCACGCTCGCCGGTGCCGATGCCCCGCAGGCGGTGTCCTCGTTCCTGATGCTCGCCGGTGACGGCTACTTCGACGGGACGGCCTGCCACCGGCTGCTGCCGGACTCGTTGCTGCAGTGCGGCGATCCGACCGCCACCGGCTCGGGTGGACCGGGGTACTCCTTCGGGCCGGTGGAGAACGCCCCGACCGACGACGTCTACCCCGCCGGGACGTTGGCGATGGCTCGTCAGGCAGGTAACGGCGAGAGCATGGGCTCGCAGTTCTTCTTGGTGTTCAACGAGGTCAGCCTGCCCAGCGACGAAGCCGGTGGGTACACCGTGTTCGGGCAGATCACCGAGGGCCTGGAGATACTTGAGCAGATCGGTGCCGCCGGGACCGCCGACGGCAGTAGTGACGGCCGACCGGCCGAGAACGTCATCATCGAGAGTGTGGACATCCAGTGACCGAGCAGCCCCGACCTGACCAAGCCACGGCCACCGAGACGAGTGAGACTCCTGTGAACGAGCAGAACCTGCCCGACGCTCCTGCCACCGGCACCGACGAGGCGGCGGCTGCGCCCGAGGTTGAGGCGGCGGCACAGCCCACGTCGGCTGAGGCCACAGCTGAGCAGGCTAGTTCCGCGGACGAGGCGCCTGAGCAGCCCGCTGCCGAGGAGGCGACATCTGAGCAGCCTGCTACCGAGGACCCCACGCCTGAGCAGCCTGCTACCGAGGAGGCGCCCACCGCAGCGCCCGCTACGGCTCAGAAGCCCACTCCGGCACAGATCCCCACCCCGGCACAGATCCCCACCCCGAAGATGATGGCAAAGCCGCGACCGGCGCCCCCGGCCGGCGGTGCGCCGGCGCCCACTCCTGCAGCCTCGGCTCCGGTCACCCCGGTCACCGAGCCGGAGGCGCCGGCAATGGACCCGGCTGAGGTCGCCGCAGCACACGCCTTCGGCCGAGTCGCCGAGGACGGCACCGTCTACGTGCGGGAGAACAGCGGTGAGCGGGTGGTCGGTCAGTTCCCGGACGTCAGTGAGGACGAGGCACTCTCCCTGTACATCCGTCGTTACCTGGACCTGAAGGCGCAGGTGGACCTCTTCGGCACCCGGCTGCCGCAGCTGACCATCAAGGATATCGATGGCACCCTGCACAGCCTGACCGAAGCGCTTGCCGAACCGGCGGCCGTCGGTGATCTGGACGGCCTGCGTACTCGACTGGAGGAGCTGCGCGAGCAGGCCAAGGAACGCCGTCGGGAGATTACCGCCGAACGGGAGAAGGCGCGTGCCCAGGCGCTCGAGGAGCGCACCGCCATCGTGGAGCGGGCCGAGGCCATCGCGGCCACCGACCCCGCCCGGATGCAGTGGCGGGCCCAGGGCGAACAGCTACGTGCGCTGCTGGAGGAGTGGAAGAAGGCGCAGAAGGCGGGTCCGCGACTGGACCGCCCGAGCGAGGATGCGCTCTGGAAGCGGTTCGCCGCCTCCCGGTCCCAGTTCGACCGGCACCGCCGGCAGTACTTCGCCGAGCTGGACAAGACGCACGGCCAGGCGAAGGAGATCAAGGAGCGGCTGATCACCCGCGCCGAGGCGCTCTCCACCTCCACCGACTGGGGTCCGACCACGATCGCGTACCGCGACCTGATGGCGGAGTGGAAGGCAGC
>DXBY01000350.1 GCA_019116305.1 Candidatus Ruania gallistercoris | reverse complement strand
TGATGTTGAGGTGCGGCTTGGTCCGCTCGAACTTGGCCTTCGCCACTGGTGTTCCTCCTGGAACTCGGGTAGTTGTGCGCAGCTGCTGCGGCGACGGTTGTCACCACGTGGGGCGTACGCGTCCTACGGGTCGGTTGTTGGTGATCGTACTGGTCGACCAGTGGGACTACTCGCCCCGGGTCTTCTTGATGATCTCTTCGGCAACGTTGCGAGGAACCTCGGCGTAGTTGCTGAACTGCATCGAGTACACCGCACGGCCCTGCGTCTTGGAACGCAGGTCGCCGATGTAGCCGAACATCTCGGTCAACGGCACCAAGGCGCGAACCACCTTAACACCGCTGGCGTCCTCCATCGACTGGATTTGGCCACGCCGGGAGTTCAGGTCGCCGATGACGTCCCCCATGTACTCCTCCGGGGTGCGCACCTCGACGTCCATGACCGGCTCGAGCAGCACCGGGTCGGCGCGCTTGACGCCTTCCTTGAGAGCCATCGAACCGGCGATCTTGAAGGCCATCTCCGACGAGTCGACGTCGTGGTAGGCGCCGTCGAGCAGAGTGGCCTTGATACCCACGAGCGGGTAACCGGCGAGCGCGCCACCGGTCATCGCATCCTGCACACCGGCGTCCACGCTGGGGATGTACTCGCGCGGGATCCGGCCACCGGTGACCTTGTTCTCGAACTCGTACATCTCACCGGCCTCGGAGTCCAGCGGCTCGAAGGTCATCTGCACCTTCGCGAACTGCCCGGACCCACCGGTCTGCTTCTTGTGGGTGAAGTCGAGCTTCTCCACCGTGCGGCGGATCGTTTCGCGGTAGGCCACCTGCGGCTTGCCGACGTTGGCCTCGACCTTGAACTCACGCCGCATCCGGTCCACGAACACGTCCAGGTGCAGCTCGCCCATCCCGCCGATCTCGGTCTGGCCGGTCTCGTCGTTCAGGGACACGGTGAAGGTCGGGTCCTCGGCCACCAGCTTCTGGATCGCCGTGGACAGCTTGTCCTGGTCGCCCTTGGTCTTCGGCTCGATCGCCACGAAGATCACCGGCTCCGGGAAACTCATCGCCTCCAGCACCACCGGCGCGTCCAGCGCACTGAGCGTGTCGCCCGTGGTGGTGTCCTTCAGGCCGATGACGGCGTAGATGTGCCCGGCGTGCAGCTCCTCCACCGGGTTCTCCTTGTTGGCGTGCATCTGGAACAGCTTCCCGATGCGCTCCTTCTTGTTCTTGGTGGCGTTCAGCACCTGGGTACCCGGCTTGGCGGTACCGGAGTAGACGCGGATGAAGGTGAGCGTGCCGAAGAACGGGTGGGTGGCGATCTTGAACGCCAGCGCCGAGAACGGGTCGTCCTCGCCGGCCTTCCGGGTGAGCTCCTTCTCCTCGTCCTTCGGGTCGTGACCGCGCATCGCGGGCACGTCCATCGGCGAGGGTAGGTAGGCGATCACAGCGTCCAGCATCGGCTGCACGCCGCGGTTCTTGAACGCGGAACCGCAGAACACCGGGTAGGCCTGGGAGGTGACGGTGAGCTCGCGGACACCGGCCACGATCTCCTCGTTGGTGAGCTCTTCGCCCTCGAGGTACTTCTCCATCAGCTCTTCGGTGGCCTCGGCGACCTGCTCGACGAGCTTGGTGCGGTACTCCTCCGCCTTCGCCTGCAGCTCGGCCGGGATCTCCCGGGTCTCGTACGCGGCGCCCAGGCTCACATCGCCCTTGGCGTCGCCCTCCCAGACCAGCGCCTTCATCGCGATCAGGTCGACCACGCCGACGAAGTCGGACTCGGCGCCGATCGGCAGCTGCATCACCAGCGGGGTCGCACCCAGCCGGGAGATGATGGTGTCCACGGTGTGGTAGAAGTCCGCACCGAGCTTGTCCATCTTGTTCACGAAGCAGATGCGCGGCACCTCGTACTTGTCCGCCTGCCGCCACACGGTCTCGGACTGGGGCTCCACGCCCTCCTTGCCGTCGAAGACCGCCACGGCACCGTCGAGCACGCGCAGCGAACGCTCCACCTCGACGGTGAAGTCGACGTGCCCGGGGGTGTCGATGATGTTGATCTGGTTGTCGTCCCAGAAGCAGGTCACCGCGGCGGAGGTGATGGTGATGCCGCGTTCCTTCTCCTGCTCCATCCAGTCGGTGGTGGAGGCACCGTCGTGGGTCTCACCGAGCTTGTAGTTCACCCCGGTGTAGTACAGGATCCGCTCAGTGGTGGTGGTCTTCCCGGCGTCGATGTGCGCCATGATCCCGATGTTGCGGACCTTGGTCAGGTCGGTCAGCACGTCCTGTGCCACAGTTGCTCTCTTCTGGTCGTAACGAGCGAGGTCGATGCCGGCGGTCGGGCGCACCCTGCGGGCGCGCCCTGGCCACTCACCAGCGGTAGTGCGCGAAGGCCCTGTTGGACTCGGCCATCTTGTGCGTGTCCTCGCGGCGCTTCACCGCGGCACCGAGGCCGTTCGAAGCGTCGAGGATCTCGTTCATCAGGCGCTCGGTCATGCTCTTCTCCCGGCGCACCCGGGCGTAGTCCACGAGCCAGCGCAGCGCGAGGGTGGTCTGCCGGGAGGTACGCACCTCGACCGGGACCTGATACGTGGCGCCACCCACGCGGCGCGAACGCACCTCGAGCGCGGGGCGCACGTTCTCCAGTGCACGCTTGAGCACGACGGCGGGGTCGGACTGGGTCTTGTCCCGCACCCCGTCCAGGGCGCCGTAGACGATCCGCTGCGCGGTGGACTTCTTGCCATCCACCAGGACGCGGTTCACCAGCTGGGTCACGGTGCTGGACCCGTACACCGGGTCCGGGGTCAGCGGCCGCTTCGGGGCCGGGCCCTTACGAGGCATTACTTCTTCTCCTTCTTCGCGCCGTAACGGCTACGGGCCTGCTGCCGCCCACGCACACCCTGGGTGTCCAGCGCACCGCGCACGATCTTGTACCGCACACCCGGCAGGTCCTTCACACGTCCACCGCGCACGAGCACGATGGAGTGCTCCTGCAGGTTGTGGCCCACGCCGGGGATGTAGGCGGTGACCTCGGTGCCGTTGGAGAGCTTCACACGCGCCACCTTGCGGAGTGCGGAGTTCGGCTTCTTCGGGGTGGTCGTGTACACGCGGGTGCAGACGCCACGACGCTGCGGGCTACCTTTCAGCGCCGGCGTCTTGGTCTGGCCGACCCGTGCGCTGCGGCCCTTGCGGACCAGCTGCTGGATGGTGGGCACTACTTCTCCGTCTCGAACGATTGACTGCTCTGGGTGATCGGGGGCCGATCGATGGTTCCGGCGCGGGGCACCGGCTCAGATCCACCCCGAGAAGACCCCCGCGCTCGGGTGTGTCGCCGCCTTCTGGGCTCGCCGCACGACCAACCGAGAAAAAGTGGGGGGTCGTGCTCGCGTCCAGCTGGCGGAGAACCACCGCACGCCGGGCCAGAACTCGTGGACGAATCCTTACCGTGTTGCGCGCACGCGAGAGCCCGACAGAGCGGGCACTGCCGACCAGAGTACTCCGCGCGCGGTAACCGCGTCAAAGCCAGGCCTGTGTGGTCCCCGCCACGTCGATGGTGGGGAACGACTGGCCGGCCGCACCGGCGGCCGCGGAGACCCGGGCACCATTCCGCCCCGATTCAACCTTCAGCGTGGCACAGTGACAGCGTGCGAACAAGGAGCGGCACGCCCGCCGCCACGGCCGAGGCAGCCCCGGTGCGCCGCACTGCCCCGGCGCGCTACGCCGTCGGCATGTTCGGCACCTCGTTGCCGATCAACATGTTCACCGCGTTCATGGCGTTCTTCTACATCAACGAGCTCGGGATGTCCACGCGCGCCTATGCCGCCGTGCTTGCGGTCTACGCAGTGATCGACGCCGTGGACAATCCCGTCTACGGCTACCTCTCCGACCGAACCCGCACCCGGTGGGGGCGACGCCGGCCGTGGATGCTGATCGGGGCGCCGGTCCTGGGCATCTCGTTCGTGCTGTTCTACTCACCTCCGGAGCTGGAGGGAGCCGCACTGGTGGCGTGGTTCGCGATCTTCACCGTGCTCACCGGCACGTCCGACTCGCTGGTGAACGCCAACTACGGCGCGCTGCTGCCCGAGCTATTCCCGGCCGAGAAGCGCCGGGCGGTGGCGAACTCGATGCGGCAGGGCTTCCAGCTGGTGGCGATGATCCTGTCCGTGGCGATGGTGCCGCTGGTGGCCGACCAGATCGGCTACTCCGCCACGGCGCTAATCCTCGCGGTGCTGGCGGTGGTGGTGATCATCGTCTGCGCCACCGGGGCTCGGGAGGACCCGGCAGCGTGGCAGGTGGCGCCGCCGCGGCTGTGGGACACGGTCAAGACCATCCTGTCCCAGCGCAAGTTCTGGCTGATCGCGCTGACCGGGGGCGCCTACTCGGCGGGGATGGCGCTGGTGATCGCCGCAGTGGCGTTCTTCGTCGAGTACACCCTCGAGCTACCGGGGGGCCACGCCACCTACCTGCTCGCCACGGTGATCGGGATCAGCGCACTGTGCCTGCTGTTGTGGACCTCGCTGGTCCGCCGGTTCGGTCCGGAGCGGATCTGGCGGATCGCGCTGCTGGTGCTGGCCGGTGCGCTGGGGCTGATGTCGCTGGCCACGCAGCTGTCGGCAGCGATCGCGATCGGGGCGCTGGTGGGCCTGGGCTACAGCGGGGTGATGGCCACGATGGACCTGATCGTCGCGCGGCTGCTGGACGAGGACGCAGCGCGCACCGGGAACCGGCGGGAGGGGATGTTCCTGGCCGCGTTCGGGTTCTTCAACCGGTTGAACGCCTGGGTCAAGTCGCTCGCGTTCCTGGCGGTGACCGCGATGTTCGGCTTCGTCAGCGGTGACGAGCCCGGTCCGCAACCCGGTGAGGCCTCTCGGTTCCTCATCTCGGTGTTCCCGGCAGTGCTGGTGGGGATCGCCGCCGTGCTGTCCTTCTTCGTCCGGTTCGACCGGCGCGTGGTGGAGCAGGCGCGGACCGGTGGCGATGGTTCGGGTGGTGCTGCAGCATCAACTGAGGTCACCGACGCGATCGGAGGTCAGCGCGGCGAGCCTCAGTCCGCCTCCGCTACCTCAGATGGGCCGGCGAGGCCAGGCGCCGTGGATACCACGGAGGACACCGGCGGACGCACCCCGTGACTGCGGACGTCCGGCTCCGGGTGGTGGCCGATGATGTCGGCCAGTCCACGGCGATCGACGACGGCGTCCTCGCCCTGGCGAGGGCGGGTCACCTGACCGCGGCGTCCGTGCTGGTGCGCGCGCCGGGAGCGCTGCGTGCGATGGCCGCTCTGGACGGCATCGTCGAACTCGGTGTGCATGTACAACTGGCTCCGGGCGACATCGCCGGCGCGGATACCGATCGGGTGGCCGCGCTGATCACCGCGCAGGTGGAGGCAATGATCGCCGCCGGCCACTCCCCCGTGCACCTGGATCTGCACACCGCCGCGCTCTACGGACTGGGTGAACAGGCGGTGCGCTCGGGTGGGGTGGTGGCGGAGGCGATCACTGTGGCGGCGCACTACCGGCTTCGGTTCCGGCTGCCGCGGCGCGCCCCGGCAGGGCTGACTGCAGCACAGACCGCTGCGCACGAGCAGGCCGTGGCGGCCGCAGCGGTGGCAGGCGTGACTCTTCCGGAAGTGCTGGTCACCGAGGTGCCGGATGCCGCAGCGGTGCCGGCGTTCCTCGCCGGACTCCCGGGACTGCTCCGGGCAGGCGGGACAGAGGGAGCCATCACTTCGCCGCAGAGAACAGGCGACGGGTACGGCCTCTCACCGGGACCTGGCCCGGCGGTGGAGCCGGAGGTCGGCGAGGTGGAGCTGGTCACACACCCGGCACTGCGCGCCGATCCCGGCGATTCACTAGGCCGGGAGCGGGTCCGCCAGTACACGCTGCTCGCCTCGGGCGGGCTGCACCACCGGTGACCTGCACTCGCCCGGCGCGCTCCGCCGTCGGCCAGGCGGCACCCCCGGGTGACCTGCACTCGCCCGGCGGGCACCGCCGTCGGCCGCCCGCACCCGAAGCCACGGGTGCGCACCAGCCTCAGAGCTCGGCGAAGAGCCGGAAGAACTCCCGCGGATGCCGGAGCAGGATCACCGGCGGCGCATCCGGATCCGCATGCCAGGCCCGCATCTGCTCCCGTTTCCTGCGCCAGCTCCGGAAGTGCCACCAGATGATTGAGTCCCGCGCCAGCATCAGCTGCCAGGTCTCCACGTTCCCGTTGCAGACGAGCTCCCGGGTGCGGATCCGGCGCACCGTGCGGCGCAGCAGACGCCACAGCGAGAGGTGCCGCGGATAGTCGAGTGCCACGATCACATCCACCCGTGCCAGGGCGTGAGAACGCTGCGGGCGGTAGATGGAGTCGAACACCCACGACGGCTCGTCCAACCGGGCGGTGATGATCTCGTGCTGCTCCTGCGCGGGCCGCTTCTGCCAACCGGGGAGCCAGCAGATGTCGTCCACCAGGGTGACCGGGAGGTCGAGGTAGGTGCCGATCCTCGCGGCCGCCGTGGACTTGCCGGACCCGGTGGCACCGAAGCAGAGCACCCGCTGCGCACCACGCAGGTCGGCCACACTCCCCTGGCTCACTAGCGGTCCCCCTCCATCGCCGCTTCGTGCGGTTCGTCGCAGGCTGCTCCGCGGGCGTCCACGGCACGGCTGCTGCCGCTGCCGACCACCACAACCCAGGCGCCGGAGCCCGCCGAGCATTCGTTACTTCCCGCGCTCGGACGTTACCGCAGAACACTACTGAGCGCGGCGAGTAACGACTGAATCGATTCACGGCCAGTGGGCGGGGCGTGGGCGGCGCCGAGGGGGTAGACAGAGCGACGGCCCGGCACCCATGCGGGTACCGGGCCGTCGCCTCTCAGCCGGGCTGGCTCAGCGGAAGTCCGCCTCGTAGCCGCGGCCCAGGTCCAGCTCCTCCAGGGCGATCGCGTCGCCGCCGTCGGTCATCGGACCGTAGTCGATCTCGTCGTAACCGAAGCTCGGGTAGAGCTCGGCCTTGGCCTCCTCCGTGGGCTCCACCCGGATGTTCCGGTACCGGGGCAGACCGGTGCCGGCCGGGATGAGCTTACCGAGGATCACGTTCTCCTTCAGGCCCATCAGCGCGTCGCTGCGACCGCTCATCGCGGCCTCGGTGAGCACCTTGGTGGTCTCCTGGAAGGAGGCCGCCGAGAGCCACGAGTCCGTGGCCAGCGACGCCTTGGTGATGCCCATCAGCTCCGGACGACCCGAGGCCGGCTGACCGCCCTCAGAGACCACACGCCGGTTCTCGTCCTCGAACCGGGCCCGTTCGGCGAGCTCACCCGGCAGCAGGTTCGAGGCCCCGGAGTCCAGCACGGTCACCCGGCGCAGCATCTGCCGCACGATGACCTCGATGTGCTTGTCGTGGATGTCCACACCCTGGGAGCGGTAGGTGTCCTGCACCTCGTCCACCAGGTGCTTCTGCACCGCACGCGGACCGAGGATCCGCAGCACCTTCTTCGGGTCCACCGCACCGGCCACCAGCTGCTGGCCGACGGCCACATGGTCGCCGTCGTGCACCAGCGAGCGGGCACGGCGGGTGACCTGGTAGGACACGTCCTCGGTACCGTCGTCGGGGGTGATGACGATCTTCCGGGCACGGTCGGTGTCCTCGATGGTGACCCGGCCGGCCACCTCGCTGATCGGAGCCTCACCCTTGGGGGTGCGGGCCTCGAACAGCTCGGCCACACGCGGCAGACCCTGCGTGATGTCCTCGGCGCTGGCCACACCACCGGTGTGGAACGTCCGCATCGTCAGCTGGGTACCGGGCTCACCGATCGACTGGGCGGCGATGATGCCGACGGCCTCACCGATGTCCACCAGCTTCCCGGTGGCCAGCGAGCGGCCGTAGCACTTGGCGCAGGTACCCACGCGGGACTCGCAGGTGAGCACGGAGCGCACCTTGAGCTGCTCCACGCCGGCGGCCACGAGGGTGTCGATGAGCACGTCACCGACATCGTCGCCGCCCTCGCCGAGCACTGTGCCGTCCGGTCCGGTGACCGCACCGGCCAGGGCGCGACCGTAGACACTGGTCTCCACCGTGTCTGCGCGGCGGGTCGACCCGTTCGGCAGCTGCTCCACGATCGGCAGGGTCAGACCCCGCTCGGTGCCGCAGTCGTCCTCACGGATGATCACGTCCTGGGAGACGTCCACCAGGCGCCGGGTGAGGTACCCGGAGTCGGCGGTCCGCAGTGCGGTGTCGGCCAGACCCTTACGCGCACCGTGGGTGGCGATGAAGTACTCCACCACGGTCAGGCCCTCGCGGTAGTTCGACTTGATCGGCCGCGGGATGATCTCACCGTTCGGGTTGGCGACCAGACCACGCATACCGGCGATCTGGCGCACCTGCATCCAGTTACCGCGGGCACCGGAGGTGACCATCCGGTTCACCGTGTTGTCCTCGGTGAAGTTGGTCTGCATGGCCTCGGCGACCTGCTCAGTGGCCTCGTTCCAGATCTCCACGAGCTCCTGACGGCGCTCGTCGTCGGTGAGCAGACCACGGTCGAACTGGCCCTGGACCTTCGCGGCCTTGGTCTCGTAGGACTCCAGGATCTCCGTCTTGTTCGCCGGGGTGGCGACGTCGGAGATCGCGATGGTCAGCCCGGACCGGGTGGCCCAGTAGTAGCCGACGTCCTTGAGCGCGTCCAGGCTCGCGGCCACGACCGCCTTCGGGTACCGCTCGGCGAGGTCGTTGACGATCGTGGAGATCGCCTTCTTGTCCGCCACCTCGTTCACGAACGGGTAGTCCACGGGCAGGGCCTCGTTGAACAGCGCCCGGCCGAGCGTGGTCTCCAGCAGCACCGTGTCACCCTCGGTGTAGCCCTCCGGCTGGTCCCAGCCGGCCGGCGGCACCAGATCGGGCAACCGCATCTTGATCGGGGCGTTGATGTCCAGCTCACCGGCGTCGAAAGCCATCAGCGCCTCAGCCACGGACGTGAACGCCCGGCCGGTGCCGACCGGCTCGCCGGACTTGTCCACGGTGAGGTGGTACAGACCGACGATCATGTCCTGGGAGGGCATGGTCACCGGGCGGCCGTCGGACGGCTTCAGGATGTTGTTGCTGGACAGCATCAGGATGCGCGCCTCGGCCTGCGCCTCTGCGGACAGCGGCAGGTGCACGGCCATCTGGTCACCGTCGAAGTCGGCGTTGAAGGCGCCACACACCAGCGGGTGCAGGTGGATGGCCTTCCCCTCGACCAGCTGCGGCTCGAACGCCTGGATGCCCAGCCGGTGCAGCGTGGGCGCACGGTTGAGCAGCACCGGGTGCTCGGTGATGACCTCTTCCAGCACGTCCCAGACCACGGAGCGGGCGCGTTCGACCATCCGCTTGGCGGACTTGATGTTCTGCGCGTGGTTCAGATCCACCAGACGCTTCATCACAAACGGCTTGAACAGCTCCAGCGCCATCTGCTTGGGCAGACCGCACTGGTGCAGCTTCAG
>DXBY01000349.1 GCA_019116305.1 Candidatus Ruania gallistercoris | reverse complement strand
CGCCGCTCGCGATCCACAGGAGGGTGGGCATAGGGGTCTCCGAGCAGGAAGTGGGTGGCTGGACAGCGTCCTGTCCGAGAACTCTCAGGCTGGCCGAAGCGGCGGGGAGGGTCAACGTGATATTCCCGGCTCCCGCCCCCGACAGCGGACCGCAACTGCGCGCGGGCAGTCGATAGGCTGGGTGAGGTGGACGATCGACTCCCCACCTGGAGCTTTCGCCGACTGCGCCGCGAGGACTTCGACCTGGTGCGAGCGTGGCTGGCCGATCCCGACATCGCTCGCTGATGGCACCACGAGGTCAGCGAGGATCTGCTCGTCCTGGGTGACGGCGACGCCTACCGGCTCGCTGCGGCTAGCTGAGGCTCCTCCGGGCGCATACTGGCGCCGGCCGGTTCCATGACTCCGGGCGAGGGGACCACACCCTGCGGTGAGACGACCACGGTGCTGCCCTTCCGCAGTCGCCTGAGCTGAGCGACCCGGAACGTATTCAAGGGGGCCAGCCACCAACTGGCCACCTGACCAATTGGCAGTAGTCGGTCGTTTTATTTGCCACACCGAGATCGACTGATGGCCACATTCAATAGCGCTTCACCGCACGGTGTCCGGTTCCTCCCGAGGGGTCGGCACCGGGTGGGGCACATCACCCGGTTTGCGTTGCCCTGGCGCGGCAAACCTGCTTTCTCGCCCGGTCGTTCTGGGGTAGTGTTGGAGGTGGTCGATGAACCGACGGGTCCGCACGGCATCACCATCCATTTATCCCCCACATCGCTGCCATAAGGTGGCGTGGTGACCCACGTGCCCGCACGTTGCTTAGCCTCGTTCTCTCCTTGCGCAGCGATCCGTCTGGAAAGCTGAGACTCCCATGAGCTTCTTCGGTTCTTCGTTCGGATCGCCGAACGTCTGCCCACACTGCCGCAGCCAGGTCGACCTGACCGCCTACGGCACCGTGCCTGCGCACACTGCCCAGACGACCGGCAGGTCCTGCTCGGGCGCCGGCCTGCCGGCCACCGTCGCTCCGCCGTGGCCCGGGACACTGTCGAGCGTCAAGGCCCCGGCCGCACCCCGCAAGATCCGGCGTCGGCGCGCACTGCGTCGCCCTGAGCGTCGGGTGGAGGCACCGGCGGCGCTCTGAGCACCAGCCCGCGGTTCCGACCTGCGGCCCGGGGTCCACTCTGACCCCGGGCCGTTGTCGTCCCCATGCCCTCGGCGGTGGCCTCCCGGCGACCCCTCCTCCGGGTGGCTGCCCGCTCGTTGTCGGTGTGGCGTCGTGGTGGCGACGGCAAGTGGCACCTACCTGAGTGGGTGGCGGCGCCCGTTCAGCCACGCACCCAGTGCCCGAGGCCGCACCAGCAGGTGATAGCTGGACAGCAGCAGTGCCATGGTCACCACCAGGGTGAGGCCGACCTTGACCGGCATCGGCCAGGTCAGGTCGACAAGCACTAGCTCGCACAGCAGCAGGATCGGCAGGTGTAGCAGGTAGGCCCAGTAGGAGGAGTCGGCCAGGTAGCGCAACGCCGGACGCTCCCGGCGCAGGTATCGCACGCACACGCCGAGCAGCGTGTACACCCAGCACCAGCCCGCCACGGCGAGCACTGCTGCCCCGATCGCCAACGGGAACTCCTGTTCCACGGCTAGGTAGGCGACCCCGGTGCCTGCCACGGCGGCGGCTAGGTGCGCCGGCCACTGCCCAGCGAGGCGGTGCAGGTTGTCGCGCTGGGCGAAGAGTAGCCAGCCGGTGGCGAACGCGCCCACGTAGGTCACCAGGGAGGAAGCCTCCGGTATCAGGGTCAGCGGTTCCCGAGTTCCGCCGTTGATACTGCCCTGCAGTATCAGCCCGACGGCGTAGGGCACAGCGGGCAGCAGCACCGCACCGGGGGAGGAGAGCAGCCGGCCGAGCCGCCTGGCTGCGCGGCCGAGACGTTCGGCCCCGACGGTGCGCAGCAGCACGGCACGGACCAGCACCACGATCAGCACTGCCTCCATCAGCGTCCAGAGGAACCACAGCACCCCAGGGCCGAAGATCAGCCACAGGCTGGCGCCCTCGGCCGCCGGAGGCGGCGGGAGATCCCGCAGATGGAGGTTCAGAGCGGAGATCAGCCAGGTGGACATCACTGCGACCGGCCAGAATACGATCGCCGGCAGCAGGATGCGCTTGGTCCGGTCGCCCAGGTAGGCGCGGGTGCCGCGGCGGTGCAGCACCATCGAGCCGAAGTAGCCGGCGAGCATCATGAACAGCACCATCCGGAACAGATGGATCACGAACACGATCGGCCCCGCCAGAGCGGATGGCCGGGAGTCGACCACCATCCACGTGGACTCCGGCAGGAACGGCATCAGCGCGTGCAGCACGATTCCGAGCAGCAGGGCACCGCCGCGCAGGGCATCCAGACCGTGCAGCCGGGCGGAACGCGCAGGTGCGCTGGTTCCGGGCTGCGGTGTGGGCTCATGTGCGGGGGTGGCGCGGCCGGTGGGCCGGTGCTGCGGCTGAGCCGCGGTGGAGGAGGACATGCCGGGCACGTTAGGTGCCGCAGCGGGCCAGGATCGTCACCCGAAAGTCGGATCCGGTGGACCTTTCGGTGGTCCGAACGCGGGAGGGTCAGGCCTCGTCGTCGGGGTCCGTGGTGTCCTCGCTGTCTGCGGACTTGATGCCGAACGGGCGGCCCTTGCGGATCACCAGGGCTATCGATCCGCCGAGGAACAGCACCACACCGGCGGCGGAAGCCACCAGCACCAGTATGCGCGGGTAGCGGACGGTGGTGGCGAAGCCGAACTGGCTCCAGCCGATCAGGGAGACGACGAACATCGCCAGGCAGCCCAGGCCGAGCAGCGCTGCGATCCCCACGATCGCGATCCCGAACGCGCCGTCCGCGGCCTTGAGGTCCACCCCGCGCAACTCGGCCTCGATGGACCACCAGTTGATGATGCCGTAGAGCAGGCAGGCGCCGAAGAACAGCACGGCGGCAATCCCGAGCCCGAGCGAGCCCTGGCTGATGCCCCACCCACCGCCGATGACGAAGACGAGCCCGATGAGCGTCATCAGCCGGGCCTCCCGCAGCTCTTTACGTTGCCCGGGCGGGAGCCGTCGGCGCGCCATCACTGCACCGTCGGCACCGAGGCGAACGCCCGAACCGGGAAGGTGCCGACGCCCTCGATCTTCGGTGGCACCACGGTCAGCCGTGCCCCGCTCGCCGGCAGGTCACCGAGTCCGCGCAGGTGCTCCAGCACGTGCACACCAGCGCCGAGGAAGCCGGTGTGCGCAGGGCGCTCACCGGCGGCGGCTGCGGAGGTGTCATCGAGGTTGACCGAGTCGATCCCCACCAGAGTGGCGCCCGCCTCGAGGAGGTGAGCAACGCCGTCGGCGGCAAGGAACGGGGCGTCCTCGCCGTAGGCGGGCGTCCCGAACAGACGGTCCCAGCCGGTGTGCAGCAGTACGGCCTTTCCCGGCAGCTCGCGGCCGGCCAGTGCCGAGGCGCCGATGCCGCGGGTGGCCAGCTCGGTCAGGTGGAACACCTCGGTGGGCAGGTCCACGAGGGTCGCCAGGTCCAACCCGGCCAGGTCAGCACCGTCGGCGTAGCGGTGGTGCGCCGTGTCCAGATAGGTGCCGGTGTTCCCGACCATGGTGATCGTCTCGATGCTGAATGTGGTGCCCGGTGCGTAGTGTGCGGTCGAGTCCGACCGGCTCAGGTGCGGTTCGACCTGCGGTCCAGGCAGCCCTGGGTAGGTGACCAGCCCGGCGCGGATCGTGTGGCTCAGGTCCACCAGCCGGCGAGCGTTGTGGGGCATCCCGCCGATGATAGGCACAGCCCTGACGATGCCGCAGGTGCGTGCAGGTGAGGCCGCCAGGCGTCCGGACCACTCACCGAGGCGGCCTGCCACGCACTCGCCGGACGAGGAGCAGCACGCCACCGCCGCCGAAGAGTGCTGTGCCGATGGCGCTGGCCGCCAACGCCACCGGTTGCGAGTACAAGACCCGGGTCGCCAGCCCGGTGGTGTCCCACGCGGTGAGGGCGAACACGAACAACGCGAGACTGCCCAGGCCCATCAGCACGGCAGCCGCGATCACCACCATCGGGATGTCCGACCCCGGTGCCCGGCCGGTCTCGGCCGGCTGGTGCGTGCGCCGAGACCCGATCCAGATCGCCGACCACAGCAGCAGGTTCGCGCAGGAGATCAGGATCACCACGATGCCGATGAGCACGGCGTCGGCCGCCACGGCGATGCACCCTGCCACCACGAGGAGCACCGAGAGCAGCACCATCCTGCGCGGCTGTCGATCCCCGCCGTGCTCCTGCCGACCGCTGCTACGAGGCACCATCGGCACGATCCTAGGAGAACCCGGGGGCCCGAGGCGCGGACCGGCGCGGGCGCGAGTAGCGTGACCAGGTATGACGACTCAGCACGGCTTGGCCGACCACACCGAACAGGTCGATCTCCTGGTGCTCGGTTGGGGCAAGGGTGGTAAGACTCTCGCCGGCACCGCTGCCCGCAGCGGCAAGCGGGTCGCCCTCGTCGAACAGTCTGCCGAGATGGTCGGCGGCAGCTGTATCAACATCGCCTGTGTGCCCACGAAGATCCTCGTGCACGATGCCGACCAGCGCCGTGAGGGGGGAGGACCCCGAGGAGTACTTCGCAGCTGCGGTGCAGCGCCGCGACACCCTGACCCGTGCGATGCGTGCCAAGAACTTCCAGCTGCTCGACGAGGTCGACTCGGTGCTGCTGGTCTCCGGGCACGCGGAGTTCACCGGTGACCGTGAGGTCCTGGTCGCCGGAGGAGCCGAGACCCTCCGGATCACCGCCGAGACCGTGCTGGTCAACACCGGCTCCCGGCCCGCCGTCCCGCCGGTCGAGGGCGCCCGGGTGGGTGGCCGGATCCACGACTCCACCACGGTGCAGCACATCAGTCCGTTACCGGAATCGCTGGTCGTGGTCGGCGGGGGTTATGTCGGCCTTGAGTTCGCCTCGATGTTCGCCCACTTCGGCGCTGCGGTCACCGTGCTCGACCGGGGCGAGCGTCCGCTGCGGCACGAGGACCCGGATGTGGCCGATACCGCCGTGGGCATTCTCGCCGGCGACGGCGTTCGGGTCACCTCGGGTGCGGACGTCACCTCGATCACCGATGGTCCAGAGCGAGCCGAGGTGACCTACACGGCCGACGGCCGCGAGGAGCGGATCGGCGCCGATGCCGTCCTCCTGGCGCTCGGCCGGGAACCGGCCACCGATAGCCTCGGGCTGGAGCGCGGCGGAGTGGCGGTGGACGAGCGCGGGTTCGTCGTCGTCGATGAGTACCTGCGCACCAGCGCGGAGGGGGTCTCTGCGCTCGGCGATGTCAACGGTGGACCTCAGTTCACCTACGTCTCGTTGGACGACAACCGGATCGTGGCTGACCAGCTGTTCGGCAGCGGTCGGCGCTCCACTGCGGATCGGGTGGCGGTGCCCTCCACCATCTTTCTCACCCCGCCGCTGGCGCGGGTGGGGCTGACCGAGGCCCAGGCGCGAGAACAGGGTTACGAGGTGCTGGTGGCCGCGAAGCAGATGGCCGATATCGCAGCTGCCCCGCGCGCGAAGATCGAAGGAGAGCCGCGCGGCATCGTCAAGTGCGTGGTGGATGCCGGGACCGACCAGGTGCTCGGTGTGGCGCTGATGCATGTGCACTCCCAGGAAGTGATCAACCTGGTGGCGCTGGCCATGCGGCACTCCATCACTGCGACCGAGCTGCGGGATGCGACCTACACCCACCCCTCGGCCACCGAGGCGCTGTACGAGGTGCTCGGCGCACTGGCCTGATCGTGCGGAGCTGCACCGACCCCACCGGTGCCTGCCGGTTCCGGGACGGGGGCGGGGAGGCGGCCTGACGAGGTGAGCCGTTCGATCCCCAGGGGGATTGCGCGTGCCATCGAGCCAGGGACATGTCAGCCTGGCAGGTGCACATCGCACAGTAATCAAAGGGGAAATTCGTGATCGATCTGCTCTGGGGGCTGGGCGGAATGCTCGTCCTGCTCGCCATCGCCGTCCTGTTCTCCGCCGACCGACGCAAGATCCGAGTCCGCACCGTCGGACTCGCACTGGCCACGCAGGTAGTGGTCGCCGTCCTGGTGCTCTACGTGCCGTGGGGGGAGGCGGCGCTGGGCGGGCTGTCCTCTGCGGTGCAGGCGATGATCGACTCCTCAGCCGACGGGATCGACTTCCTCTTCGGCGCCATCCTGCCCGAGGAAGGCTCCGTGTTCGCTTTCCAGGTGCTCCCGGTGATCGTGTTCTTCGCCTCGCTCACCGCAGTGCTCTACCACCTGAACGTGCTGCAGTGGGTGGTCCGGATCATCGGCGGCGGGCTGGCGAAGATCCTCGGCACCACCCGCCCGGAGTCGATGAACGCCGCCGCGAACATCTTCGTCGGTCAGACCGAGGCACCGCTGGTGATCCGGCCGTACGTGAAGAACATGACGAAGTCCGAACTGTTCGCGGTGATGGTCGGGGGTCTGTCCACAGTGGCCGGTTCGGTGCTGGTCGGCTACTCGCTGCTCGGGGCCCGGCTGGACTACCTGATCGCCGCGAGCTTCATGGCGGCTCCGGGTGCATTGGCGATGGCCAAGATCCTCGTCCCAGCCGGGTCGATGGAGGCGGTCGGCGCGGCTGCGGCACCCGCCACCTCGGCACCCGCCGCTCAGCCAGAAGCCGGTGCCGAGGACGAGTCGGCTCTCGGCGGGCAGAAGTACCAGCGCAAGAGGAAGACCGGCACCGCGGTGGCGGACGAGCCCGGACCGGCCGAGCGGCCGGGTGAGGGCGAGGAGACCGCGGCCACATCCGCCGACGGCGCCGAGCTGGACGAGGACGAACCGGGCCAGGCCCGCAACGTCATCGATGCCGCCGCCCGCGGTGCCGGCGATGGGTTGTGGCTGGCTCTGAACGTCGGGGCGATGCTGCTCGCCTTCATCTCGCTGATCGCGCTCGGCAACCTCATCCTCGGGTGGATCTCCGGGTGGTTCGGTGCCGAGCTGACGATCGAACAGCTCTTCGGCTACGTCTTCGCCCCGGTGATGTTCCTCGCGGGCACGCCCTGGCCCGAAGCCCTGGAAGCGGGTAGCTTCCTCGGCCAGAAGGTGGTCCTGAACGAGTTCGTCGCCTTCAGTGACTTCGGCCCGCAGGCCGGGGAGTTCTCCGCCAAGGCACAGGCGGTGATCACCTTCGCCCTCACCGGATTCGCCAACCTGGGCTCGATCGCCATCCTGCTCGGCGGGCTCGGCGGTATCGCCCCCAAGCGCCGCGGCGATATCGCCCAGCTCGGCCTGCGCGCGGTGCTGGCCGGCACGTTGGCAAACCTGGTGAGTGCCACGATCGCAGGTGTCCTGATCGGCTGAAGCCGTCACTGGTCCGCAGGAGGCGCGGGAGGAACGGCCCGCGGCCAGTCCGGGCCTGACGTGCCCAGGTGCCGGCGTCAGGCTGACTGCGCCCCGGGCTGCTCCAGGTCCGGGCGCAGCACGGCCAGATCTGCCCCGGCCCGGACCAGAGCAGTCCGTGCTGCGCACTCCGCCCGGATCAGGCCCAGTAGCAGGTGGCGGCCGGTGATGCTCCGCTGCTGCAGCCGGATCGCCTCCCGCAGCGCGAGTTGTAGCGACTTCTTCGCCTCTCGGTCGAACGGCAGGTGCTTGGGCGAGCGGCCGGCGCGGGCCAGCGCACCCGGGCCGAACACCTCCTCGGCCCGAGCGGTGACCCGGTCCAGGTCCACGCCGACGGCGGAGAGTGCGTCCGCATCGAGCTCACCGTGCTCGCCAGGTGCGGTGAGAGTCTCGATCGCGGCGCCGGCATCGCTGACCGCGTCGGTGGCCGCGGATCCGGGGGAGAGCAGTGCGATGAGCAGGTGGATGGTGCCGATCTGCCGGGCTCCGCGGGCTCGGGCCACCTCCTGCGCACCGACGACGGCGACACGTGCCTCGTAGGTGAACTTCTCGAACATCACAGCTCCTTCCGGTACTTCTTGTGCACGGCCTGCCGGCTGACGCCGAGGACGTCGGCGATCTCTTGCCAGGGAAGGCCGAGTTGGCGTGCGCGCCGAACTTGCAACAGTTCGAGCCGGTCAGCCAGCTCTCGGAGTGAGCGCACGGCGCGCAGGCCGCTGGCCGGGTCGGCCCCGGCCGCTGCGGTCATCAGATCCTCGGACATGCGTCAACCGTAGTTGACAAACAACTCCGCGTCAACTGAGGTTGACGCAGATCGGGGCCGACCCGAAACTGTCGGTCGCTCCGATGTGGTGAGCTCCGCCATCGTGCATCGATCGTGACGGCGACTCCTCTGGCTCTGAGTGGTCCTGGTGGCCCCGATGGTGCCCCTCGATATGTTGCGGTTGACAGCAAAACCGCCAATGCCTACGCTAATCGCAGTCACAAGACTTTCGACGTAGGCGTCGATAATTTCGAGGAGTGAGTTCAATGATGAACAGGAACACGAGGCGGGCCGCTGTCGCGGGAGCCTGTGCCCTCGCCCTTGGCGTACTCGCCGGGTGCAGCGGTGGCTCCGGTAGTGACGGCGGGGAGGACGGCGATGTCACGCTCACCTGGTGGCACAACGCCACCGGAGAGCCACTGGCCGGATTCTGGGACGACGTGGCCGCCGAGTTCGAGGCCGACCACCCCGGCGTCACCGTGGAGGTGACCGGGTACCAGAACGAGGAGTTGCAGGGCACACTGATCCCGAACCAGCTACGCACCGGCGAAGGGCTGGACCTCTACCAGCAGTGGGGCGCCGGCGAGCTCGCGGCCCAGGTGGAGGCCGGGTACGTCATGGACCTCACCGACCAGGTCGCCGCCGAAGCCGAGGCGCTGGGCGGTGTGGTCGCCCCGTGGCAGGTGGACGGGCAGACCTACGGACTGCCGTACAACTTCGGCGTCGAAGGCTTCTGGTACAACAAGGACTTGTTCGCCGAGGCCGGTATCGAGGCGCCGCCCACCACGCTGGACGAGCTCTACGAGGCGATCGATACGCTCAAGGCTGCCGGTATCACCCCAATCGCCGTGGGTGCGGGCGACGGTTGGCCTGCTGCGCACTACTGGTACAACTTCGCGCTCAAGTCCTGTGCACCAGAGGTGCTCCAGCAGTCGCAGGCCGAGCTGGTCTGGGACGACCCGTGCTTCGTGGAGGCTGGTGAGCTGCTCGCCGAGTTCATCGACTCCGAGCCGTTCCAGGAGGGCTTCCTGGCCACCAGCGCGCAGCAGGGCGCCGGCAGCTCAGCCGGGATGCTCGCCACCGGCGAGGCAGCGATGGAGCTGATGGGCCACTGGAACCCTGGTGTGATGGGCGGGATCCTGCAGGAGGAGAGCGGTGACGAGAACGCCACGCCGCCGGACTTCCTCGGCTGGTTCAACTTCCCCGGGATCGAGGGCGCGGCCGGGGATCCGACCGCCGCACTCGGTGGCGGCGACGGCTTCTCCTGCACGGCCTGGGCTCCGCCGGAGTGCGCAGAGCTGCTGGCCTACATCTCCAGCGAGGAGGTGCAGACTCGGTTCGGCGAGACCGGAGCCGGTGTGCCGGTGACGCCTGGCTCGGAGGCGGGCGTCGAGGACGAGAACCTGCAGCTGGTGCTGGCGGGACTTCGGGACGCCAGCTATGTCCAGCTCTGGTTCGACACGGCCTACGGACCCACCGTCGGCGGCGCGCTGAACGATTCCATCGTGCAGATGTTTGGTGGCCAGGGCTCCCCACAGGACATCGTGACCGCGATGACCGACGCGGCCGCCACGCTCTGATCGATGGCGGCAGCACCCGAGGTGACGGCCGGGCGTGCCGAGCAGATGCGCCCGGTGCGGCCCGACCCGCCGCGGCGGGGGCGGGGCCGGCGGCTGCGCGACCTGGCCCTGGTCTGGGGCTTTGCCACGCCCGCTCTCCTCGTCTACATCGGTTTCGTGATCGTGCCGGTGGTCCTGGCCGCGGTGTTCAGCTTCTTCAACTGGAACGGGCTCGGCCCGCTGGAGCGGTTCATCGGGTTCGACAACTACGTGCGCGCCTTCACCGACCCGGTCTTCCTCGGGGCGCTGCGCAACAACGTGCTGATCGTCGGGTTGTCCTTGGTGATCCAGGGTCCGCTGGCGATCGGTATCGCCCTGCTGCTGAACCGCAGGCTGCGCGGTCGGACCCTGATCCGCACGCTGATCTTCGTGCCCTACGTACTCAGCGAAGTGGTGGCCGGGCTGGCGTTCCGGTTGATGCTGCCACCCGGTGGGCCGGTCGACACCTTCCTCACCTGCCTCGGCTGGGCCGGGGAGAAGCCGCAGTGGCTGGCTGACCCGGACGTGGCGTTCTGGACCCTGTTCGCCGTACTCACCTGGAAGTACCTGGGTCTGGCGATCATCCTGATGCTCGCCGGGCTGCAAGGCATCCCGGAGGAGCTGCACGAGGCGGCCGCGCTGGACGGGGCTTCCTGGTGGCAGACCCAGCGCCGGATCACGATCCCGCTGCTCGGGCCCACGGTGCGGATCTGGGCGTTCCTTTCCATCATCGGCTCGCTGCAGCTGTTCGACATGGTCTGGATCCTCACCGGCGGTGGGCCACTGAACGCCACCCAGACGATGGCCACGTACATGGTCGACTTCGGGAATGGCCGCAGCCAGATCGGCTTCGGCAGCGCCGTGGCCGTGATCTTGTTCTTCGTCTCGTTGATCATCGCGCTGATCTACCAGCGCGCCGTCCTGCGTCGGGACATGGCCGGCGCCGTCACCAGGGGAGGCTGAGATGGCCAGCGCCACAGTGCCCGCCGTCGCGGGGAAGAGCCGGTTCGACTGGGCTCAGCCGTTCGTCTACCTGGTTGCCCTGGTGGTGGTCTCGGTGACGATCGCCCCGGTGGTCTACGTGGTGATCAACGGGTTCCGCTCCACGGCGCAGATCAACGCCGAACCGGGGGGCTGGCCCTCACCGTGGATCTGGGACAACTACGCCGGGGTGCTCACCGACGAGATGTTCTGGACCCAGTTCATCAACTCCACGATCGTCGCCGTGGCCACCACGGCCGGGGTGGTCACCTGTGGGGTGCTCGCTGCCTTCGTGATCGCCCGGTACGAGTTCCGCGGCCGGTCGGCCCTGTTCGCGCTGTTCACCGCGGGGATGATGTTCCCGCTGACCGTGGCGGTGCTACCGCTGTTCACCATGCTGCGCGGCCTGGGGCTGCTGGGCAGCCTGCTCGCGGTGATCATCCCGCAGGTCGCGTTCCAGATGTCGGTGACGATCATCATCCTGGTGCCGTTCCTGCGCTCGGTGCCGGCTGAGCTGGAGGACGCCGCCTCGATCGACGGCGCCGGCCGGTTCGGCTTCTTCCGCCGGATCATGCTGCCGCTCTCCGGTCCGGGGCTGGTGACCGTGGGGGTGATCGCGTTCGTGACCAGCTGGAACGCCTACCTGCTGCCGCTGCTGGTGCTCGGCAACCCGGCCGAGGCCACGCTGCCGGTGGGGGTGCAGTACTTCTCCACCGCCTACTCCCAGGACACCGCCGGGGTGCTCGCGTTCACCTCGTTGGCGATGGTGCCGGCCCTGCTGTTCTTCACCTTCGCCCAGCGGCGGATCGTCAATGGCCTCACCGGCGCGGTGAAGGGATGAGCAGCCAGTACCCGCAGCACCGCAGCGGCACCGCCGAGCTCACCCTGTCCGCTCCCACCGGGGAACTGCTCGCCGACCAGGACGTGGTCGTCGCCCAGAGGCGGCATGCGTTCGAGTTCGGCAACATCGGGTTCGACCTGATCGTGCACGCCACCGGAGAGGAAGACCGGAGCCGGCTCGCGGCGGACTGGCTGGCACTGTTCAACACCGCCACTCTGCCGTTCTACTGGGGCACCTTCGAGCCGGTGCGCGGCCGCCCGGACACCCGGCGGCTGCAGGCGGCGGCCACGTGGTTCTACGAGCGCGGGGTGCGGGTGAAAGGACACCCGCTGCTCTGGCACACGGTCAAGGCGCCGTGGCTGGACTCGCTGCCCACCGGCGAGGTGGAGCAGGTGGTGCGGGCCCGGGTGCGCCGCGAGGCTCACGACTTCGCCGGGCGGGTGGACACCTGGGACGCGATCAACGAGGTGGTGATCATGCCGGAGTTCGGCAACGAGCCCGACGGCGTCCCGAATGCGGTCTCCCGCCTCGCCCGGGAGGTCGGCCGGGTGGGGATCGTCCGGCTCGCGTTCGAGTCCGCCCGCGAGGCGAACCCGGCGGCCCGGCTGCTGATCAACGACTTCGACCTCTCCTCCCGGTACGAGCGCCTGATCGACGAGCTGCTCGAGGCCGGGATCCGGCTGGATGCCATCGGGCTGCAGACGCACATGCACCAGGGATTCCGCGGCCGGGAGCAGCTGATCGAGGTGGCCGATCGGTTCGCGCGCTTCGGGCTGCCGTTGCACTTCACCGAGACCAGCCTGGTCTCCGGGGAGCTGATGCCGGCCGACGTGGTGGACCTGAACGACCATGTGGTCTCCGAGTGGCCCTCCACCAGCGAGGGGGAGGCCCGGCAGGCCGAGGAGCTCGAGCAGCACTACCGCACCCTGGTGGGCCACCCCGCCGTGGCCGCGATCACCTACTGGGGGATCACCGATCGCGACGCCTGGCTCGGTGCACCGGTCGGTCTGCTCCGCGCCGACGGGTCCCGCAAACCTGCCTACGCCGCCCTCGACGCCCTGATCAACGGCGAGTGGTGGCTGCCGCCCACTGTGCTGCGCACCGACCATCGGGGCCGGGTACGGGTCACCGGGTTCCACGGCGACTACCAGGTCAGCCACGGGCCGGCCACCGCAGCGTTCACGATCACCGGCACCCCCGCAGCGGTGCGGCTCACCCCGCAGCAGGTGCGCTGATCGCGCACTGCCGGCACAGCAAGCCCGACTCAACGCGATTCCGGCGCAGGGCCTCATCCGGCGTGCTGCGCTACCAGCTCCACCTCGAAGCCGTCACTGTTGGCCAGGTAGGCCGCGTAGTGGTCCGGTCCACCGGCGTGCGGGTGACGGTCGGCGAACAGCAGGCTCCAGCCGTGCGCCGGCGCCTCGGTGGTGAGCGCATCCACAGTCGCCCGGGTGCCCGCGTGCAACGCGAGATGGTTCAGGCCCGGGCGGTGCCGGTCATGCTCGGCCGCGGTCAGGGCCGGGGACTGCTCCACCACCAGGTACGCAGTGCCCAGGCGCCAGCTGTGACCCGCGGACCAGTCCTGGTACGGCTGGTAGCCGAGCCGGCTGAGCAACCAGCCCCACTCCTGCTTCGCGCGGTCCAGGTCCGGTACCCAGAGCTCGATGTGATGCACGCTGCCGACGGCGGGACTCGCCGGTGCAGGGTCGTTCCGGTGGCTCATCCGGTCAGGATGGCACGTCCGGGGCGAACAGTGGCTGTACCGTGCGTGCCCGGGCCGGCACAAGGCTCAGCGCGTTGCGGGTTGCTCGATCGCGCCCGGGTCCACGACAGCCGGGGGGATCACCCGCTCGGGGCGGTCGCGCGGCACGAGCAGGGTGATCGCGGCCCCGGCGAGCGCTGCCAGCGCGCCCACGGCGAAGCACAGCTGGAACGCAGCGGCGGTGGGGATCGGCGGCGTCCCGGGTGCGAGCACCTGGGTCTGGCTGGTCATCAGCGCCGCCATCACCGCACCGGCCGTGGTGGTGCCGATCGAGCGCATCAGGGAGTTCACCCCCACACTGGAGCCGGACTCGTTCTTCGGCACGTTGTCCAGGATGAGCGTGGGCATCGCGGCGTAACCGATCCCCACTCCGGTCGAGGCCACGAGGGTGGCGACCATCAGCTGCCACGGGGCATTCATCAGTCCGAGCGCCACCCCGTAGCCGCCGGCCAGCACCACCGCCCCGATCGCCATCGTCAGCCGCGCGCCGAGCCGGGTGATCATCCGGCTCGAGATGGGCGCCATCACCAGCATCATCAGGCCGCCGGGCGCCATCCACAGACCCACCATGAGAATGGTCTGGCCCAGACCGTAGCCGGTGGCTGCGGGTGCCTGCAGCAGCTGAGGCACCACGATCATCTGCGCCATCATGCCGAACCCGATGAGGATCGCGGCCAGGTTGGTGAACAGCACTGCCGAGCGCACCATCGTGCGCAGGTCCACCAGCGGCTCCGACTGGCGCAGCTCATAGGCGCCCCAGGCGAGCAGCACCACCACTCCGCCGGCGATGCACGCCCAGGTGGTCACCGACGTCCAGCCCCACGCCGAACCCTTGGAGATGCCGATCAGCAGCGCGGCCAGGCCGATCGCGAGGCCGACGATGCCGAGCACATCCACTCGCCCCGGCGCCCGGACGCCCTGCTCCGGGACCAGCAGCCAGGAGACGACGATCACCACGGCCGCGAGCACGGCGGACACCCAGAACAGGTCGTGCCAGGACCGCGACTGGGCGATCCAGGCCGCCAGCGGCAGCCCGAGGGCGCCACCGACGCCGAGGGTGGCGCTGACCGTCGCCACGGCTCCGGCACGACGATGTGGTGGTGCGACTTCCCGCACCAGCGAGATCGCCACCGGGATGTAGCCCATCGCCACGCCCTGCAGCGCGCGGCCGACGAGTACCGGCAGCAGAGTGCTCGAGGAGGCCGTCACCACCGAGCCGAGCAGCAGGATCGTTGCGGAGATCACGATCACCCGCTTCTTGCCGTACATGTCCGCCAACCGGCCGGAGACCGGCATCGCGATCCCCCCGGCAAGCAGCGTGGCGGTGACCACCCAGGACGTGTTGGAGGCATTCGTGCCGAGCAGCTCGGGCAGCTCGGACTGGATCGGGATCACCAGGGACTGCATCAGCGAGCCGCACAGGCTGCCGAAGCAGAGCACGGCGATGATCGCCATGGGCGGTGCGACGAAGGGCGATCGGGTCCGGGAGGGAGCGGACATGGAGCTCCAAGAATTATGTATGGTACTTACATACGTCAGTGTGTAAGATACATGGAAGTTTCCTGCATGGTCAATCTGGAGGAGCGATGGCACACCGGTCGGCGTCCGGCACCGACGAGAGTCCACATCCTGGGCGCGTGCTGGCGAGCCAGCTGCAACAACTCGATGCGTTGCGCCGCGCGGTCTCTCGGCTGCACACCCTGAATGCTGCCGACATGCGCCTGCTCTGGCTGCTCTCCGACGGTCGCCCGCGCACGTTCCGGGAGATCTCCGCCGAGCTCAACCTCGAACAGTCCACGGTGAACCGGCAGGTCAACGGCGCGGCCCGCGCGGAGCTGGTGCAGATCAGCGACGATCAGCCCGCGCGACACGTCCTCGCCACTGACGAAGGTCTGGCGGCGTTCCACCAGAACGTCGACCGCGTGCTCAGCGGCTACCGGACGGCACTGGAACGGATGGGCCCAGATCACACCGCCGAGCTCACCACGCTGCTGACCGAATTCATCGAGACCTACCGGGACGTCGTCGAACCGGACGAGATCTCCTGACCGGCAGCGGGACCGAGCGGTAGTCAGCCGGTGACAGTATGCGGCAGCGGTTCCACCACGCTGCCCTCGTCCGGCACAGCGAGGTGGTGGGTGGTGCTCGCCGCGCGGGTGTGCCACGCCCGGAAGCTGCGGAACGTCAACGGCACGGCGACGGCGGAGCGAAAGTCGGTCCGGTCCGTCGCCTGCACGTGCACGCACGGTGAGGTGGAGTTCCCGGAGTTGCCGCACTCGGCCAGCACCTGTCCTGCCTGGACCGAGGCACCGGCGTCGACCCGCAACGAGCCACGGCGCAGGTGCACCAGGGTGATGAACGCTCCGCTGGCTTCGTCGGCGATGGTCAGGTAGTTCCCCGCGATCGCGGGGATCCCGGCACGCACCCGGGCGCCCTGGGTGAGAGCGTAACCGAGCAAGGTCAGTGGAGAGCGCCGAGCCTCATGGTCCGGTTCGCCGTCGTGGACCGCCACTACGTTCCCGGAACACGGTGCGAGCACTGAGCGGCCGAAGGAGAAGAACCGGTCCGGTGGTTCGGAGCCCAGGTAGGTGCGCCAGTCGGACACTGCGGCCAGCCGGTGCCGCTCATCCACACCGACGAAGTCGATCGCATACCGCGAACCCATCAGGTCCGTGCCATGGCTGGGCACCCGGCGAGCCGGGCTCATCTGCACCTGCCAGCGCCCGGTGAACGGCAGCTGCAGGACTACCTCGCGGTCGGTCACCCTCCCAGTGTCCCTCCGGATGCGAGGGGTGGGGTGCCCACCGATGAGTTCTCCTTCCGCACGGAGTATCACCACCGGACCGTTCGACCGAGGAGGACACGATGACCGAGACCAGCACCGAGGTGACCGAGCAGACCTACGCGGAGCGTGCCCGACTGGCCGGGCTGCTCGCCGGGCTGACCCCCGAGCAGTGGGCGCACCCTACGCTGTGCGCCGACTGGCGGGTGCGTGACGTGGTGGCGCACATGACCGCCCCGTTCCACACCTCGGGGCTGCGGATGCTGGCAGGTCTGGCCCGGGCCCGGTTCAACTACGACCGCTACGCCGCCCCGGCTGCCCGGCGAGACGCTGACCGGATGGGGGACGCCGAGCTGTTGCGCATCCTGCAGGAGAATCTGCGCACCCCGTGGCCCGCCAGCGGGGGAGGGCCGGAGGCCGGGCTGAGCCACGATGTGATCCATGGCCTGGACCTCACCGTGCCGCTCGGGCTGCCGGCCGCGCCCACCGAGCGGATCGCGCTCGTGCTCGTCCGCACCACGCCGCGGAGCCTGGCGTACTTCGATGTCGATCTGGGTGGCCGCCGTCTGGTCGCTACCGATGCCGACGTCGCGATCGGCAGCGGAGCTGACCTGCCCCTGCCAGCCCGGGAGATCCTGCTGGTGATCACCGGGCGCCGCAGCCTCAGCGACGTCATGGCACAGGAGCGCTGACCACGCGCTCCACGGGGTCGCGAGCTGGCGGGGCCACGAGCCCGGCCCGCCACGCGTCGGGCTCAGCCCATCGGGACCACGCGCACCGGCAGCGCGCGGTCGAGGCCCGCTGCAGCACCGCCGTCAGTGGTAATCCCGGTGACCAGATCATGGGGTGCCGGATGGTCTGGCAGCGCGGCGAGGTAGACCTCGTGCGCGGCGAGGGAGGCGATGCCCCGCTGCACCGACTCCTCGGACAGCTCGATCGCGTGCGTGGGCGTACTGCCGTTGACCAGTAGCCACCGCGTGGCCCAGGCCTCCAGGCCCTCCTCGGTGATCTGGGAGCGGAACAGCCACGGGTTGTCCGCATCCCGGATCGCGTCCACGGTCGCGATCCCGGCGGCCCGGTGATCGACATGGTTCAGACCCCAGCCCACCTCCAGCTCCCAGGTGGTACACACCACGGCATCCGGGCGGAACTGGCGGATCCGGCGGGCGATCGCGGCACGGGTAGCCAGATCGGGCTGCAGCAACCCGTCCGGCAGGTCCAGGATAGTCAGGTCGCTCACCCCCACCAGCTCGCACGCCCGCCGCTGCTCGTCCGCACGGAGGGCGGCCACCTGCGCCGGTTCCTGGTCCCGGATCCCGGCTTCACCGGCGGTGAGCAGCAGGTACGCCACCTCGACCCCGCGCGCGGTCCACTCGGCCACCGCAGCGGACCCGCCGTACTCCATGTCGTCCGGGTGGGCCACCACGCACAGCACGCGGTTGAGGTCCTCGGTGAAGGGGGCGAGCGTCGGAGGAGTCTCGGTGGTCATGGTCCGACTCTAATCATCCGACGGTGTGGCCCAGGTGCCGAACGCGGCCAGACCCGCCGATCGGGCGACGGCTGCCGAGGCGAGGTTCTCCGGATCGCACCGGTACTGCGGCTCGTACCCGATAGCAACCAACCGGCCGCAGAACGCGCGCACCAACGCCCGCGCACGTCCCTGACCGCGATGGTCCGGATGGGTGATCACGCCGAGGTCGGCGATCTGGCTGTCGGCCCACAGGTAGGCGCTGGCCACGGCGGTGAGCGCGCCGTCGCTGACCACCCCGAGCACGTCCCAGTCGTCCAGCGCCACCTCGGCCTCATCCAGGTCGGCGGGGGAACAGGCCGCCACCAGTGCAGTGAACAGGTCGGCATCGGCAGCGGTGAGTCGGCGCACCTGCGCCGCGGGAGCCTGGCTGAGCAGAGCAGCGCGGTCCTGCTCCGGCAGGTAGTGCAGCACGGCCGAATCGTCCAGGCTCAGACCCGTCGCGCCGAGCCGGCGGTGCAGCTGCACCAGCGGCTGAGTCTCTGCCGAGAGACCGGTGGACTCGGCCACCTCCGGGGTCAGCGCCACCCGTACCCGGTCGCCGGGCGTGGCGAGCAGGGCGACCCCGCCCGCCAGGTGAGGCGCGAGCACCACGGTGCACGCGCCGTCGTCGGCTGCCGGGGTGGCAGCGGTGAAGGTGCGGTCCCAGAACTCGGTGACCACCTGGGAGAACATGGCGCCATCCTTGGATCGGGAGAACTGTCCGGCTGCAGGGAGCCTAGCCAGCGTCCCGCACCGGGCGGAACCTGATTCGGCGAGGTTCTACGCTGGGTGGGCGATCACCCTGGAGGAGGCAGCCGATGACGGTCACGACGCAGGTCAGCGCCGAGGTACTGGAGACCCACCGGGTACGGCTGACCGGCTACTGCTACCGGATGCTCGGCTCGGCCGAGTGCGAGGATGCGGTGCAGGAGACCTTTATCCGGGCACTGCGCCATGCCGACCGGTTCGACCCGACCCGGGCCCGACTGAGCACCTGGTTGCACCGGATCGCCACCAACGTCTGTCTCGATCTGCTCCGCGGTGCACGACGGCGAGCACTCGCCGTCGATCTTGGGCCGGCCGCGACCAGTGGTGATCTGGGCGCGCCGCTGCCGCCGGAGACATTTCTGGAGCCGATGCCGGACTCCCGGGTGCTGGCCGACCCGGCCGAGGAGGTCGCCGGCCGGGAGAGCGTCCGGCTCGCGTTCTTGTCTGCGCTGCAGATGCTGCCGCCGAAGCAACGCGCCGTGCTGATCCTGCGGGAGGTGCTCGCCTTCTCCGCGCAGGAGACCGCGGAGATCGTCGAGACATCGGTCGCGGCGGTGAACAGTGCGCTGCAGCGTGCCCGGGCCGCGCTCGCCGCTCGGCCGCTGGCTCCGGCGCAGGTGCGCAACGAGGACGACCCCGCCCAGCGGGAGCTGCTGGACCGCTACGTCGACGCCTTCCAGCGCCACGATGTGGCCGAGCTGGTCCAGCTGCTGCGCACCGACGCCGCGTCCTCGATGCCGCCGTTCGCCTGGTGGCTCTCCGGTGCGGAACAGATCGCGGCAGTGATGGCCGGCAGTGACGCCTGCGCCGGTGACCGGTTGGTGCCGATCGCCGTCAACGGCACGACCGGGCTGGGCCAGTACCGACCCGATGAGGCCGGAGTACTGCGTCCATTCGCGATCCTCGCCCTGGAGCTACGTGAGGGCCAGGTGGCGCACATCATCACCTTCCTCGGCACCCAGGAGCGGTTCGCCGAGTTCGGCCTGCCCGACCACCCGGAGGTCGTCAGGTGAGGAGTGCGCTCTGGCGCACCCTTGACGGGACGACCGCGGAGCGGGGCGGGCGGCTCACTCGGCGTTGGTCGCGGCGGCAGCCGTGGTGCGCCGGACCACGGTGAGGGTGAGCACCAGGGTGAGAACCGCCGTGACCGCCAGCAGCCACAGTCCGATCGCATAGGAGTCGGTGCGCCCGTACACGTACCCCATGATCAGCGGCGGCACGAAGCCGCCGAGACCACCGGCGGCACCGACCAGCCCGGTCACCCCGCCCACCCGGGCCGGATCGGTGGCTTGGGCGATCAGGGCGAATGTGGCACCGGACCCGGCACCGAGAGCAGCGGCCATCGCCAGGAACGCTCCGGCGCCGGCCGGTTCCAGCACCGGTTCGAACGCGGCGATCGCGGCACCCACGGCCACGATCGCGAACACCACGGCCAGCACCCGGGTGGGGCCGAGCCGGTCCGAGAGCCACCCGCCGATCGGGCGCATCAGCACGGCCACGGCCACGAACCCGGCCATCCGGGTGGCCGACTCGGCCGCGGACAGCTCGTAGGTGGTCTTCAGGTAGGAGGGCAGGTACACGGAGAAGGCCACGTACCCGCCGAACGAGACCGCGTACAGGATGCACGCCTGCCAGGTGATCGGCAGCACCGCATTCGACCGCACCCGCGCCATCATCGAGGTGGTCGGCGGCACCCGGCCGGGGGCATCCCGCAGGAACACCCAGGCGACTCCCGCGAAGAGCACCAGACCGGCGGTGGCGAACAGGAATGGGGCGGTGGAGCCGACCGAGGTGTACAGGCTGACCGTGGTCAGAGCGCTGATCGCCGTACCGACCATCCCGGCGCCGAAGATTCCGACTGCGAGCCCACGGCGGGCCGGTGGGAACCACGAGTTCACCAGCGGCACCCCGACCGCGAAGGCAGTGCCGCCGATCCCGAGGAAGAAGCCACCGACCAGCAGCGCCCCGAAGCTGGTCTGGCCGTAGAAGCCGATGAACAGCACCGGCACGATCGTGGCCAACGAGACCACCACGAACATCACCCGCCCGCCGTAGGCATCGGTGAGCGCCCCGACCGGGATCCGGCCCAATGAGCCGACCAGCACCGGTACGGCCACGATCAGGGAGACCTGCGACTCGGACAACGTGCCGAGCTGCCCGGTGTCGGCGAACACCGGGCCGAGTGGGCTGAGCAGCGACCAGGCCCAGAAGTTCACGGCGAAACCCACAGTCGCCAGGACCAGGATCAGCCAGGGCGACGGGCGGCGGGTGCCGGTGGGGTGCTCGGGCTCCGGACGCAGCGGCTCGGCGGGGGTCATCGGCTCAGGCTCCTTCTGCTCGCACCGGAACCATCATGTCGTCCCCGGTGCAGCGGTGCCAGTGCTCGCCACACCGCCGGCACCTCGCACCCGACCCAGCCGCCGCAGCGCGATCCGTCCAGCGGCCCGACCCGCCCGGGTGGCTCCGATCGTGGAGGCACTCGAGCCGTACCCGACCAGCAGCACCCGCTCATCGGCGGCCACCTCCACCTCGGACCGCATCCGGATCCCGCCGCCACGTTCGCGCAGCCGCAGCGGTGCGAGGTGGTCCAGCGCCGCGCGGAAGCCGGTGTTCCAGAAGATCACGTCCACGTCCAGGTCCACCGGCGCCTCGAACGGTTGCCAGGACTCCGGCACCACCAACGCCCCGGACGCGGACGGACCGAGCCCACCGGCGCCGTCGGCGGGCGCCCTGCCCTGCCCGGGGAAGTGCACCCCGTCGGGGCGAATGCGGGTGATCATCCCGCGGCTGACCAGCACTCCGGACTCGACGCCGGCCACGTACTCCGGCAGCAACGGGATCCCGGTGGTGCGCACCACGCTCGCCGGCCGCTGCCCGATGCTGGTGCGCTCGCGCACTGCGCGCTCCACGTCCAGTCCCCAGCGGGCGTCGAAGCCGCGATCGGTGAAGTTCGGCGGTCGGCGAGTGGCCCACACGGTCTCGGTCACCGGTTCGAGCTGCAGCAGGAACTGCACAGCGGACAGCCCGCCGCCGACCACCAGGGTCCGCCGGCCGGTGAAGTCCTCGGCCGCCCGGAAGCCGACCGTGTGCAGCTGCGTGCCGGTGAACGTCTCGATCCCGGGGACGTAAGGCACGTACGGGCGGGTCCAGGTGCCGGTGGCGTTGATCAGCAGGCTGGTGGTGATGCTCGACGGCGTTCCCTCACGCTCGTAGTCCACGGTGAGCACGTCCGGGTTCGGCCCGGAACGCACCGCAGTCACCTGGGCGGGCCGGCGTACCTGCAGCCCGTGTTCGTCCTCGTAGCGCCCGTAGTAGTCGGCCACCACCTGGGCGGCGGGCCGGTCGGCGTCCACCGGGCCGAGCGGGAGTCCGGGCAAGTCGGCGATCCCGTGCGCGCGGCCCAGAGTCAGCGAGTCCCACCGGTGCCGCCAGGCACCGCCCGGCCCTTCGCCCGCATCCAGCACCAGGAGGTCGATCCCCGGGCGTAGTCCCGCCTGCACCAGGGTGCGCGCCGCGGCCAGTCCCGCCTGCCCGGCCCCGATCACCACCACCTCGAACGTGGCGGCCTCGGCTGGAGGGTCCGGCTCCATAGGTCAAGTACTACCCGATCGGGGCCGCCGGTGCACTGAGTCGGGGCACTGCCGGCGCGCTCGCGGCCCGCCCCCGCCCCCGGCGAGGAGGAGGTCCGGCGCTACCATCGGCCGGGTGAGCGGGACGATTCTGGCGCGGGCCGACAACGCAGTCGCTGGGCTGACGCCGGGCTACTTCGCGCTGGTGATGGCCACCGGCATCCTGTCCATCGGGACGGCGCTCGAGGGCGTGATGGTGCTGTCGAACGTGCTGCTCGTGCTCTGCCTGGTCACTTTCGTGCTGTTGCTGGCCCTGACTGCCCTGAGGCTGGTGCGGCACTCTGGCCGGATCGCCGAGGACTTCCTCGATCCCGCCCGCGCGTTCGGCTTCTTCACGTACGTGGCCGGGACGAACGTGCTCGGTGTGCGGCTGTTCATGGCGGGGTTCCACACGGTGACCGCCGTATTCCTGGTGCTCACCCTGCTCGCCTGGATCGTGCTCGGCTATGTGGTGCCCTGGACGGCAGTGCTGTCCAAGACCGAACGGCCGGTGATCAAGTACGCCAACGGCACCTGGTTCATCTGGGTGGTCGCCAGCCAGTCGGTGGCCGTGGCCGCCGCCACGATGGAGCCCACCAGCCCGACCATGCGCGGGACGCTGGCGATCATTGCGGTGCTGAGCTGGTCCGTGGGGCTGTTCCTGTACGCCGCCGCCGGAATCATGGTCGCGCTGCGGATGATGCAGTACGAGCTGAAGCCGGTCGACCTGAACCCGCCGTACTGGGTATCGATGGGGGCGTGCGCGATCACTGTCCTCGCCGGTGCGCGGATCGTGGAGATGGCAGCGGCACCGATGGTCGACGCCGTCCGTGGCCTGGTGGCCGGGCTGGCGGTGGTGTTCTGGGCGTTCGCCACCTGGTTGATCCCGGTGCTGTTCGGGGTCGGGCTGTGGCGGCACTGGCGGCACCGGATCCCGCTGCGGTACGAGGCGACGCTGTGGTCCATGGTCTTCCCACTGGGGATGTATGCGGTCGCCGGTATCTACCTGGGCCAGGCGGACCTGCTGCCGATCGTCGGCTGGATCGGCCGGGCCGAGCTCTGGCTCGCGATGGCAGTGTGGTTACTGGTGTTCGGCGCCATGGTGCGGCACCTGTACCGCACCGTGCTGCGCAACCCGGGCCGTGCCCGGGGTGCCGGATCCGCCGATCTGCGGTGATGATAGGAACCCCGACCTTGGAGCGCTGATCGTATGTCCTCTGCTCGCAGCACCACAGCCACCGGGATGGCCCTCATCCCGCCGGCCGCTTTCGCCCTGGCCGCGGTGGGCCAACGCCTGCTCGCCCGCCGGAAGCGGAAGCGATGTGCTGAGCATCGGTCGGGGGAACAGAGGCGAAGCGGGACGCGGGCCGAGAACGGCCCGCGGGAGAACACCAAGCGCTGCCGGTGCGCACAGGGCGGCCGGCGTGGCAGCTGCTGCCGCCGCGTGCTCAGCCTCGGCGTCGGCGCCGCCTCCGCTGGACTCCTGGTGGCCGCCGCCAGCGAGCTGGCCGATGCGGATACCACGCTCGACGCCCGCCACCCCGCCCAGGCCTCCACGCTGGTGACCTCCGGAGTGTTCGGCTCCACCCGAAACCCGCTCTACCTGGGTCTGGCCGGGCTGCTGACCGCGCACGCACTCTGGCTCGGCTCGCGCCGCGCGCTGATCCCCGCCGGTGCGTTCGTGCTCGCCATCGACCAGTGGCAGATCCCGGCCGAGGAGGCAGCACTGGCGGAGAAGTTCGGCAAGGTCTACCGCGCCTACACCGCCCAGGTGCCGCGGTGGGTGCTGCGATGAGTACCCTCCTGGACGCCCGGTACCCTGGCCGCTGATGACCACCAAGGCCCAGCTGCGCAAGGCCGCACTCGCGCTTCCGGAGACCGAACAGCAGGAGGAGGCGTCCGGACGGCGCTACCTGGTGCGCGGCCGAGAGTTCGCCACCCTGACCGGGGACGCCGTGGACCTGTTCCTGGAGGCGGACGACGCCGCCCAGGTGACCCGGGAGCACCCGGCGATCACCCTGGTCCGCCGCGGGCAACGCGTCACCGGTGTCCGCGTGCCGCTGGCCGAGGTGAACGGGATGGTGCTGAACGCCCTGGTCACGCGCGCGTGGCGGCATCGAGCACCCGCGCAGCTGCGCCAGGGTCATGACCAGGCGGCCTCCGGCGCGATGGCCACCGACCTGCCCGCGATCGGCCGTCCGGCAACCCGCGCGCTGACCACCGCCGGCATCACCAGCCTCGACGCGGTCGCCGCGCGCACCGAGGCCGAGCTCCTGGAGCTGCACGGTCTGGGTCCGCGGGCGCTCAGGCTGCTCCGCGAGGCGCTCGCCGCCCAGGGCCGGTCCTTCAGCTGAGCCCCGGGGCGGACCACGAGCGTTGCTGCGGCGGACCAACAGCGCTAGCGCTGTGCCGGTGGCGTTGACCGCTCCACCGCGGTCTGCGCGGCCGGCCGGGTCCGGAGAACTGCGGACCAGGCGGTCGCGACCAGGGTCGCCAGTGCCACGCACCCGACCAGGCCGTGGTACCACTGCCACCCGGGGCCGGGACCACCGAAGCCGTCCACGATCATGATGCTGGCACCCGAACCGACCCCGAGCAGCAGACCGGCCAGGGCCACCAGCAGCAGCGGTCGTGGGACCCGGTGGGCAAGCGGCGTGAGGGTGGCCAGGACCAGCCCCGCACCCAGCACCCCGGTGGCGGCGGCGGCCCACTGCGCCCCGGAGGGGTCCAGGAAGTAGGCGTCGGTCTTGGCTGCCGACACCACGGGCCCGGTCGGGAGCCCGAGCCGACCCTGCACGGCGAAGACGGCCTTGCCCGCGGCGTAGGCGAGCAGCAGCGCCGTCGCCGCGTACGCCGGCCATCGCCGTCGGGAGGACCGGTGCGGGTGCACAGCCGGCGTGGTGATCGTCATACCCACAGGCTGCCGTCTCGCCGGCGTGCGGCACATCGTCCCGGAGTAGCGGGCAGGTCCTCCGCAGGCAGGACATCCCGTGGCCCAACAGGGGAGACGACCCGCACGCCCGGACACAGGTGGGTCGAGGAAAGGTCGCCGTCACCCTGGCGACGAATGAATTCCCTGGTCGGCCCGGTCGAGCCCGGCCTACTCTGCCTGGGTGACCACCCGGCTGATCCGCTCCAGCACCCTCGCCCCCGCTGACTATGCCTACGCCGCGAGCGTCCCGCCGTCGGCCCGGCTGCTGTTCCTGGCCGGTGCCTGTCCGCTGGACGCTGAGGGAAGGACCATCGGTGCCGGGGACTACCAGGCCCAGGCCCACGCCGTCGTCGCTACGCTCACCCAGGCACTGGCCGACGGCGGAGCGAGCCTGGCGGACGTCGTCTCCACCCGCGTGCTGGTCGCCTCGAACGACCAGGCTGATCTGGTCCGGGTGTGGGACGTGGTCCGGGCCGCCTTCGGCGACCACGACGTGCCGAGCACCCTGATGGGGGTGACCGTGCTCGGCTACCCGGACCAGCTGGTGGAGGTGGAGGCCGTCGCAGCGCTGCCGGCGCGGGACGAGTTCGCCGACGGCGGGTTCAGCGACCCGCGCCTCGCCCGGCTCTACGACGTGCTCGATCCGGACCGATCCGACTTGGACGCGTACGCCGCGATCGCCGCCGAGCTCGGCGCATCCAGCGTGCTGGACGTGGGGTGCGGCACCGGGACGTTCGCCCTCCTGATTGCCGAGCAGGGCTACCAGGTGACCGGGGTGGACCCGGCGGCCGCCTCGCTGGAGGCGGCCCGCGGCAAACCGGGCGCGGAGGCGGTGCAGTGGATCCATGGCGACGCGACCAGGCTGCCACCGATGCAGATGGACCTGGCCACGATGACCGCGAACGTGGCGCAGGTGTTCACCACAGACACCGCCTGGGAGGACACTCTGGCCGGTATCCATGCAGCGCTCGCTCCTGGCGGCCACCTGGTGTTCGAGACCCGGATCCCCGAGGTACGGGCCTGGGAGCGATGGACCAAGGAGCACACCCTCGAAGCGGTGGAGGTGCCGGGCACCGGTCGGGTGGAGTCCTGGAACGAGCTGCTGGACGTGCGCGGGGAGCTGGTCACCTTCCGCGGGGTGACGCGGTTCGTCGATGACGGCGTGAGCATCCCGTCCGTGTCCACGCTGCGATTCCGCTCCCGGGAGGCGATCGAGGCCTCGCTGGCCCGCTGTGGGTTTACGGTCCTCCAGGTGCGCGATGCCCCGGACCGCCCGGGCCGCGAGTGGGTGTTCCTGACCCAGCGGATCTGATACCACAGTGATACCATTTGGGCATGGCGATGACCTTGCGGCTGACGCCGGAGCAGGATGAAGCGCTCGCGCACCTCGCCGCGGCGAACCGGATGAGCAAGCACGAGGTCGTCGTCCGGGCGATCGAGGACGCAGCGCGCCGCTCCGCCCATTCCGAACGCCTCCAGGCGTTCTCGGCTGAGGGTCGGCAGCGCTACGCCGGTCTGCTCGATCGCCTGTCCCAGTGAACGAACGGTCGCCGGTCGACTTTCTCACCCTCGACGATCTCCTCGCCTTGGCGGAGGACCTCGGCGTCAACGAGGTGCGCGATGTCGGGCTGCTGGACGCGGCCGCCCATCGGCCGACCTCTGTGCTCTGGGGCCGGGAGGCGTACCCGTCACTCCACCACAAGGCGGCGGTTCTGCTGGAGTCGATCACCCGGAACCATCCGTTGATCGACGGCAACAAGCGGCTCGGCTGGATGGCGGTCTTTGTCTTCTACGGCCTGAACGACTATGACCTGGCGGCCCCCGAAGACGCTGCCTACGACCTGGTGATCGCCGTGGCAACCGGGCGGATGACACCGCAGGAGTGTGCTACCCGTCTGGCCGGCTGGGTGCAGTCTCGGCGAGGCTGACTGCGGGAGCGGCCGTTCGCTCGCGCGGGGAGCCGGACCCGCTCGGCACCGGTGCCGAACGGGTCGCTCACGGTACGGTTCCGAGATGGACGCACTGAAGGCGACTCTCACCCAGTATCTGGACGAGCAGCACGAGGCACTGCTGTGGAAGCTGGACGGGCTGGGGGAGTATGACCTGCGCCGTCCGCTGACGCCGACCGGCACCAATCTGCTCGGTCTGGTCAAGCACGTGGCCGGCATCGACGGGGTCTACTTCGGGCTGGTGTTCGACCGGCCGTTCCCCGAGACGCCGGCGTGGATGGCAACCGACGCTGAACCGAATGCCGATATGTGGGCCACTGCCGAGGAGTCGACCGCCTCGATCCTCGACCTGTCGGCCCGGGTGCGCGCACACAGCGCCGAGACGATCGCCACCCTGGACCTGGCTTCCACCGGCGTGGTGCCGTGGTGGGGCGACGGTGGCCGCTCGGTGACTCTGGGCCGGATCCTAGTGCACGTGACGGTCGAGGTGGCTCGGCACGCCGGCCATGCTGACATCCTCCGCGAGACGATCGACTCCACCGCCGGGCTCAGTGACGGCAACGACAACCTGCCCAGCCACGACGCCGCCTGGTGGCGGGAGTACTACGACCGGGTGCAGAGTGCTGCCGAGGAGGCGGCCCGCCGCACCGGATAGCCTGCGCACAGCACAGCGCCGGGTGAGGCGCTCTGCTCACCCGGCGCTGCGCCGTCGTACTGTCTACTGGCTCAGCCGAGGGTGGCGAGCACCTGGTTCAGCGTGGCCGAGGGGCGCATCACGGCACTGACCTTCGCCTCGTCCGGGCGGTAGTAGCCGCCGATATCGGCCGGGGAGCCCTGCACCGCGAGCAGCTCGGCCGCGATGGTCTCCTCGTTCTCCGCCAGGGCAGCCGCCAGCGGACCGAACCGGGCCGCCAGCTCGGCGTCCGAGCTCTGGTTCGCCAGCTCACGTGCCCAGTACAGAGCCAGGTAGAAGTGGCTGCCACGGTTGTCGATCTCGCCCGCCTTACGGCTCGGGGACTTGTTCTCGTTCAAGAAGGTGGCGGTCGCCGCGCTGAGAGTGTCGGCAAGCACCTGGGCCCGAGCGTTCTGCGTCGTGGTGGCCAGGTGCTGGAAGCTCTCCGCGAGGGCGAGGAACTCACCCAGGCTGTCCCAGCGCAGGTGGTTCTCCTCCACCAGCTGCTGCACGTGCTTGGGTGCGCTGCCGCCGGCACCGGTCTCGAACAGCCCACCGCCGTTGATCAGCGGTACCACGGAGAGCATCTTGGCGCTGGTGCCCAGCTCCAGGATCGGGAACAGGTCGGTGAGGTAGTCCCGCAGCACGTTCCCGGTGACCGAGATGGTGTCCTCGCCCCGCCGGATTCGCTCCAGGGAGAACGTGGTGGCCTCGGCCGGGGACATGATCTCGATCTGCAGGCCCTCGGTGTCGTGCTCGGCCAGGTACTCCTTGACCTTGGCGATCAGGTTCTGGTCGTGCGCACGGGTTTTATCCAGCCAGAACACGGCCGGCGCTCCGGTGGCGCGGGCGCGGGTGACGGCCAGCTTCACCCAGTCCCGGATCGGGACGTCCTTGGTCTGGCAGGCGCGCCAGAGGTCACCGGGGGCGACCTCGTGGCTCATCAGCACAGTGCCGGCGGCGTCCACCACCTCGACCGTGCCCTCGGCACTGATCTCGAAGGTCTTGTCGTGGCTGCCGTACTCCTCGGCCTTCTGGGCCATCAGGCCGACGTTCGGCACCGAGCC
>DXBY01000048.1 GCA_019116305.1 Candidatus Ruania gallistercoris | reverse complement strand
ATCATGTGCTCGCCCTGACACCGAACCAGATCCGCAACGGTGACAAGGTGCTCGACGTCCTCACCGAGGCCGGTGCCCAAGCCTACCTGTGCGGACACATCCACAGCGAGCGCAACAACGTGGTCAACGGCCTGACCGAGCTCACCGGCGTCTCCAACGGCGAGAAGCCGGGCTACTACCTGCTCACCCGGAGGACCACCGAGGACAGCGATGTGCTCGAGGTGGAGCGGGTCGACATCGCCGACCCCGCCGATCCCGAGGTCGAGCCGAGCCGTCGCTCACTACCCGCGATCGACCTGGCGCCGGCCCACCGCAACCGGCTCCAGCCCACTCGGGCCGACGTCCAGGTCACGGAGGCTGGGCTGAAAGTCGAGGTGGATCTGCCCCCCGATGCCCAACCGGAGAAGGTCGAGGCGGCGGTGATGGGGGCGGAGCTGGCCCGTGGCAACATCGACGACTACCAGGAACTCACTGCCGAGGGGAACACCTGGACCGGAATTCTCGACCTCACCGACGTTCCGGCCGGCGAGAATCGCGCCTTCATCCGGGTCTCCGCTCCCGGCGGGGCCGGACCCATCGGCGGCAACCTGTGGCGCACCACCATCCACTTCGAGTTGGACGGGTTCACCCCGGACTGGACCTTCCGGCTCCGCGGGACGACCTCGGCCGCGCTCATCCGGGATCAGGACCACGTGATCACCGCCACCACAGCGGGCCACGTATGGGCGATGCGCAGCGCAGGTCGCCGCGTGCGGCCGGTCTGGCGAGCCCACATCGGGCCCGTGTACAACGACCCCGTAGCCATCGCCGACCGGCACCAGATCTTCTTCCCCTGCGCCGATCATCACGTCTATGCCCTGGACTCCACCGACGGCGGGCTGCTCTGGCGAACCGATATCGGCGCACCCGTAGGTTCGGATCTGACGGCGACCACCATCGACGACGAGAACGTCGTGCTCGCGATCGCCGTCGACTCCTTGTACTGCCTGGATGCGGCCGACGGCTCGATCCGCTGGAGTCAACAGCTGGCCGGGATCAGTGGTGGTCCAGCCACCTGTGACGGTGACCGGGTCTACCTCGGCGTCGGCGACGGGAAGACCTGGGCGTTCGACGCCCGCACCGGCGAACCAGAGTGGAGCATCGAACAGGCGGAGGGTGCCACCGACGTCTACGCCCAGCTGCGCCATGGCCCCTGGCAGGCGCGGCGTCTGCTACTTCCGGAGGACTCGATCCTCGCCTGCACCAAGGACTCGATGCGGGCCGTAGACCGCAGCAGTGGTGACCAGATCTGGGAACGTGAGGGGCCCTTCGGCGTCTCTCCGGCACCGCGGATGTGGCGCGAGCGCGTCCTGGTGGTCAGCGAGCAGGGCACGGTCATGCTCCTCGACCCCGCGACGGGTGATGCTGAGCTTGAGGTCGAGACGGTCCCGTACATCAAGAGTGCGGACTACCTGGTCCGAGACGCCACCGTGATCGTGACCGGCATTGGTGGGCTGGTGGCCACAGTAGATCTGGAGAAGGGGACCAGTGAGGTCCTCGGGCAGATGGCTCCCGACTACGTGTTCTCCTCACCGGTGCTCTCCCAGGAGGGGAGCCACTACATCGTGGCGACCATGAACGGGGACCTGCGCAGCTACCCGCTGCCCTAACCGACACCGCAAGAAGCAGCTCTGCGGTGACCAGTGCCTTGCTTTGCCTCCAGCGATGCTGAAGGCTCATCGTCGACCAGTCATCATGACCAGCCCGAGAGGAACCTTGTGACCCTGGATCAGTTTTCCTTGCCCGACGGCGGCAGCCGCCTGTCTCTACGTAGCTCCGGGGCGCAGGTGGTGCTGGAGGTGCCCACCAGCGGACTGCCGCGGGTGCTGCACTGGGGGCAGGACCTGGGCGAGCTGACCGCCGCAGACCTGGAAGCGCTAGTGGCTTCCGGCCCGCAACAGGCCCTGACCGGCCTGCCCAGTGACGGGGTGCCGGTGGCGCTGCTGCCCTCGCCGGCGGATGGGTGGTTGTGGACGCCGGGTATCACCGGACACCGGCAGGGTTCGGACTTCTCCCCGGCGTTCACCACCACCGAGGCTCAGGTGCTGGCCACCGACCGGCCGGAGATCGCCCACCACCTGGAGATCCGCGCCACGGACCCGGTGGCGCACCTAGACCTGGTGATCGAGGTGCAGCTGTCCAGCTCCGGGCTGCTGGGTACCCGGGCGCAGGTGACCAACACCGGCACGGGGAGCTATGACCTGAGCAGTCTGGACCTGGCGCTGCCGGTGCCGCCGCAGGCGAGCGAGCTGATGGACATGACCGGCCGGCAGCTGCGAGAACGTTCGCTGCAGCGCGCCCCGCTGACCATCGGCACGCACCTGCGCGAGTCCCGGCGCGCCTCGGCACACGAGGCGAGCCTGCTCACCGTGGCCGGCGCGCCGGGCTTCTCCTGGCGCACCGGGCAGGTCTGGGGGGTGCACGTGGGCTGGTCCGGTAACACCCGGACCTATGCCGAGCGGATGAACACCGGCGTGACGACCCTCGCCGGTGGTGAGCTGCTGCTGGCCGGCGAGATGCGTCTGGCCGAGGGCGAGTCCTACACCTCCCCGTGGCTGTACGCATCGGTCGGGGTGGGGCTGGACGAGCTGGCCTCCCGGTTCCACGGGTTCCTTCGGGACCGTCCCGAGCACCCGAGCAGCCCGCGACCGGTGACGCTGAATGTGTGGGAGGCGGTCTACTTCGACCACCGGCTGGACCGGCTTGTGGAGCTGGCCGACGTGGCGGCACGGGTGGGTGTGGAGCGGTACGTGCTCGACGACGGCTGGTTCCGTCACCGCAGGGACGACACCGCCGGTCTGGGTGACTGGTACGTGGACGAGGGCGTCTGGCCGGACGGGCTGGGTCCGCTGGTGTCCGCGGTGCGGGAGCGGGGGATGCAATTCGGTCTGTGGTTCGAACCGGAGATGATCAACGAGGACTCCGACCTGGCCCGCGCCCACCCGGACTGGATCATGGCCCCGGGCGAGCGGCTGCCGGTCCGGCACCGCCACCAGCAGGTGCTGAACCTGACCATCCCGGAGGCCTACGCCTACCTGCGGGAGCGGATCAGTGCGCTGGTGAGCGAGTACGGCGTCGACTACCTCAAGTGGGACCACAACCGGTCCCTGGTCGAGGCCGGTACCCGGACCACGGGCCGGCCCGCAGTGCACGCCCAGACGCTCGCCGTCTACCGGCTGATCGATGACCTCAAGGCTGCCCACCCCGGTCTGGAGATCGAGTCCTGCGCCAGCGGCGGAGGCAGGATCGACCTCGGCATGATGACCCACGCCGACCGGATCTGGGGCTCGGACTGCAACGACCCCACCGAGCGGCAGCTGATCGAGTCCGGTACCCGGCTGCTGCTGCCACCGGAGCTGATCGGCTCCCACATCGCCTCCCCCACCTCGCACACCACCGGACGCACCCACGCCCTGGCCTACCGAGCGGGCACCGCGTTCTTCTCCCACCTGGGCATCGAGTGGGACCTGACCACGGCCACCGAGGAGGACCTGACCGACCTCACGGCCTGGCTCGCTGTGCACAAGCAGCACCGTGACCTGCTGCACACCGGCACCGTGGTGCGCTGCGACCATCTGCGGGAGGGCGTCTGGTGCCACGGCGTGGTGGCCACGGACAGGGCCGAGGCGATCTTCGCCGTCGTGAGTCTGCAGAGTGCTGCCACGTCCCCCGGTGGGCGCATCCGCCTGCCGGGGCTGGACCCGGAGGCGACCTACCGGCTGCGCCCGCTGGCCCCTGGGGACGGGTCCGAACGGCTCAACAATCGCGGCACCCCACACTGGTGGGACGAGGGCATCACCGTGCCCGGGCGGCTGCTCAGCGAGCTGGGGGTACAGCCGCCGGCGCTGAACCCGGAACGGCTCGCGCTGCTGCACCTCGAGCGGGTCTGAGCCCGGCTCCGCCCACGCTGACGCCGACCTACGGGTGCGTCATGGACATCACATCGAGCGCCGCATCCAGCTGCTCGGGCGTGACTTCCCCGCGCTGCACATAGCCGAGGTCCTCCACGGCCTGCCGGATCGTGGTGCCCTCGGCGATCGCGTGCTTGGCGATCTTCGCCGCCGCCTCGTAGCCGATGTAGCGGTTCAGCGGGGTGACGATCGACGGCGAGGACTCCGCGAGCGCGCGCGCATGCTCCACGTTGGCACTGATCCCGTCCACGCACTTGGTGGCCAGGTGCTCCGAGGCGTTGGCCAGCAGTGTGATCGACTCCAGGATGTTGCGGGCCATCACCGGGAGCATCACGTTCAGCTCGAACGAGCCCGAGGTGCCGGCGAAGGCGATCGCCGCGTCGTTGCCGATCACCTGCGCGCAGACCATCAAGGTGGCCTCCGGGATCACCGGGTTCACCTTGCCGGGCATGATCGAGGACCCGGGCTGCAGGTCCGGGATGGCGATCTCGCCGAGGCCGGTGCGCGGGCCGGAGCCCATCCAGCGCAGATCGTTGCAGATCTTCACCAGGGAGACCGCGATCGTGCGCAGCTGCCCGGAAGCCTCCACCAGGGAGTCCTGCGCGCTCTGCGCCTCGAAATGGTTCGGCGCCTCGGTCAGCGGCAGTCCGGTGTTCTCGGCGATCAGCTCGATCACCCGGCGGGCGAACCCGACCGGGGTGTTGATCCCGGTGCCCACCGCGGTTCCGCCCAACGGAAGCTCAGCCAGTCGCGGCAGGGAAGCCGCGACCCGGTCGATCCCGTTGCGGATCTGCTGGGCGTAACCACCGAACTCCTGGCCGAGGGTCACCGGAGTGGCGTCCATCAGGTGGGTCCGGCCGGCCTTGACCACCTCGGCGTACTCGTCGGCCTTGCGCTGCAGCGAGGCGGCGAGCGTCTCCAGACCGGGCAGCAGCTCGGAGATGACCGCCTGGGTGGCGGCGATGTGGATCGAGGCTGGGAAGGTGTCGTTGGAGGACTGTGAGGCGTTCACATGATCGTTCGGGTGCACCTCGAGCGCGTCGGTGCTGGCCAGCGTGGCGATCACCTCGTTGGCGTTCATGTTCGAGGAGGTGCCCGAGCCGGTCTGGAACACGTCGATCGGGAAGTCGTGGTCGAACTCCCCGGCGATCACCCGGTCCGCGGCGGCCTGGATCGCGCGGGCCCGCTCGGCGTCGATCACCCCGTGCTCGGTGTTCGCCTGGGCCGCGGCGCGCTTGATCTGCCCCAGCGCGGCGATGTGGTGGGCGGAGATGCCGCTGCCGGAGATCTGGAAGTTCTCCACCGCACGCTGGGTCTGCGCCCGGTAGGTGGCGTTCTTGGGCACCCGCACCTCGCCCATGGTGTCGTGCTCGATGCGGTACTCGCTGGCTTCGCTCATCTGCTGTTCACTGCTCCGGATCGATAGGACTACAGGCCTCCAGGCCAGTATCGCACCGGCTCCGGAACAGCTCTGCCCGGCTGCGCCGTCATGCTCGTCAGTGCACTCCGGGAGAGGAACAGATTCCCACCGTGGCCGGTTGCACTGGCCATGGCACAGAGCGAAGCAGACCGGAACGACTACATCCCGCCTGCCGACGGGTGGGTGCGCGGGCAGCTGGACGCGATCGACAATGCCGGCGGGGACACCTCCGTGGTGCAGGTCCAGCGCCGCCCCGTGGTGGTCGTGACGATGCTGGGGGCGCGTTCGGGCCGTCCGCGACGGGTGCCGCTGATGCGGGTGGAGCACGACGGCCGCTACCTGGCGGTGGGCAGCAAGGGCGGAGCAGCGGCCGACCCGCAGTGGGTGGCCAACATCCGCACCCACCCGGACCAGATCAGCGTGCTCGACGGCACCACGCAGACCCCGATGACCAGCCGCAAGCTGACCGGTGCGGAGCGCGCGCTCTGGTGGGAGCGAGCAGTGGCAGCGTTTCCGTCCTACGCCAACTACCAGGAGAAGACCGGCCGGCAGATCCCGATCTTCCTGCTCGAACCGCGCTGAGGACCGCCGCGGTGGTCCTGATCGCGGATCCTGACCGTTCCCCGGGTCTACACTCGAGCGACGAAACGCGAGGAGGTATCGGGTGCGTGCGGTGATCCTCGGCGGGACCGGCGCGATCGGTGGGGCCACAGCGGCCCGGCTGGCGGCAGCCGGCTGGCGGGTAGCGGTGACTGGACGCCACTGGGCGGCGATGCCCGCCGCACTCACCGCTGCCGGCGTCACCTTCCACTCGATCGACCGCGCAGACACGGCAGGGATCGGTGGCCTGGTGGGGACCGGCGCGGACCTGCTGGTGGACCTGGTGGCTTTCAGCGCCGCGGACGTACGCGCCCTGCTGCCGGTGCTGGCCGACGTCGGCTCGCCCGCGGTGGTCTCCAGCCGCGCGGTCTACCTCGACCCGGAGGGTCGGCAGGTGAACGGCGACCAGCCGCCGGTCTTCGGCAGCCCGGTCACCGAGGACACCCCGACCGTGCCGCCCGCCGGCGAGGACGTCGACCCGTTCACGCGGGACGGTTACGCCCCAGCGAAGGCCGCTGTCGAGCAGACCGCCCTGGCCAGCGGGCTCCCGGTGACGATCCTGCGTCCGGCGAAGGTGCACGGGCGGTGGGCACGTCAGGCTCGCACGCGGCCCTTCGTCGAGGCGATGACCGCCGGCGTGGACCGTATCGCGCTGGGCGCCGGTAGCTCGGTGGACCACCTGACGGCCGCCACGAACACCGCCGCACTGATCGAGGTGGTAGCCGCACACCCAGGCGCTCGAGTCCTGAACATCGCCGACCCGGACACCCCCACCGCGGAGCAGATCGTCCGCGCAATCGCCAGCCATCTCGACTGGCGCGGCCACCTGGAGCTGCTCGGCCCCCACGCTGACCCCGAGCACGGCCACAACCCCTGGCGCCGCAGCCATCCGTTCCTGCTCGACACCAGCGCCGCTCACGCTCTCGGCTACCGGCCGGTGGGCACTGCGCTCGAGCTCCTGGCGGCTGAGGTCGACTCGCTCCGCACGGACCGCTGACTCACTGCTCGGCCAGGCGCCGGCCCCAGGTGGTCACCGCTTGTTCCTGGTAGCCCAGCCCGGCATAGAACCCGGCGACCGGGTTTCCCTCGCGGATCATCAGCTGCACCTTGACCACGCCCCGACCGGCGAGCCAGTTCTCGGCAGCGGTGACCAGCGCACGGCCGTGCCCCTCACCCTGGTGATCGGGGTGCACGGCCAGGTAGTAGAGCCACCCGCGGTGGCCGTCATCGCCAGTCATCACCGTCCCGAGCACCCGGTCGCCTTCGGTGAGCACGAGCACTGTGCTGCTCGGGTTGCCGAGGGCGGCGGCAAAGTCGCTCTCCGGATTGTTCCACGGCCGGGTCAGGTCACCGCTGTGCCAGAGGGCGACGACGGCGCTGCGGTCCTGGTCCGTGGCCTCGCGTAGCCGCGTGGTCACCGGGGCACTACCGCGGGGCGTACGGGGAGAGGACGACCTCCACCCGCTGGAACTCCTTGACGTCGGAGTAGCCGGTGGTGGCCATCGCACGGCACAGCGCCCCGAACATGTTCAGGGTGCCGTCGGCACGGTCGCCGGGGCCGAGCAGGATCTGCTCCAGCGTGCCCACAGTGCCCACCCGGACGCGTTCGCCCCGGGGCAGCTGTGGGTGGTGTGCCTCCGAGCCCCAGTGCCAGCCCCGCCCCGGTGCCTCCTCGGCACGGGCGAGTGCCGCACCGAGCATCACCGCATCAGCGCCACAGCCGATCGCCTTCACCAGGTCACCGCTGCGGCCCACACCACCGTCAGCGATCACGTGCACGTACCGGCCACCGGACTCGTCCAGGTAGTCCCGGCGGGCGGCAGCCACATCGGCCACGGCACTAGCCATCGGTGCGTGGATACCCAGGGTCTGCCGGGTGGTGTGCGCGGCGCCGCCGCCGAAGCCGACCAGCACCCCGGCTGCGCCGGTGCGCATCAGGTGCAGTGCTGCGGTGTAGGTGGCGGCCCCGCCGACGATCACCGGCACGTCCAGCTCGTAGATGAACCGCTTGAGGTTCAGCGGCTCCGCCTGGCCGGAGACGTGCTCAGCGGAGACCGTGGTGCCGCGGATCACGAACAGGTCCACACCGGCGTCGACGACAGTGCGCCAGTGCTCCTGGGTGCGCTGCGGGGAGAGCGCGCCGGCCACGGTCACCCCGGCCGCACGGATCTCCTGCAGCCGCTGAGTGATCAGCTCGGGGATGACCGGGGCCGCGTACAGCTCCTGCATCCTGGCAGTGGCGCTCTCCGGCGGCAGCTGACCGATCTCGGTGAGCAGGTCCTCCGGGGACTCGTACCGGGTCCACAAGCCCTCGAGGTCGATCACGCCGATACCACCGAGCTTGCCCAGGGCGATCGCCGTAGCCGGACTCATCACCGAGTCCATCGGTGCCGCCAGCAGCGGCAGCTGCACCTGGTAGGCGTCGATCTGCCAGGTGATCGACACCTCCTCCGGGTCGCGGGTACGCCGGGAAGGGACGACCGCGATGTCGTCGAAGGAGTAGGCGCGGCGGCCCCGCTTACCTCGGCCGATCTCGATCTCGTTGCTCACCCCAGCAGGCTACCGGTCCGTGGCGCTGCGCACGCCACGCTCACCCAGTCGACCTGCCGGCGTTCGCCATTCTCGGCGCGTACGACCGGGCGATGTCGGTGGCCTGTGGCAGCGTGAGGTCATCGAGAGATGAAGCGAGGCGACGATGACCTGGATCGATGGACCGCTCCTGGGGTTCGATACCGAGACGACCGGCGTGAACCCCTTCCGGGACCGGATCGTGACCGCAGCCCTGGTCGGCCGCGGCAAGCACGGCACCGAGGAACGGACCTGGCTGATCAACCCAGGCGTGGAGATCCCGGAGCAGGCCGCGGCGATCCACGGCATCAGCACCGAGCACGCACGCGGGCACGGCATGGACCCGCGCGTCGCCCTGCGGGAGATCTCCAACGAGCTCACGGCAGCGTTCTCCCGGAACATCCCGGTCGTTGCCTACAACGCAGCCTTCGACCTGACGATCATCGAGCGCGAGCTGGAGCGACACCGGCTGCCGACGATCGGTGAACGGCTCGGCCGTCCGCTGGCCCCGGTGCTGGACCCGTTGGTGATCGACCGTGGCGTGGACCGCTACCGCAAGGGCAAGCGCAAGCTGGTGGACCTGTGCGGGCACTACGGCGTCCAGGAGTCCGGGGCACTGCACACGGCGGACGTGGACGTGGCGGCCACCCTGGACGTGCTCGCCGCACAGGCGCAGGTGCACCCACAGATCATCGAACGCAGCCTGGTCGAGCTGCACGGGTGGCAGTCGGCCAAGCACCGGGAGTGGGCGGCCGGGTTCAACGAGTGGCGTGCCCGGCAGGGGCTCGACGGTCCGGGTGCCGGACTGGAGTGGCCGCTGCACACGGTCGAGGAAGGCTCACCGACGGCGAAGACCGCCTAGTTGAAGGTGCGCCACGGACGACCTGACCTGGTCGGACACTGTCACAGGGACCAGAGCGCGTCGATCGGCAGCGCAGTGAGGCGATCGCCGAGAGAGTGGGCGCGTTCACCCGTGTGCAGGACGTAGCCGCCTACGAATCGGTCCCCCAAGCGGTCACGCAGGGCGAGCAGACCCGCGACGTCCTTTCTCTGGACCGTCGCTGCGGCCTTCACTTCGATCGCCACGACGCTGGCGTCCGGTGCCTCGAGGATCAGATCGACTTCGAGCCCGCGGCTGTCGCGGTAGTGGTACAGCGCAGCTCGCTGTTCACTCCAGCCAAGCTGACGGCGCACCTCACCGACGACGAAGCACTCCAGCAGTCCCCCAGCTGCCACGTTCGTAGGTCCGAGTGCCGCCGGAGTAAGTCCAAGGAGGCTGGCCGTGAGTCCGCTGTCGAGGGGAAAGATCTTCGGTTGCTTCACTTCCCGAGTCGTCAGGTTAGACGCCCACGCCGGGAGGACGTGGATAAGGAACAGGGTCTCGAGCAGCCTGATGTACGGATCCAGCGTGCGCCGTGGAATCCCCGCATCGTTCGCTAAGGCTGTCCAGACCATGGTGCTGCCACTGCGAGCGGCGATGAGTCTCAGCAGCCGGGGCAGGTCGGCGAGGCGCTGCAGTCCAGAGACGTCCGCGGCATCACGGTTGATGATCTGAGTGAGGTACGTGGCGTACCAGTCTTGGCGACGCCGGCTCGATGCCCGCGATAGTGCCTCGGGGTAGCCTCCAGCGCATGCTCGCTCCATGTACTCGTGCCGACTCAGATCGCTCCGGTAGCGAAGCGGACGGACGCCGCTAAACGCCGCATCGACGAAGGATCCGGGATGCGATGCCAGCTCACCCTGACTGAACGAGTGCAAGGCGAGGCTCTCCGCCCGCCCGGCCAGGGATTCGTGTGTAGAAGTGAGGTCGAGGAGGTTCGCTGATCCAGTGACGAGGAATCGTCCGGGACGCTTGTCGCGATCGACGGCAGCCTTGATGGATACGACGAGATCAGGAGTTCGCTGGATTTCGTCGATGACGAGGAGACCTTCCGGATACTGGTCAACAAACCCGGTCGGATCGAATGCGGCAAAGCTGCGCACCTCTGGATCGTCCAGGGTCACCAGGAGCGCGTCTCGCTCCGCCACGATGCTTTCCGCCAATGTCGACTTGCCAACCTGGCGTGCGCCCTGGATCACCACGATGCGGGTGTCGGTCAGCGCCTCGGTCACCCGCGGGAGGAGGTATCGATCAAGGGTCTCAGTGGCGGCCACATGCCGAGAATACCGACACTCTCGCCGTTTCACCAGGTCGCGCTCGCCGTTTCACCAGGTCGCGCTCGCCGTTTCACCAGGCTGTGCTCGCCGTTTCACCAGATCGCGCTCGCCGTTTCACCCACAATCGCGACCTCTCCCTCGCACGGCGGATCGGCGCGTAGCGCCGCATCAGAGAGCGGTCGCGCTGAGCAGTAATCCTTAGCGGCCGCGGTAGTTCGGCGCCTCGGCGACCATCTGCACATCGTGCGGGTGGGACTCCTTCAGCCCGGCGGAGGTGATCCGGACGAACTGCCCGCGCTGCTGCAGCTGCGGGACGGTCTGGGCGCCGACGTAGAACATCGACTGGTGCAGCCCGCCCGCGAGCTGGTGCACCACCTGGGCAAGTGGGCCCCGGTAGGGCACCTGCCCCTCGATGCCCTCGGTGATGATCTCCTCGTCCGACAGGTCCCCCTGGAAGTACCGGTCCTTGGAGTAGGAGCGGCGGTCCCC
>DXBY01000348.1 GCA_019116305.1 Candidatus Ruania gallistercoris | reverse complement strand
GCGGTGAACCGCGCCGTGCGCTGACCGCTGCTCGCGCCACCCGCCGTCTGCGTGGGTGAGCAGACCTCGTGCAGCCGACCCACCAGCCCTGGCTGTGCGACCTCGATGAGCACCGGCACCGGCCGCGACCCGGTCGGTCCGCTGCCATCGAGCAGGGGCGCCGCTGTGGAGACACCAGCCTCCGGCGGCGCCCGTGTCATGCCCAGGCCTCGCCTGACGGCGGCCGCGGCAGATGAGGCTCCGCCGCCCAGGAACCGGTCAGCGGTGGTGCCTCGACAACCGGCGCCAGGCGCGATCCCAGATCCGCTCGGTCGCCGGAACCAGCACGGGCAGCTCGGCGGCCATCCTCTCCAGCACCCGGGCGCGGGTACCGAGCAGAGTCAGCACCATCGCTGTGGTGGTCACCAGCCCGGCTCCGGCGATCGAGGCCAGCGCCCAGCGGTAGTCGGTCAGAGTTGCCGGTGCGCCGCCGGCGCTGACGTCGAGCACGATTCCCACCATGATCGCGACCAACATCGAGGCCAGGAAGCCGCCCGCGTTCACCACCCCGGTCGCCGTCGACATGCTCCGGGAGGTGTTGTAGTCCCGGGCGAGGTGGAAGCCGATCTGCGAGCCGGGCACCCCGGTGGCGAGCAAGGCGAACACCGCCCCGATCACCGCCACCGGCGGTCGCCCGCCCGGCCAGAGCACCAGTGTGGCGATACCGCCGATGCAGACCAGGGCGACGCCGAGGCCGAGTGCGGTGCGCCACTGCGGCTTGCGGCCGGCCAGCGGGCCGATCACCAGGCTCGCCACCAGGTTGCCGAGCACGTAGACCGAGAGCAGGCTCGCGGCCGCGGCGTCGTTGTAGCCCAGGCCTTCGGTGAGGTACGGGTAGCCCCAGATCAGGGAGATCACGGTGCCGGCGGTCATCGTGCTCTGGTGCAGGAAGAAACCGAGTCGGTTCTCCCGTCTGGACCAGGTCGAGTGCAGCGTTCCGCGGGTCTCCGGCCCGGGTGCTTCGGCGACGGTGTCCCGGACTGGATCGGTGCGGTAGGGCGCCGCTACCGCGGGCCGGAGCAGTAGCAGGGCGTAGGCCACCGAGATGCCGCCGGTGACCAGGAAGGTGCGGGTCCAGCCCCACGTGCCCAGAGCAAGCACCAGTGGCACGGTCGCAGCGAAGTTGCCGAGCATCCCGACCAGGCCCGTGGCCATCGTCAGTAGTGCGTACCTGCGCCTCGGGAACCAGCCCGCCACCAGGCGCAACACGGCGATGAACACGGCGGCATCGCCCACCCCCAGCAGAGCGCGGGCGAGCAACGCCACCGGGTAGGCGGTGGCGAAGGCGAAGAGCAGCTGAGCCGTGCCCATCACCACAGTGGCGACCATCAGCACCCGGCGTGGGCCGAACCGGTCGATCGCCAGGCCGGCCGGTACCTGCATCGCCGCGTACACACCGAGCTGGACCATGATGAAGCTGCCCAGCTCAGTGGCCGAGATCTCCCAGCGGACCACGGCGTCCGGACCCGCCACCCCGAGGGAGGCGCGGTGCACCATCCCGAAGAAGTAGACCCCGACGGCGAGCAGCCAGACCAGCCACGCGGAGCGGCGGACCGCATCGTCGATACGGGAGAAATGGCTGGTCACGGTGCTTCATCCTCTCACCGCGCGTCCGGCTGGGGACTGTCGGTCCAGTAGGTGACAATGGAGCGGTGAAGCTCTACCGGGACGAGGCGATCGTGCTGCGCACCCACAAGCTGGGTGAAGCAGACCGGATCGTCACCCTGCTGACCCGCCGGTACGGGCAGGTGCGGGCTGTGGCCAAAGGAGTGCGCCGCACCAGCTCGAAGTTCGGCGCCCGGCTGGAACCGTTCAGCGTGATCGATGTGCAGCTCTACGCCGGCCGCAACTTGGATGTGATCACCCAGGTGGAGACGCTGGCACCGCACGGGCGGCCGCTGGGCGGCGACTACACCCGGTACACCACGGCCACGGCGATGGTGGAGACCGCCGGCCGGCTCACCGAGATCCCCGGGGAACCGGCCACCCAGCAGTATCTGCTGCTCTCCGGCGCGCTGGCCGCACTCGCCGAGGACCGCCACCCGAGCACGCTCATCCTGGACTCCTACCTGCTGCGCGCACTGGCGATCGGTGGTTGGGCGCCGTCCTTCGTCGAGTGCGCCCGGTGCAGCGCACCCGGACCGCACCGGGCGTTCTCCCCGCCGCTGGGCGGTGCGGTCTGCAGCGACTGCCGCCCGCCCGGATCGGCTGCTCCGGCCCCGGAGACGTTCACCCTGCTCGGTGCGCTGTTGGCCGGGGACTGGGCAGCCGCCGAGGTGAGCGAGGACCGGCACCGCACCGAGGCTTCCGGCCTGGTGGCGGTCTACACCCAGTGGCACCTGGAGCGTCAGCTCCGCTCGCTGCGGCTGGTGGAACGGGCATGAACGGTCGGCAGGGGTGAGCGCGGCCCGACGCCGCGCGGAGCCGAGCCCGCCGCCCGCGCATCCCTCCGGCGCCCAGCCGCCGGCGATACCGCCCGACCTGGTACCCCGGCACGTGGCGATCGTGATGGACGGCAACGGCCGATGGGCGAACGCGCGCGGGCTGTCCCGCAACCAGGGGCACGCCGCGGGGGAGGCGGTGCTGCTGGACGTGGTGGCCGGGGCGATCGAGCTGGGCATCTCCCACATCAGCGCCTACGCCTTCTCCACCGAGAACTGGAAGCGTTCACCCGCCGAGGTGCGCTTCTTGATGGGCTTCAACCGGGATGTGTTGCGCCGTCGCCGGGACGAGATGAACGACTGGGGGGTCCGGGTGCGCTGGGCCGGCCGGCGGCCGAAGCTGTGGCGCTCGGTGATCACCGAGCTGGAGGAGGCCGAGCGGCTCACCGCCGGCAACTCCACCTGCACGCTGACGATGTGCGTGAACTATGGCGGCCGCGCCGAGATCACTGACGCCGTCCGTGCCGTGGGGCGGGAGGTGGCCGCCGGGCGGCTGGACCCGGAGCGGATCACCGAACGCACCATCGCCCGGCACCTGGACGAACCGGACATGCCCGATGTGGACCTGTTCCTGCGCACCTCGGGGGAGCAGCGCACCTCGAACTTCCTGATCTGGCAGTCCGCCTATGCCGAGATGGTGTTCCTGGACAAGCACTGGCCGGACTGTGACCGGCGCGACCTGTGGGCGGCCGCGGAGACCTACGCCCGCCGGGACCGTCGGTACGGGGGAGCCCAGGACCGCCCGGAAGCACGCGGCCCGGCGGGCTGAGCGCCCGGTCAGCGTACCTCGGCGGGTACCTGTTCCGCGGTCTGCTGGGCACGCTTGCGCCGCCGGAGCATGAGCACCCCGGCCACTGCTGCCGCTGTCAGCACCGCGATCACCGCGATCCCGATCGGGCTACCGGCCGCTGCGGCCAGCGCCGCCTCCCAGACCGCGAAGCCGATCGTCGCGTAGATCGTGCCCCAGGCGATCGCGCCGGGGATCTGCGCCAGCGCGTACTTCCACCAGGTGATCCGCAGCACCCCGGCACCGGCCTGCACCATCGACTGGAAACCCACGGTCAGGTAGCACACCGGCACCACCAGCAGGCCCCAGCGCCGGATCGCCTCGATGCCGGCGTCGGCACCGCCACCGGCGAGCCAGTCGTGCACCCGCCGCATCTTGCCCGAGGTCGGGTTCGTGCGACGCAGCGCCTGATCGGTGGGGATCCGGCCGAGCCAGTACATCATCTGGCCCCGCAACCACCCGCCGATGCTGAGCGCCGTCAACGCGGCTGCGAACGGGAGGCTGCTGAGAAACTCCGGCATACCGCCTCCCGTTGCGCTCGTGACCTCGGGAAGCGCAGTGCGACGACCCGACTGCCATGTTATCGCAACAGTGGCGTTGCTGAAGTGGGCGTGGTCACTCTCCTGCGGCGCACTCCGCGCAGGTACCGAACAGCTCGACCGTGTGCTCCATGTTCACGAACCCGTGCTCGGCACCCATCTGCTCCGCCCAGCGTTCCACTGTTGCCGCATCCAGCTCCACGGTGGCGCCGCAGCTGCGGCAGACCAGGTGGTGGTGGTGCTGGTTGGTGAGGCACTTGCGATACAGCGCCTCGCCGTCGGCGGCCCGGAGCACATCGACCTCACCGCGGTCGGCGAGTACCTGCATGGTCCGGTACACCGTGGCCAGCCCCACCTCTTCACCCCGGTCGCGCAGCATCTCGTGCAGCTGTTGGGCGCTGCGGAAGTCGTCGGTGCCGTCCAACAGCTCGGCGACGGCGGTCCGCTGCCGGGTCATCCGTTGCACTGGCCTACCTCCTGCTCCGAAAGGCTGACGTCGTCCGCTACATCCGGGTGCGGGTCGCCACGGCGGCCCCGCCGTGGCCGGACGATCGTACGGACGATGGCCACTCCAGCGTAGACCGTCACAGCGAGCACCACGATCGTGGCGCCCGGGGCGAGCTGCTGGGTGAAGGTGATCAGCAGACCGCCCACGCACAGCAGTGCACCCAGACCCATCGCCAGGGCCATCGTGCGCCGGAAGGAGCTGGTCAGTTGCTGGGCGATCGCCACCGGCACGATCATCAGGGCGCTGACCAGGAGCAGCCCGACCACCCGCATCGCCACGGTCACGGTCAGAGCGGCCACCACGGCGATCGCCAGGTTCAGCACCCGCACCGGCAGACCGGTGGACCGGGCGAACTCCTCGTCCTGGCTGACCGCGAACAGTGCGGTCCGCGCACCGAGGCCGACCACCAGGATGACGGCGGAGAGGACGGCGGTGGTGGCCAGCTCGCTGGGGGAGACGGTCGCCAGGGAGCCGAACAGGTAGCCCATCAGGTTCGCGTTCGTCCCGCCGGCCACGCCGATCAGCACCACGCCGCCGGCGATCCCGCCGTAGAACAGCAGCGCCAGGGCGACGTCCCCGCTGGTCCGTCCCCGTGCGCTGATCACGTCGATCAGGATCGCTCCGATCACCGCCGCGACGACGGCGCCCAGCACGGCGTAGGCATCGTTCGGTTCTGCGTGGGTCCAGGCGCCCACGAGCCAGCCCATCGCCACGCCGGTCAGGGCGACGTGGCCCACTCCGTCGCCGAGCAGGGACAATCGCCGCTGTACCAGGTAGGTGCCCACCACCGGTGCGGTGAAGCCGACGATCAGCGCCGCCAGCAACGATCGCTGCAGCAACGGCGAGGACAGCGCCGTGGACATCATCTCCCACCAGGTGCTCATGGCAGGCTCCGCTGCAGCACCGACTGGTCCTGACGGGACTCGTCCTCGCCGTGGTCGGCATGCAGGTGTTGGTGACCGAGGACCGCGTGCACGCCCGCGGCCCGGGGAGGGGCGCCGTCGTGCACCACACGACCGTGCCGGAGCACCACGGCTCGTTGCAGGACCGAGGACATCCCGGCGATCTCGTGCAGGACCACCACGATCGTCATCCCCTCGCTGTGCAGCTGGCTCAGCAGCTGCACCAACGTGTCCTGGGTGGGGGTGTCCACCCCGGCCATCGGCTCGTCCAGGAGCAGCAGGTCTGGGCGGCGGACCAGTGCGCGGGCGATCGCCACTCGCTGTTGCTGCCCGCCGGAGAGCTGGTGCACGGCGGTGTGTGCGCGCTCGGCCAGATCCACCGACTCCAGGGCGGCCAGGGCACGTGCCCGGGCGCCGCGCTGCAGCCGCAGGGTGCGCCGGTTCAGCAGTCCGGTGAGCACCACCTCGATCGCTGTGGCCGGCAGTCCGGTGGGAGCGGCGGCGCGCTGGGGGACGTACCCGATCCGTTCCCAGGGGACCGCGCGTCGAGCGGTGAGCGGAGTGTCGAAGAGCCGGACCTGCCCGGCGCTGGCCGCGGTGATGCCGAGCATCGTGCGCATCAGCGTGGACTTGCCGGAACCGTTCGCGCCGAGCAGCGCCATCGCCTCGCCGGCGGCCACTCGCAGGCTCACGTCCTGGAGCACGGGGGCGGCGTCGTAGGCCACGGTCAGGTCGGTCGCCTCCAGCACCGGCATGCCGGCCTCCGGGTGATCGGGTGGGGAGGTGGTCATGCGCACTCCAGGGCGGTGGTCAGGGCGGTCAGGTTGTGGCGCATCACGCTCAGGTAGTCGGCGTCGGGGTCGGTGAGCGTCTCCAGTGGATCGAGCCGCTGCACGGTGATGTCCAGCTCGTGCGCCAGGGCCTCAGCCACATGCGGGTTGACCAACGACTCGGTGAAGATCGTGCCCACCCCCTCGCTGCGGATCACCTGGGCGATCTCCTGCAGCCGGGCCGGCGAGGGCTCGTTCTCCGGGTCCAGGCCGGCGATCCCGACCTGGTCGAAGCCGTACCGGGTGGCCAGGTAGCCGTAGGCCTCGTGGCTGACCACGATCACTTGCTGGGAGCAGGAGGCCAGTGCCGTGGAGTACTCCTCGTCCAGGCCGGTCAGGTCCTCAACGAGGTCGGCCGCGTTGGCGGCGTAGGTCTGCGCGTGGTCCGGGTCGATCGCGCTGAGTGCGTCGGCGACCTGGTGGGCCACACCGGCCAGTCGGGTCGGGTCGAGCCAGAAGTGTGGGTCGGTGCCGGAGTGGCCGTGGCCGTCGTCGTGGGCGTGGGTGTGGCCGTGGCCATCGTCATGGCCGTGATCGTGGGTGTGGCTGGCGTGTTCGGGCTCGGCGGGGCCGTGATCATGATCCTCGGCGTGTGTGTGGTCGGTTTCGGGTTCGGCGTGGTCGTGGCCGACATCCGGGGCATCGTGGTCGTGGTCGTGGTCGTGGTCGTCCTCGGACTCGCTGTGGGCGTGATCGTGCTGGTGGTCGTCCTCACCCTCATCGTCGGCACTCCCGTCGTCGGCACTCTCGTCGTCGGCACTCTCGTCGTCCTCCGCGGCCGTGGCGGTGTCCACCACGTGCGGGCCGTCGATCTCGGCCAGGGCATCGTCCAGGGCCGGCTGGAAGCCGGACAGGCTCAGGACCAGGTCGGCGCTCTCCAGGGTGAGCACGTCCCGGGTGGTCAGCTCCAGGTCGTGCGGCTCCGCGCCGGCGGGGGTGAGGGACTGCACGTCCACCTCGGCTCCACCGACCCGTTCGGCCACGAACTGCAGCGGGTAGAACGAAGCGACCACGCTGACGGCTCCTGTGCTGGCGTGGCCGGGGGCGCAGCCGCTCAGCAGCAGTGCAGTGGTCGCGGCAGCAGCGAGCGTCCCCGCACTGCGCCCACGACCTCTCATGGGAACGATTCTCACTCCAGTGAGGTCGGCGTGTCAAAGTGATCGCGCCCACGCGATGGCGCGGACCGCGTTGATCACTTGTCTGAGGTCGGCGGCGCGGTCTGAGGTCGGCGCCGCCAGCCTCAGACCGCCTGCATCGCCTCAGACAGGTGTGCAGCATCGGCGATGGTGTGGGTGCGGGTGGTGCCCGTGTGGATGCCTGTGGCGGTGGGTGATCGGGAGGGTGGCCGACCGGTAGCCTGGTGCGCACCAATCGCCCGGACCAGCCAGGCCGGGCACCCCGATCCAGGAGTGTATGAAGTGGCCAAGGAGCCGTCGCGTCTCGATGCCGTCGTCAACCTCGCCAAGCGGCGGGGTTTCGTCTTCCCCTCCGGGGAGATCTACGGCGGTACCCGCTCCGCGTGGGACTACGGCCCGCTCGGGGTGGAGCTGAAGGAGAACATCAAGCGGCAGTGGTGGCAGCACATGGTGCGCGGCCGCGATGATGTGGTGGGCATCGACTCCTCGGTGATCCTGCCCAAGCAGGTGTGGGTGGCCTCCGGGCACGTGGGTGTGTTCACCGATCCGCTCACCGAGTGCCTCTCCTGCCACAAGCGGTTCCGCGAGGACCAAATGATCGAGGAGTTCGAGGAGAAGAAGGGACGTGCACCAGAGGGCGGTCTGGCCGAGATCGCCTGCCCGAACTGCGGCACCCGGGGCCAGTGGACCGAACCCCGTGATTTCAACATGATGCTGAAGACCTACCTCGGCGCCATTGAGGACGAGTCCGGGCTGCACTACCTGCGCCCAGAGACCGCGCAAGGGATCTTCGTGAACTTCGCATCCGTGATGAGCGCGGCGCGGAAGAAGCCGCCGTTTGGCATCGGCCAGATCGGGAAGTCGTTCCGGAACGAAATCACTCCCGGAAACTTCATCTTCCGCACCCGGGAGTTCGAGCAGATGGAGATGGAGTTCTTCGTCGAGCCGGGCAGCGACGAGGACTGGCACCAGTACTGGATCGACAACCGCACCGACTGGTACACCGACCTCGGCATCGCCCGAGAGAATCTGCGCCACTTCGAGCACCCGACCGAGAAGCTCTCGCACTACTCCAAGCGCACTGTGGACATCGAGTACCGGTTCGGATTCTCCGGGAGTGAGTGGGGCGAGCTGGAGGGTATCGCTAACCGCACCGACTTCGACCTGTCCACGCATACCGAGCACTCCGGTCAGGATCTGTCCTTCTTCGACCAGGCCACCGGCGAACGCTGGGTCCCGTACGTGATCGAACCGGCGGCCGGGCTGACCCGCTCGTTGATGGCCTTCCTGGTGGAGGCCTACGCCGAGGACGAGGCGCCGAACGCCAAGGGCGGGGTGGACAAGCGCACCGTGTTGCGGCTGGACCACCGGCTCGCCCCGGTGAAGGCGGCCGTGCTGCCGCTGTCCCGGAACACCGACCTGTCCCCGGTCGCCCGCGACCTGGCCGCCGAGCTCCGGAAGAGCTGGAACGTGGACTTCGACGATGCCGGAGCGATCGGGCGGCGCTACCGCCGTCAGGACGAGATCGGTACGCCGTATTGCGTGACCGTGGACTTCGATACCCTCCAGGACCAGGCGGTCACCATCCGCGAACGGGACAGCATGACTCAGGAACGCGTCGGCCTCGAACAGGTGCCGGCCTACCTCGGTGCCAGGTTGGTCGGGGCCTGACCCGGTGAGCCGCCAGCACGACCACGGCCCGGTGGAGCTCGAGGCCGGGCCCGCTCGGCGGGTCCGGCGCGTGCTGGCGGCGATCACCATCCCGCTGCTGATCGGCACGTTGATCGGGCTGGCCGTGCTCTGGCCACGCGGGGACACCCCAGTGGGCTCGCAGCCGAACCCGTTCGAGGGCAACCAGTTCGTGCTGGCCGAGGTGGTCGAGGTCACCGGTGAGACCGGCGAGGAGATCCGCGCAGCACTCCAGGACGGTTCGGGGGACGAGGTCCCGGTGCAGGTCCCGCCGGAGATCATGGCGGGCGGCGTGGACGCCGGGGACCAGATCCGGGTGTTCTTCACCGCCAGTGCGATGGGCTCCGGGAGCCCGTACGTGTTCGTGGACTTCGTCCGCGACGTTCCGCTGATCCTCCTGGCCGCGGTGTACCTGCTCGTCGTCCTCCTGGTCGCGCGTGTGCGCGGGCTGCTGGCGATCGTCGGCCTGCTCGCCTCGATGTCCGTTGTGGTGGTCTTCCTGCTGCCCGCGCTGATGGCTGGCGGGCCACCGCTGCCGATCACCCTGGTGGGCGCGAGCGCGATGATGTTCATCGCCGTCTATCTGGCACACGGCATCTCGATCCGGACCACCACGGCACTGCTCGGTACCTTCGTCGGGCTGGCCGTGACCACGCTGCTCGCCGCCTGGGCGACCGACGCCGCCGAGCTCTCCGGTGGGAGCTCGGACGCCTCGATCATGATGAATGCGATGCTGCCGGGCGTCGGGCTGCGCGAGCTGCTGCTGTGCGGGATCGTGATCGCCGGGCTCGGTGCCCTCAACGACGTGACCATCACCCAGGCCTCGGCGGTGTGGGAGCTGCACGCCGAGTCCCCGCACGCACCGCGACGACGGCTGTTCGCCCGGGCGATGAGGATCGGCCGGGACCACATCGCCTCCACGGTGTACACCCTCGCGTTCGCCTACGTCGGGGCCGCGCTGCCGACGCTGATGCTGGTGATGCTCTACGACCGCACCCTGGGCTCCACCCTGACCGCCGGTGAGATCGCCGAAGAGCTCGTGCGCACCCTGGTGTCCTCGATCGGCCTGGTGCTGGCCATTCCGGCGACGACGGCGCTCGCCGCCGTGCTGGTTCGCACCCGAGGGGCAGGCGGTGCTGTGCACAGCGGTGTCGCTACCGGTGCTCCGCCATCCGCCGTGGCGGGAGCGACAGAGTCAAGCCCGGTCGTCGAGGAGGGTCCGGCTGAGTCAGGGCCGGTCGAGGAGGACCCGGACGAGGCCCAGCGGAGACCGAGACACGCGGCCGACTGAGCCGGCGCGGCGGCTCAGTCTTACGGCGTGCCGGTGCGGAGCCAGGACACCGTGTCCGCGAGGATCTGCGGGTGATCGAGCTCAGGGTGGCCAAGTAGTCGTTGCAGCCGGAGCCCGTCGGCGATCGCCACCACCAACCGCGCCGCGGTCGCCGGATCGGCGGACGGCGCCCATCGGCCGGAGGACTGCTCGATCGCGATGCCGGCGGCGATCCGGTCGACCAACCGGTCGTAGCGATCGATGAACCACTGGTTGGTCGGGTGGTCCGGGCTGGTGCTCTCCGCCGAGAGCACCGCCATCAGCTCGACCAGGTGCGGGGTCTTGGCGTTGTGCCGGACGCCGTCGATGAAGGCGTCGAGCTCGTCCTCGTGAGAGGTGGTGGCACGCACATGCGCTGCAGTCTCCGCCTCTCGCGCCTCGACGACGGCCAGGAGCAGCTCTGCTTTGGAGCGGAAGTAGTGCAGTAAACCCTGCTGCGTGAGTCCGCACGCTTCGGCGATGCGTTGCAGGGAACCCGATCGGTACCCGTCACGGGCGAAGATCCGGGTTGCCTCGGCGACGATCCGGTCCCGTGTCTGCTGTCCCTTGGCGGTCGTTGCTCGAGCAGGGGGCGGCTCCATAGGTGAATCCTATCGGTCGGTCGGTGGCCGCCCGGGGGCATTGGTGCCGATGCAGAGAGGCACCCGGACACACCTTCCAGCCGCCGACACACGATGCACCCTGTGTCGGCGGCTGGAAGGTGTGTCCGCGCCGGGGCCGGTTGGGTCTCAGGCATGCCTTGCCATTCGTCACCACACCTCATAACCTACCGAGTACTCGGTAGGTAAAGGAGACAAAGATGCCTTCGCGATCCACAGTGACCAGACGCTCGGTGCTCAGCGCCGGTGCGGGTGCGGGCCTGTTCGCACTCATCGGCTGTTCCGGTTCTGAACCCTCGGGGAACCCGGACGCGATCAGCTGGTGGGACCACCTCATCGCGCCACGGCCGTTGAGCCAGGAGATGTTTGCCTCGTTCAGCGCCAGCACAGGCACGCAGGTGGAGTACTCCGACTATGACGCCCCGGGCCTGGGGCAGGCGCTGCAGCTGGCCAAGCAGAGCAACCAGATGCCGGACGTCTTCGCACTCGGCGGACTCGAACTCCCCGCGGCGACGTTGTTCGAGCAGGGATGGTTCGCGCCGATGCCGTTGTCCGAGGCGTCGCTGGACCTCCTGCCGGAAGAGGCCAGGCTCCCGGGCATCACGGTCTTCGACGGCGCACAGTACAGCCTGCCAATCTTCTCGGCGCGCGACGGCAATGCCTACACCTGGTACCTGTCCTCCACCCTGGCGGACGCCGGCCTGGACCCCGACGCCCCACCCGAGACCTTCGACGAGTTCCGGCAGGCGTGCCGGACCATCGTGCAGAGCAGCAGCGGCAGCGTGCAGGGCTGGATGGCCAAGCTCGGCGCGATCGACCACATGGGCAGCAACATCAACAACCTGGTCCAGGCCGCAGGCTTCCCGGGCGCCAACGGCATCGACTACCGCACCGGCGAGTTCGCCTACTCCTCCGATCCGTACCTGACCGTGCTCGAGTTCCTGTTGTCATTACAGCAGGACCAGCTGATGCTGCCGGGCTCGGTCCAGCTCAAGGACTCGCCTGCCGTCACCCGCTGGGCCGCCGGACAAGCGGCGTTCCACATCAATGACTCACACGTGGCCGGCGTGGTGCAGAACCAGGCCGAATCGGTCGCGGACGACCTGCGCGTCGGCAACGTGCTCGTTCCCGAGAAGGGGATGACGCCACAGATGTACTGCGGGCCCACCGGAGGGATGTTCTGGCTCGGCCACGACTCCCAGCACCAGGACGTCATCGGCGAGCTGCTCGACGCGTTCTGTACCGAGGACTACTTCGCGCGTCTGGCGGCGATGATGGGCCGTCCACCGGTGCTGCTCGATGCAGTGACCTCCGCCGATGTCCTGCCGGCGTATGCGCAAGCACAGGAATGGAACGGCCAGCAGGTCCACCTCGGTCCGATTCCATCGGTGCGCAACCCTGCCGTGGTCACCGTCACCAGCCAGACCCGCCCGGTCGAGCCCGACTTCGGCGACATCGTCGAGGGCTTGTTCTCCGGGCAGATCACCGATGCCAGGCGGGCGCTGACCGATCTCGACTCCGCGCTCTCGGCCGAGCGCGACCGCGCCATCGAGGCAGCAGCCCAGAAGGGAGACGAGGCGAGTCCGGAGGACTGGAGCTTCCCGGACTGGGAGCCCGGCGCGGACTACACCACCCAGCCCGGCTGACTCCGACCGGTTCTCCGACCCGCCACGACCAGCACTGCAGACGAGAGGTACCGATGTCCCAACCCGCAGCCACCCCCAGCGCCGCAGCACCGGTGAAGGGGCGCCGTCCCAACATCGTGCTGATCGTCGCCGACGACCTCGGCTACAGCGACCTCAGCTGTACTGGATCCTCGCTCGTGCGCACCCCACGGATCGACTCGCTGGCCCGGGACGGCGCCCTGTTTGACAACATGTACGCGCCGGCGCCCACCTGTACCCCTTCCCGAGCGGGGCTGATGACCGGCCGCTACGCACAACGGGTGGGTCTGCCGCGGGTCATCTTCCCGGAGGAACCGCTGGGACTCTCCGGTGAGGAGACCACTGCCGCGCAGATGCTCGGTCAGGCCGGCTACCGGTGCGGGATCTTCGGCAAGTGGCACCTGGGCGCGCGTGCGGCCCACCATCCACGCCGGCACGGCTTCGATCGGTTCGTCGGTCTGCCCTACAGCAACGACATGCATCCACTCCGGCTCTGGGTCGACGATCAGGAGCTGCCGGACCCGGTCGACCAGACCATTCTCACCCGGCGCTACACCGATGAGGCCATCGACTTCATCGACGCTGCCGGGGACCGGCCGTTCTTCGTCTACCTGCCGCACACGATGCCGCACATCCCGCTGCACGTGGAGGAGAGTTTCCGCGGCACCTCCGAAGCCGGCACCTACGGCGACACGATCGAGTGCATCGACCACCACGTCGGCCGCCTGCTGGACCATCTCGACCGGCGCGGTCTGGCTGAGAACACCCTGGTGATCGTCACCAGTGACAACGGCCCCTGGTTCGAGGGCGGCACCGGGGGGCTACGAGGCCGAAAGATCGACACTTACGAGGGCGGAATCAAGATGCCGTTCCTCGCCCGCTGGCCAGGTGTGATCGAGGCAGGGCGGCGCGTCGGGGACCTCGGCTGTTTCATCGATCTGGTCCCGACCTTCGCCGCGCTCGCAGGCACTGCCCCGCCCTCCGACGTGGACGGTATCGACCTCAGCGCCGTGCTCACCGGTGGCACAGCTGGTCAGGACCGACCGCTGTTCTTCTTCAGCAACTGGTCCCTGAACGCGGTCCGTCGCGGACGGTGGAAGCTCCACCTGGACAGGTTCCCGACGAAGGACCGCCGGGAGCTTCCGCAGCTGTTCGATCTGGAACGTGATCCGCAGGAGTGCTACAACCTGCGCACGCTGTTCCCGGAGGAGTTCGCCGAGCTGCTCGACCTGGCCACCGGCTTCGCCGAGGAGATCAGGACCCAACGCCCGCAGGCCGAGGCCCGGGCAGGTATGCCCCCCGAGCAGGTCTACGAGCCCACCTCCGCCAGCGACGACGCGCCGCCACGGGAGTCCGCGTGAGCGCAGCAGTGCTGACCCAGCGGCGGCGTCGGGTCCGCCGCACCGAGCTGTGGGCGTACATCTTCCTGCTGCCGACGATCGTGCTCTACGGACTCTTCACCGTGTACCCGATCATCGGCAGCTACTGGTACTCATTCCTGGACTGGAGCGGGTTCGAGGCGGTGCGGACCTTCGTCGGCCTGGACAACTACCGAGAGGCGCTGAGCGATCCGCTGTTCTGGAACGCCTTCCGGGTCACGATCCTGTTCACTGTGGTGGCGGTACCGGTCAAAGTGTTCTCCGGGTTCCTGCTCGCCCTCGTCCTGAACTCACCGCGGATGCCGTGGAAAGGGTTCTTCCGCACCGGCTTCTTCCTCCCCGTGGTGACCACGACGGCGATCGTCGGTGTGGTGATGCAGTTCATCTTCGACCCGTCCTCCGGGCCGGTGAACAGCGTCCTGCTCGACCTCGGTGTGATCGAGCAGGGCGTCAACTTCCTCGGCGATGCACGCACCGCCCTGTGGACGGTCGTCGCCGTCTTCGTCTGGAAGTGGTTCGGCCAGACGTTGATCTACTGGCTGGCGGCGCTGCAGACGATCCCGACCGAGCTCTACGAGGCGGCAAGCATCGACGGCGCCTCCACGAGCCGGCGGATGTGGTCGATCACCCTGCCTCTGCTCAAACCGTTCACGATCATCATCACCCTGCTCACCCTGGAGAGCACCCTGCACGTCTTCGACCTGATGCTCACGATGACCGGCGGTGGTCCCTTCTTCGCGACCCAGGTGGTGGAGATCTTCATCTACGAGCAGGCGTTCGCCTCGAGCGTTCCCCGGCTCGGCTACGCCTCGGCGGTGGCCGTGCTGTTCGGCCTGTTCGTCTTCGTCGTCGGCCTGTTCCAGTTGGTCGGGGTCCGTGCGGCGCAGAGAGCGAGGCAGGCATGACGACAACGTCCGCGACGCGGCGCACCGAACCCTCGCGTTCCCGCTCACGCCAGCGGGAGCACCGGCCCCCGGAGCAGGGCAGGCGGCGGTTCACCTGGCGCACCGTGTCCATCTGGTTCGGGGCCATCGTGCTGCTGTGCGTCCTCGCTGCCTGGGTCTATCCGTTCCTGTGGATGGTCTCGGCAGCGCTGAAGTCACCCCTGGAGGTGTTCGGCTCCGGTCTGGGACTGATCCCGGAGGACCCGCAGTGGTCCAACTTCCAACGAGCCTGGGTGGATGCACAGTTTGGGAAGTACCTGGGCAACACGGTCATCGTCACGGTCGCAACGGTGGCGATCGTGGTGGTGCGGTGCGCGATGGCCGGGTACGTCCTGGCCCGTCGCCGCTTCTACGGGCGCAAGCTGATCCTGGGCCTGCTGGTGGCGACCCTGTTCGTGCCCACGGGGTACACGATCATCCCGGTGGTTGACCTGGCCACCCACCTGCACCTGCTCAACTCCCTGTGGGGCATGATCATCGCGATGTCCGGCGGGGCGCACATCGCCTCGATCCTGCTCTACCTCGGCTACTTCCACCAGCTTCCCAAGGAGCTGGAGGAGGCCGCGATCGTCGACGGCGCAGGCTTCGTGCGTACGTTCCTCCAGGTGATGCTCCCGATGGCAGGCCCGGTGACCGCCACGGTCACGCTGATGACCTTCATGGCCACCTGGAACGCGTTCTTCCTGCCGCTGGTCTTCACCTTCTCCCGGCCTGATCTGCGCACACTCTCGGTCGGGATGCTCGCCTTCGTCGGTGAGAACTCCACCGACTGGTCGGGGATGGCCGCCGCCGCAGTGATCTCCCTGCTGCCGGTGGTGATCCTGTTCATCGTCCTGCAGCGTTACTTCGTCGAGGGCATCGCTGGAGCGGTGAAGGCCTGAATGTCGTCACCCATGCGCATAGACGCCACTGCGCTGGAATCCCTCCGCACCAGCACCACTGTTCACCGATCCCCTGCAGAAGGAGGAGCAGAGCATGGACCGCCGTACCCTGATCACCTCAGTTCCGCTCACCGCGGGTCTGGCCGCGATCGGTGCCCCGTTGGCGCGAGCCGCCACCCGGGCCGAGCGGGCCCACCGACCCAGCACCGAACCGACCACGACCTTCGCGACGATCGCGGTGGAGGAGAGCGCCTCGGTGGTGGTCCCGAGCGTGGGCGACCTGTGGCCCTCCTGCTGGGCCGACGACGACGAGCTGTACGCGGCGAACGGTGATGGCCGGGGCTTTGGCCCCGCACCCGGGCCGGATGTCGCTATCAACCGGATCACTGGGACAGCCGAGGACGGTGACCTGACCGGGACCAGGTTGGCAGTGGCCGACCAGGTGGCGCCCGTCTGGACCGGACCTGCCTTCAACCGCAAACCCACGGGTATGGCCCGTGTGGACGGCGTGCTGTACGTCGCCGTGCAGGACCTCGCCAAGGGCAGCTTCGACAGTGCTCCTGCGGCGACGATCTCCCGATCGACCGATCATGGGCGAACCTGGACCTGGGACACCAGCGGCCCGATGTTCGCCGACGGGGTGTTCACCACGATCATGTTCCTCGACTACGGCAAGGACTACGCCGACGCCCCCGACGAGTTCGTGTACCTGTACGGCATCGACAACAACTGGCGTCAGGCGCAGGACGTCCATCTCGCCCGGGTGCCGCGAGGACATGTACAGGACCCACAGCGGTGGCAGTTCTTCACCGGCCGCCGACCGTCCGGGCAGGCCACCTGGTCCAACGAGATCGACGCGCGCCGCCCCGTGCTGCACGACGACACGCGCAGCTACCGGGAGATCTTCACCGAGCAGGGCGCACACCACCTGCTACCGCTGGCACAGGGAGCGGTCGTCTACAACAAGCCCTTGCAGCGGTATTTCCTCACCGGATGGAACGCCTATCAGTGGACGATCTACGACGCACCGACGCCCTGGGGGCCGTGGGGCAAGTCGGTGAAGGACTTCGGGGCGGCCTGGACCCTGGACAAGCACGGCGGTTACACGCCGACGATCCCGTCGAAGTTCATCTCCGCTGACGGCCGGCAGATGTGGGTGCAGTCGAACGTGTGCGGTCCGTGCGGTGCGCAGCCGAAGGGGCGGTACAACTTCAACCTGCGTCGCTTCTCGGTCACCCTCACCGACCCCACCCCGGAACGTAACGAGCGGAACGGGAGCAATCTCGCGCTGCTGCCGGATGCGGTGACCGTGCAGCGGTGCCTGCACGTCGGGGACGCGAGCGTGCTCTTCGACCAGTCGACCGAGCGTAGTGAGGACGATTGGAACAACGAGCGCAAGGATGCCAGCTGGTGGGGCTACACCTGGCCGCGACCCCTCCGCGTCAACGAACTCGTCTAC
>DXBY01000347.1 GCA_019116305.1 Candidatus Ruania gallistercoris | reverse complement strand
GCAGCAGGATGGTCACCCCACCGATCAGGTAGTAGCTGGTGACCGGAGACTGCCAGGCGGCGCTCTGTGCCCAGGGTGCCTGGCGGCGCTTCCGGGTGGGCGTGCGGCGGTTGCGTGCGGTCGCCGGTGTGGGCCTACGCGTGGGGGCGGTGACGGTGCTCATCGGCGCATCCGGGCCACGGCCGCCGCGAACGCATCCCCCCGGGCGGCATAGGAGGTGAACTGGTCCATCGACGCACATGCCGGCGCCAGCAGCACCACATCACCGGGGCGGGCGAACGTCGCGGCTCGGGTCACGGCGGTGGTCATGACCTCAGTGTCGCCAGCGGGCACCACCTGGCGCGGGATGTCGGGCGCGTGTCGGGCAAGTGCGCTCTCGATCGGCTCCGGATCGGTTCCGATCACGACGGCGGCGCGCAGCTTGGTCGCGAACCGCGCCACGAGCTCGTCGAACCGAGCTCCCTTGGCCAGTCCCCCGGCGATCCACACGGCGCCGCCGTCGGGCATGGCGGCCAGCGCCGCCGATGCGGCGTGCGCATTCGTCGCCTTGGAGTCGTTGATGTAGCGCACACCGTCGATCTCGGCCACCGGCTGCATCCGGTGGTCCCCACCGGTGTAGCTGCGCAGTCCGGCGGCGACGTCCGCCGGCTGCACCCCGGCGGCGCGGGCCAGCGCGGCCGCAGCGAGGGCGTTCGCCACCAGGTGGGCCGGCACGTCGGCGTCGCTGCCCTGGTGCAGGTGCGCCAGGTCAGCCACTGTGCCCAGCTCTGCTGCGTGGCTGGCCCGGTTCGGGATGAAGGCGCGGTCGACGAGGACGTCCTCGACCAGCCCGACCGCACCGGGGCCGGGGACTGCGCGGGTGAATCCGACCGCCCGTGCGCCGTCGGCCACGTCCGCCTGCTCGACCATCTGCCGGGTGCGTGGATCGGCGATGTTGTAGACGCAGGCGTGCTCGGTGCGGTCATACACCTTGGCCTTCGCGGCGGCGTAGGCGGCCATCGAGCCGTGCCAGTCCAGGTGGTCGGCGTCGAGGTTCAGGCAGGCTGAGGCCAGCGGCGCCACCGTGTGGGTGAAGTGCAGCTGGAAGCTGGACAGCTCCACGGCGAGCGCGTCCAGCGGGCGGTCGGTGCCGCGGGCGGCGAGCACGGTCTCGGCGATCGGTGTCCCCACATTGCCCACCGCCGGGGCGTGCCAGCCATGTGCGGTCAGCATCGAGGCGAGCATCCCCACGGTGGTGGTCTTGCCGTTGGTGCCGGTGAGGGTGAGCCACCGGATGCCCGGCGGTGCAATCCGCCAGGCGAGCTCGACCTCGCTGATCACCTCCCGCCCGGCGCGGGCGAGCAGCGGTGTCCGCGGGTTCCACCCCGGCGAGGCGACGATCAGGTCCGGGGCCGTGGCCAGTGCCTGCTCGGCGAGCTGCTCTGGATCTGCCTCGGCGACCAGCCGCACACCAGCGGGCAGCTCCACTCGGTCAGCGACCTGCGGGTCGGCGTCGGCAGCGACGACACGGGCGCCGATCTCGGTGAGCACGGCGACGGCGGACCGGCCCGAGGTGCCCAGACCGGCGACCAGCACCCGACGCCCGCGCAGGTCATCGATGGTCATCTGGCACCCACCTAACCGGTGACCCACTCGGCGTAGAACAGTCCGAGCCCCAGGCACGCGAACAGCGCCGCGATGATCCAGAACCGGATCACGATCGTGACTTCACCCCAGCCGAGCAACTCGAAGTGGTGGTGCAGCGGCGCCATCTTGAAGACCCGTCTGCCGGTGGCCTTGAAGAAGCCGATCTGGATCACGTCGGAGAGGATGATCACCACGAACAGGCCGCCGATGATCGCCCCGAGGATCTCGGTGCGGGTGAGGATGGTGAACCCGGCTAGTGCCCCGCCGAGCGCCAGTGAGCCGGTGTCCCCCATGAAGATCTTCGCCGGGGAGGCGTTCCACCACAGGAATCCGAAGCAGGCGCCCACGATCGCCGCGGCGACGATCGCCAGGTCCTGCGGATCGCGCACCTCGTAGCAGCGTGCACCGCTGTCGGAGGCCACCACCGAGAGCACCTGGCAGCTCTGGTTCATCTGCCAGAACGTCACCAGCGTGTACGCACCGAAGACGAAGATGCTCGCCCCGGTGGCCAGACCGTCCAGACCGTCGGTGAGGTTCACGGCGTTGGACCAGGCGGTGATGAGGAAGTTCGCCCAGATCACGAACAGCACCAGACCGAGGCCCATCCCGGCGAAGGCCAGGTCCAGGCTGAGGTCGCGGGTGAAGGAGATGTGCGTGCTCGCCGGCGTGCGGAACCGTTCGTTCGGGAACTGCAGCACCAGCACCGAGAAGACCACGCCGACCACACCCTGGCCGACGATCTTCCACAGCGGACTCAGCCCGAGGGAGCGCTGCCTGGTGATCTTGGTGAAGTCGTCCAGAAAGCCGACCACGCCCAGGCCGACCATCAGGAACAGCAGGAGCAGCCCGGAGGCGCTGGGCAGGTTCCCGGTGACCGCACTGGCGAACACGTATGCCACCAGGGTGGCCACGATGATCACCACACCGCCCATCGTGGGCGTCCCACGTTTGGTGAAGTGCGCCGTCGGACCGTCCTGGCGGATGAACTGACCGTAGTTGCGGTGCACCAGGAACCGGATGAACAGCGGCGTACCGAGCAGGGAGACGATCAGTGCGACTGCCCCGGCGAGCAGGATCGCGATCACTGGCCCGCTCCCTGCACCTCGCCGGCGGCGAGCCGCTCGGCCAGGCGCATCAGCCCGGCTCCGTTGGAGGACTTCACCAGCACGACATCCCCCTCAGTGATCAGCGTCGCCAGCAGCTGCTCGGCCTCTTCGAGGTTAGCGGTGCTGTGCACCGAATCGGCGCCCGCCGCGCGCGCGCCCTCAGCAATCGGCTCGGCGCCGGCGCCGACGGTCACCACCACCTGCACTCCGGTACGCGCGCACTCCGCACCTATCTCGGCATGCTCGGCGGCACTGGTCGCGCCCAGCTCGAGCATCTCCCCCAGCACCGCCACGCTCCGCCGTCCGGCGGCCACCAGCGGCAGCGCCCGCAGTGCGGCGCGCATCGAGTCCGGGTTGGCGTTGTAGGAGTCGTCGACCACTGTCACGGCGCCGGTCCGGCTCACCTGCATCCGGTGCGGGCTGAGCACTCGGGCATCGGCGGCTGCGGCGGCGACCTCAGTCACCGACATCCCGAGCGCCAACGCCGTGGCGGCCGCAGCCAGCACGTTGCTCACCTGGTGCCGGCCGACCAGGGCGGTACGCACCGGGGCCGAGCCCTGCGGAGCCACCAGGGTCAGCTCCAGCCGGCCGGAGGCGTCGGTGCGGACCTCCTCGGCCCGGACCTGGGCCGCGGCACCGGTACCGAACTCCAGCACGTCCCTGCCGGCGGCCACAGCGGCCATCGCGGCCACCCGCGGGTCGTCCGCATTGAGCACTGCGATCCCGTCGGCGGTCAGCCCCTGGACCAGCTCGGCCTTGGCGGTGGCGACGTTCTCGAGACTGCCGAACCCGCCCAGGTGGGCGCGACCGACCATCAGCACCACTGCCACGTCCGGCGGGGCGATCGCGGTGAGGTAGGTGAGGTTCCCCGGGGCATCGGCCCCCATCTCCAGCACCAGCACCCGGGTACTCTCCTCAGCGCGAAGCACGGTCAGCGGCAGCCCGATCTCGTTGTTGAACGACCCGACCGGGGCGATCACCTCCCCGCAGCCGGCGAGCAGCTGGGCGAGCAGGTCCTTGGTCGTGGTCTTGCCCACCGACCCGGTGATCGCCACGACCCGGATCCCGGTCCGCTCCCGCAGCCGCGCGAGCACCTCGCGGGCGAGATCGCCCAGCGCAGCCGGCACGTCCGGGACCAGCAGGGTGGGGATCGGTGCGCCGGGGACCGGCCGGGTCACCAGGGCGGCGCGGGCGCCGTTCGCCGCGGCTGCCTCCAGGAAGTCGTGCCCGTCCACGTGCGCACCGTCGATCGCCGCGAACAACGAACCGGGTTCGGCCTGCCGGGAGTCGACCACCACCGGCCCGGTCAGCACCGGGACGTCCGGCCCCGCCGCCGGCAGCGGTGCGCCGACGGCCGAGGCGATCTCGGTCAGGTCCAGCGCAATCATCGGTCGGCGTCGCGCTCTGCGAGCGCGGCGCGAACCTCCTCCCGGTCGTCCAGGTGGTAGTCCACCCCGGCGATCTCCTGCACGGTCTCGTGGCCGCGTCCGGCGATCAGCACCGTGTCCGCGGGGCCTGCCGCCTGCACGGTGCGGCGGATGGCCTCACCGCGGGGTGCCGCCTCGAACACGTCCACGGTGCGACCGGCACGCTGCGCATCCGGGACCGCGCCGAGGGCTCCGGCCAGCACCTGACGGCGGATGGTCGCCGCATCCTCGTCGTGCGGGTCGTCATCGGTCACCACCACCACATCCGCACCCGCGACCGCCACCCGGCCCATCTGCGCGCGCTTGGCCTTGTCCCGCTCGCCGGTGGCGCCGAAGGCCACCAGGAGCCGCCCCTTCGTGGTCGGCCGCAGCGCACGCAGCACCAGCTCCAGCGCCTCGGCGTTGTGGGCGAAGTCCACGATGCAGCGTGGCTGTGCGGCCACCTGCTCCATCCGCCCCGGGACATGGGCGCGCAGACCGTCCCCGAGCACTGTGTGCAGGGTGTGCGCCGTCAGTCCGGACTCCAACGCCATCGTCAGGGCGAGTGCGGCGTTGGCCACGTTGAACCGGCCCGGCATCCAGATCGCCGTGGACAGGCCGTGCCCGTCGCGATGGGTGAGGGAGAACGAGGTGTGGTCCGCGCGCCCGACGGTGATCGAGGCCTGCCAGTCGGCGTCCGGGCCGTCCGGGTGGGTGGAGACGGTGACCACCGGGATGCTCGCCTGCTCGGCCAGGCGGACCCCCCACTCATCATCGACGAGCACGACACCGCGCCGGGCCCGTTCCGGGGTGAACAGCTGGGCCTTGGCGGCGAAGTAGTTCTCGATCCCACCGTGGAAGTCCAAGTGATCGGCGGTCAGGTTGGTAAAGCCCACCAGGTCGTAGACGATGCCATCCACCCGGTGCTGGGCGAGCGCATGCGAGGAGACCTCCATCACTAGGTCGGTGACCGAGGCGGACAACATCCGCGCGAGCAGTGCCTGGATACCCGGTGCCTCCGGGGTGGTCAGCCGGGCCGGGACCCGCTCCTCGCCGACCTTGAGCTCCACTGTGCCGATCAGTCCGGTGGTGCGCCCGGCGCGGCGCACGATCTCCTCCAACAGGTAGCTGGTGGTGGTCTTGCCGTTCGTGCCGGTCACGCCGAAGGTGCGCAGTTGCGTGGCCGGTTCGCCATAGACCCAGGCGCTCACGCGGCCGAGCACGGCGCGCACGTCCGCGGCGACCAGCACCGGAACGTCCAGCCCGCCGAGCAGCTCACGCCCGGCCGGATCGGTGAGCACGGCCCGCGCGCCCGCGGCCACGGCCGAAGTCGCGAACGTCCCGCCGTGCTGATGCGCCCCGGGCAGAGCAGCGAACAGATCCCCCGGCTGCACCCGACGGTTGTCCAGTGCGACACCCGTGATCTCGACCGCAGCACCGGAGGTGGTGAGGTCGAATGCGGAGGCGAGCTCCGCCGTCGTCCGTGGTGACGGACCAGCCGTGGTGTTCATGAGGCGAAATCTACCGCTCCGAGGCGCTCAGGACTCATCGGGAGTGAGCGGGTACGGGTCCGCGGGCTCGCCGCTGGGCGGGACACCGAGGGACTGCAGCGCGAACGAGGAGATCTCCTGGAACATCGGTGCCGAGATCGTGCCACCGTAGATCCCGCTGCTCGGGTTGTACATCACCACTCCCACGGTGATCGCCGGGTCGTCCGCCGGAGCGATGCCCACGAACGAGGCGGCGACCTCGGTGAGCTCACCGGTGGAGCCGGGCATCTGGGCGGTTCCGGTCTTACCGGCCACCCGGTAGCCGTCGATCGCGGCGTGGCTGCCGGTGCCCTCGTCGGAGGCCACCACGCTCTCCAGCATCCGGATCATCTGCGCCGAGGACTCCTCCGAGACCACCCGGGTGGGTTCGCCGCGTTCGGCCTCGACCTGCTCACCGTTGCAGTCGTAGCCGGCCACGAGCTGCGGTGGGGTGTGCACACCGCCGTTGGCGATGGAGGCGAACACTCCGGTGTTCTGCAGCAGGTTCACGCTCAGCCCCTGGCCGAACATCGTGGTGTACCGCTGCCGGCCGTCCCACTGATCCGGGGGTTCGAGCAGACCGCTGGTCTCCCCCGGCATCGCGATACCGCTCGGCTCCCCCCAGCCGAGCCTCTGCATGTACTCGTACCGTGTCTCGTCGCTCATCATCGAGCCGATGTTCACCGTACCGGTGTTCGCCGATTCGGCGAGCACCCCGGTGGTGGTGAGCATCTGGTCCGGGTGCTCGGTGTGGTCGTGGAACACCTGTCCGTTGTCAGTGGTCAGCGAGTAGGGGTCCTCGATCGGTGTGGTCGGGGTCACCTCGCCCTCCTCGAGGGCGCTGAGCACGGTGAGCACCTTGCCGGTCGAACCCGGGTCGTAGACGTCCTGGATCGAGTGCGCACCGGTGTAGCCGGAGGTGTTCGGGTCGTTCGGGTCGACGGCGTCGGAGTCGGCCAGGGCGAGGATGTTGCCGTCCCGGTCGAGCACGACGGCGGCGCCCCACTCGGCGCCGTAGGTGTCCACAGCCTCGTCCACCACGTTCTGGGAGAAGTACTGCAGGTCGGTATCGATGGTCAGCTGCACCGTGCAGCCGGGCATCGCAGCATTCCCGGTGCGCTGACCGGTGGGGATGACCTGGCCTTGGGTGCCGATCTCCACGGTGAACTCGCCGTCGGTGCCGAGCAGCCGGTTGTTCAGGCTGGACTCCAGGCCGGCGGCGCCGTCACCCTCCGCGTTCACCCAGCCGAGAACCTGCCCGGCAGTGTTCCCGTTCGGGTAGACCCGGTCGAAGGTCTCCTCGGCGGAGATGCCCGGGATGTTCAGTGCGAGGATCTCCCGCCAGACCTCCGGTGCCACGTTCCGGGCCAGGATCACGTAGCCGTCCTCACCCACCAGCTGCGCGCCGAGGTCGTTGACGTCCCGGTCCAGGATGGGTGCGAGCTGTTCGGCGGCTGCGGCAGCGCCGTAGCCGACCACCTCACCCTCCTCGTCCCGGACCCGGTACTCGGAGACGAACCGCTGGTCCACCACGATCCGGTAGGTCTGCACCGAGGTCGCGAGCACGTTCCCGTTCGCATCGACGATGTCGCCCCGGGCGCCGTGTTCGACGTAGGTGCGGCTTCGCTCGGCCTGAGCCGATGCCGCGAGTGCCGGACCGGCCACCAGCTGCACGTAGACCAGCCGGGCGGTGAACACCAGCACGACCACCAGCAGCACAGCGAGGAGCAGGGACTGGCGCTTCTCCGGCTGCCCCACCCGAGTGAATGCGTTCGACATCTGCCCTCCTGCCTGCTCTAGTCCTCACCGACCAGCGGTGCCTCGTGACCGAGGACCGCGTGATCGGCCAGCGTGATGTAGCGCATCCCGTCGGCCGACTCCATCCCCAGCTCCTCGGCCTGCTGCTGCAGCAGCACCGGTGAGGACAGCCGCTCCACCTCCTGAGCCAAGGACTGCTCGGTCTCCGCGAGCCGGGCCAGCTGGACCTGCTGGTCGTGGATCTCGTACGCGGTGGTGGCCATCGCGGTGTTCAGCATCAGCACTCCGAGCAGCGCGCCGACCAGGATGCCCACACAGAGCACGATGAATCCGACCCGGCTGCGGCCCGCCGCTGGGGCACGCACGATGCGCAGCCGCGGGCGCCGGCTCCGCCCGGCCGCCGGTGCGCTGACGCGCCCAGGTACTGCGCTCATCGGTTGCCCTTCCCTGCCTCGCGCAGGCGCACCGCAGCCCGCAGGCGTACCGACGCCGAGCGTGGGTTCGCGGCGCGTTCGGCCTCGTCGGCCTCTTCCGCGCCGCGGGTGAGCAGCTCGAGATATGGTTCGTGCTCCGGCAGTGGCAGCACCAGTCCGGGCGGTGCCGAGGAGGTCGCCCCGGCGACCAGGGCGCGCTTGACCAGCCGGTCCTCCAGGGACTGGTAGGACTCCACCACGATCCGCCCACCGACGGCGAGTGCCTCGATCGCCGCGGGCAGCGCGAGCTGGAGGGCCTCGAGCTCGGCGTTCACCGCGATCCGCAGTGCCTGGAAGGTGCGCTTGGCCGGGTTGCCCCCGGTGCGGCGGGCCGCATGCGGGATGTTCTCCCGGACCAGGTCGACCAGTTCGGCGGAGCGGGTGATCGGTGCCACCGCACGGCGCCGCACGATCGCACCGGCGATCCGGCCGGCGAACTTCTCCTCACCGTAGGTGTGCAGGATGCGGCGCAGCTCACGCTCGTCGGTCTCGGCGATCAGCTCTGCCGCCGTGGGTCCGGTGGTCGGGTCCATCCGCATGTCCAGCGGGGCGTCCTGGGCGTAGGAGAAGCCCCGGTCCGCTTCGTCCAGCTGCAGCGAGGAGACACCCAGGTCGAACAGGATGCCCTGCACCCGGTCGCGGGATCCGTACTCAGCGGCAACCTGGTCGATCTGGTCGTAGCGGGTGTGCACAGCGTGGAATCGGTCACCGAACGGCGCGAGCCGCTCCCGACTCAGCTCCAGCGCATGCGGGTCCCGGTCGATGCCGACCAGGTGCAGGTCGGGGAACCGGCGCAGCGCAGCCTCGGCGTGTCCGCCGAGACCGAGCGTGGCGTCGATGAGCACCGCCCCCTCGGCCGAGATCGCCGGGGCGAGCAGATCCAGGCACCGCTGCGCCAGCACGGGGAGGTGCCGGGCGGGGGTGGTCATCTGGGTCATGGCCTTCCTGGATCGGTTCGGTGGCGGAGGTGGAGGTGGTGCTCGGGGTGGGGGTGGTGCTGAGTGGAGCACTGAGGTGGAGTGAAGTGGAGGGACCCGGCCGCGGGGTCTGCTCCCCCACCCGGCCTGGACTCTCCCCGCCTGCTCTGGCGCCGGGGAAGTGCGTCAGAGTCTGCGGTGAGAGACCAGGTCGGGCGGAGGTCAGAAGCCGGGGACCACCTCCTCGCTGATATCGGCGAAGGACTGCTCATTGGCGGCGAGGTAGGTGTTCCAGGCCCCCAGGTCCCAGATCTCGACCCTGCCGCCGGCGCCGACCACGGCGAGCTCGCGCTCCAGGCCCGCGTACCGGCGCAGCTTCGGGGTGATGGTGACCCGGCCTTGCTTGTCCGGGATCTCGTCATTGGCACCGGAGAGGAAGACGCGGATGAAGTCCCGGTTCGGCTTGGACGTGGTCGACGCCGTCTGGATCCCGGCCACGATCTCCTCGAACGTCGCCATCGGGTAGCCGTACAGGCATCGGTCCTGACCTGGGGTGATGACGATTCCGCCGGCCATCTGGTCGCGGAACTTCGCGGGCAGGATCAGGCGGCCCTTGTCGTCCAATCGGGGTTCGTACGTACCGAGGAACAAGGTTCCACCCCCTTCCTACGCGCTCCGGATAGCCCCACTTTACTCCACAATCCCCCACTTGCAACGACAACGACGCAGTTTCTCCCCTGATCAGAGGAAGAACCTGCAGGTCAGGAGCGGTGGTGGGAAGTGGAGGGACTCTGCTCGGGCGCTCCGTCGTCGCTTTCGCCGTGCCGGAACCCCCACCACGATTAGGCTCGTCTTCATGCCCGCTGAACCCGCACCGCTCCCGCCACCGGACCGCCCACTCCCCTCCGTGCCGCCTGCGGGTTCGATCCGGCCGGCGCGCCCGGCCAGTGACGAGAACCCGGCGGTGGCCGCAGCCGGGGACCCGGTGCCGACCGGCGACGAGCCGGGAGCCGGTCCAGGCGCTGGTTCGAGCGCTGATGCAGGCGCCGGTCCGGGCGCTGACCCGGCAGCGGCGATCCGACGACTCGAGGAGAACCTCACCCAGGTGCTGCCGGGACGCCCGGAGACGGTCCGCACGATCCTGGCGACGTTCCTGGCCCACGGTCACCTGCTGCTGCACGACGTTCCCGGTGTCGGCAAGACCACTGTGGCCAAAGCGCTGGCCACCTCGGTGTCGGGCACACTCGGCCGGATCCAGTTCACCCCGGACCTGTTGCCCAGCGACCTGACCGGCGTGACCATCTACCGGCAGGAGACCGGCACGTTCGAGTTCCATCCGGGACCGCTGTTCGCCACGGTGGTGATCGGCGACGAGATCAACCGGGCGTCCCCGAAGACGCAATCGGCACTGCTGGAGTGCATGGCCGAGCGGCAGGTGACCGTGGACGGCACCACGCACCGCCTCCCGGAACCCTTCATGGTGATCGCCACGCAGAACCCGGTGGAGATGGACGGCACCTACCGGCTTCCGGAGGCGCAGCAGGACCGCTTCATGGCACGGGTGAGCCTGGGCTACCCGCCGGACGCGGAGGAGCTCGCGATGCTCGCCACCGGCGGATTCGGCGATCCCCTCAGTGGCATCACTGCGGTGATGAGCCCGCAGGAGGTGCAGGAGGTGGGCGCCAGCGTGCAGGAGGTGCACGTCTCCGAGGCGGTGCTGCGCTACCTGATGACGGTGCTGCGGGCCACCCGCGAGCACCCCTCCGTCCAGCTCGGCGCCTCCCCGCGGGCCGGACTGCACCTGGTGGCGCTCGCCAAGGCGCTGGCCTATCTGCAGTCCCGCGACTACGTGCTGCCCGACGATGTGCAGTCTCTCGGTGTCGCCGTGCTGGCCCACCGGCTCACCCTGGCGCGCTCGGCCCGGGTGGACGGCACCGCAGCGGAGGACGTGGTGGCCGACATCCTTGCTCGGGTTCCGGTGGACTCCTGACCGGAGAGGAGCCCTGCGATGCGTCCCACGGCCCGTGGCCTCGGTCTGCTTCTCGCCGGAGCGGTGCTGGCGTTCCTGGCGACGTCGATGCACTCGGCGACGCTCGGCTCGTTGGCCGCACTCACCCTCGCCGCGCCCGTGGTCGCGCTGGTGTGGGTCGCAGTGCACCGCATCGGCTGGCCGCGGGTGGACCTGCACCGCACCGTGCAGCCGAGCCGGCCGGTGAGCGGAGAGTGGGCCCAGGTGCAGCTGCGGTCGGTGCCGGCACGGCTGCCGGCGTGGACCACGCTGCGCGAGCGCCTGCGTGGTGAGGTCGAGCGTGGCGGTGGGAACAGCACCGGGTACCGCCTGCGCCCGAAGCGCCGCGGTCTGCTGCAGCTGGGGCCCGCCGTCGTCCTCCGCACCGACCCGCTCCAGCTGATGCGCTGGCGACACGTGTCCGGAAGTAGCACCGAGGTGCTCGTCTGGCCGGCCACCACCGATGTTGCGGACCTAGTGCGGCTCTGGCCGCAGCGGCACCCGCGACCGAGCGAGTCCGGCCAACCCGAACGCAGCCTGGACGACCTGACGCTGCGCGACTACCGGCGTGGGGACGATCTGCGCCGGATCCACTGGCGGTCCTCGGCACGCCACGGGGAGCTGCTGGTCCGCCAGGACGACCCGATGGTGGACACCAGCCTCGGGCTGATGCTCGATCTCGGGCCTGCGGAGGCCTCCCCCGCCCGCGCGACCGAGTGGACCGTGAGCGCCTGCGCTTCGTTGGCCGTGGCTCTGCTGGCCGACGGACAGGAGATCCAGCTGGCCCTGGCTCCGGCCCGTGAGGCGGTCCCGGTCACCGAGGTCCCGACCGCCCTGGACGCGTTCGCCCGGGTGGGCACCGGAGCGCCGCCGCTGCCCGAGACGGTCGGCTACGGCGCCCTGGTGGCGGTGCTCCGCGCCCCGGCACCGGGCCTGCTCGGCGAACTCGCCGCCCTGACCGGAAGCCGGCAGTGCCTGGCTCTGCTGGTCGATGCCGACGTCGAGGCGAGCACGGACCTGGCCGCAGCGGGCTGGTTGGTGCACAGCTGCACCTCCGGTGAGGAGATCGCCGCCATGTGGAGCCGCACGCTCGAGGCTTGGAGCCACCAGTGACCCGCGCCGTCCTGCTCAGCCTGGCCACCGCGGGCACGGTGCTGGCGAGCATGTTCGCCCTCGACCGGCTGGTCGCACCCTCGCTCTGGTTCGCTCCGGTGCTGACCACACTGGTGGTGATCCTCACCGTGCTGTCCCTGATGCGCCGGTGGACGCGCCGGGGGCTGGTTCCCACCCTGGTGGCGACGCTGGCCGGGGCCGGCACGATCATCGCCTGGTACGCCCACGACGAGGCTCTCCTCGGCGTGCTGCCCACCAGGTCCGCCATCGAAACGCTGTACTACCTCTTTCGCGGTGGGTTGAGCTCGATCGAGGTGGCCCTGCCACCGATCGACGACGCCCCTGGAGTGGGCCTGATGGTCACCTGCAGCGCGGCCGTAGTGTATCTGCTCGCGGATCTGCTCGCCGTACCGGGCCGCTCCCCGGCGTGGGCATTGCTGCCGATCGCGACCGTCTGGGCCCTTCCGGTGCTGCTGCTCGCGCCGGTGCGCACTGTGGCGATCGTGGCGACCGGGGTGGGTTTCCTGGCCATGCTGGCGACCGGGGCGGAGGCCTGGCGGGAACCCTCCGGCAGCACCAGTCCGCGCCGGATGGGGGCCCTGGCGGCGGTCACCGCCGCAGTGCTCGCCGTGGCTCTGGTCGCCGCCCCGTGGGTGCTGTCCATCCCCAGCCCGGTGCGCTGGCACTCCCCCACGGAGCTCGCCGACGCCGATGCCACCCGCCTGGATCTCGGCCTGGACCTGCGCTCGGACCTGAACCGCCCCCGGGACGCAGTGGTGATGACCTACGACGGCGTCCGGCCGCGGGAGCTGGGGCCGTTACACGCCTACACGCTGACTACCTTCGACGGCGCCACCTGGGACCGGACACCGACCGAGGAGTGGGAGGATGCCGAGAACCGGCTGCTCTGGCCCGATGCGGTGGAGACCGAGGACAGCGACAGCGCCCGGGTGACGATCAACGACCTGGGACAGGACCGCCTACCCATCCCGGGTGAACCGCGCCGGGTGGAGGTGGACGGCGCCGTCTCCTACTCAGCCGCCGCCGACGAGGTGCGGCTGGAGGAGGCGGCGCCGGGTGAGCTGAGCTACCGGGTGACGTTCCGGACCCGTGATCTTGGCGCCGCGGCGCTGGCAGACCTCGATCCCAGCACGCTCGATGCAGACCCTGCCCTGCTGCAGATCCCGGACACCGGCTACGGTCCGGACATCGCTGAGCTCACCCAGGAGATCGTCACCGACGCCGGCGCCGAGACTCCCTACGACCAGCTGCTCGCGATCCAGAACTATCTGCGGGACCCGGACCTGTTCACCTATACCGAGTCGGTCACCAGCGCCCGCACCCGGGACGCGGTCTGGGACTTCCTGCAGGACCGGCGCGGCTACTGCGTGCAGTTCGGCACCGCGATGGTGGTGATGGCCCGCACCCTGGATCTTCCGGCACGGTTGGCAGTGGGCTACCTGCCCGGTGAGATCCAGGAGGACGGCACGGCGAGCATCAGTGCCCACCAGGCGCACGCATGGCCCCAGGTGCTGTTCCCCGAGGTCGGCTGGGTGCGGTTCGAACCCACACCTGGGGTGCAGTCCGGCTCGACTCCCTCCTGGGCGCCGGAACCGGTCGCCGAGACCCCGGACAGCCCCACCACCGGGCCGACGCAGACCACGGAGCCGGAGGAGGAGACCAGCACCACCGGCAGTGCCGAGGAAGAGAGCAGCGAGGAGAGCAGCAGCGAGGACGAGACCGAGGCCGCTGGCAGCGCCCAGTTGTCCTCGGCACTGCCCGGGCTGGTACTGCTGGCCGCGCTGGTGCTGGTCGGACTGGTCGGCGTGCTTGCGCTCCGGCGCCACCGCGCGCGGTCCAGCGGTGAGCTGGAGACGGCGTGGCGCCAGGCGGTCGGGATGGTACGAGCCGCCGGTGGTGCGGTGCAGCCGGGCTCCACGCCACGGGCAGTCGCCGCCGCCGGCGCGGAGGTGTTCAGTACCGCGTCAGCGCGCACAGCACTGCACGCCCTCGCCGACGCCGTGGAACGATCCCGGTACGCACCCGGCGGTGGGCACACCGATCCACAGACGGTGCGGGCGTGGATGACGCAGATCGCCGCCGACCGGAAGGACCGTTCGGAGGCCGGAGAACACGTGGACTCGCGGTAAGAACGGATGGGCTCGTAGCAAGGACCTGGTGGGCTCGCGGTGAGAACCGGTGGGCTCGCGTGCAAGGACCTGGTGGGCTCGCGTGACCCGAAGTCACCCGCGCGCCCGCGCGCGCAGGTTCAGGCGGACTTCGGTCAGCCGGTCAACAGACGCCGCCAACAGCTGCCGTCAACGGCCGTCGTCGTCGCGCCGGTGGTCCCACCGGTCCTCAAGCTTGGACATGAAGCCGCCGCTCTGCTTGCGCTTGAGCTCGTGCACGTTGCTCGCCTCGGCGGGCGGCGCAGCCACCCGCTTGGGCCGGGAGATCGCCAGCATCACACCGGCGAACATCGCCAGGAAGCCCACGATCCCTAGCACCACGTAGCTGGTAGCCGCTCCAGCGACCAGCAGTCCGATCCCCGCGAGCCCGAGAAGGGTACCGAGAACCACGTTTCGGGGACGCCGCACTGCAGCCCCCGAGATCGTGTCCGCGAGCTTGGGATCGTCGGAGCGCAACTGCTGCTCCATCTCCTCCAGCACGCGCTGCTCGTACTCGGAGAGAGGCATGGTCACCTCCCAATCATGTCCAGGTCTGCCTCGTTGTGAGGTTGCTCCTCCTAGGATATGTCCCCGGAGCCGTTCTCGGTAGTTGTACCGCGAACGAGTGAGGCGACTGTGAGCGAACCAACGCCATAACGCTGCCGAACATGATCCATCGCCTCCTCTGCGAGACGTCGTCCGGTGTCCTCTTCGTCCAGGCGCACCTGCACCGCTGTAGTGGCCGTATCGGTCAACGACTCGCAGCGCAGACCGAGCAGCCGGACACCTTCCGACGGCAGGGACACACCGGCGAGCAGCTCCCGAGCGACCAGGTAGAGCTGGTGGGCCACGTCACTGGGAGCCTCCAGCGCGCGGGACCGGGTCAAGGTAGTGAAGTCGGCGTGCCGCACCTTGATCGAGACCCCGCCGGCGAGCAGCCCACCGTTGCGCAACCGGGCCGCGCACCGGTGCGCCTGGTCGAGCAGCACGGCCGACAAGTCGGCCCGGTCCGTCAGGTTGAGGGCGAAGGTCTGCTCATGACCGATCGACTTCTCCCGGTGCACCGGCTCGACCGGCCGTGGATCCCGCCCCCAGGCGAGGTCGAACAGCCGCTGCCCGCCGGAGCGGCCGATCGCCTGCTGCAGAGTCGCCGGCGGCGTGTGCGCCAGGTCCGCCACCGTGTGGATGGCCAACCGGGACAGCCGCTCCGCAGTGCGTTCCCCGACGCCCCACAGGGCACCAACCGGCAGGGAGTGCAGGAACGGCACCGTCGCCTCCTTCGGGATCACCAGCAGGCCGTCCGGCTTGGCATGGCTGGAGGCCAGCTTTGCGACGAATTTGGTGCTGGCCACCCCGATCGAGGCCGGCACCCGCAGCTCGGCCGCGATCCGCTCCCGCAACCGACGGGCAATCTCGGCGGGTGCGCCGAGGCGGCGCCGTGCACCCGAGACGTCCAGGAAAGCCTCGTCGATGCTCAATGGTTCCATCACCGGAGTGACCTCGGCGAGAATCGCCATCACCCCTCGGGAGACCTCGCGGTAGCGGTGGTGGTCCGGGCTGATCACCACGGCCTGCGGACAGAGCACCCGGGCCCGGGTCATCGGCATCGCCGAATGCACTCCACTCGCGCGCGCCTCGTAGGTCGCTGCCAGGACCACGCCTCGATGCTGCCCGCCAACGATCACCGGCCGTCCCCGCAACTCGGGCCGGTCGATCAGCTCTACCGAGGCGAAGAACGCATCCATGTCCACGTGCAGGATCGGCGTCTGGGAGTCGTCGCCGCCCCAGTCCCGTCTGGCCGCCGCACTGCGCGGCCCCCTGCTCATCGTCGCCCCGACACAGCGATCACGACGCCAGTGGGGTGGGCCGCGCCGAGGAAGTCACCGCATCCTGGACCAGACCGAGGAAGTCCGTGGCCGCGGCGACCAACTGCTCCGCCTCGGCCCGGGTGAGACGGACCGTCCGCCCGGACTCGATCGCGGCGCGCGTGTGAGCGCCCTGGGCGAAGTAGCCGGCCCACTCCTGCCACTGCAGACCGCTCTCGGCGAGCTGTTCCCAGACGCTGCGCACTCGGCGCCGTCGTCCGCCGGGGACCACCTGGATCTCCAGCACAGCGGCTGCGGCGCGCAGCGCGGCCATGTGGGCATGCACGAACGCCTGCTGCGGATCCTGGCCGGAGGTCACCTGGGCCAGCTCGTCCTCGGCCCGACGCACCAGACGGGCTGCGCTCATGGTCGGCATCTCGAGTACCTCCGTGCTTCTGTTCGCTCTACCCATCATCGAACATTCGTTCTAGCCTGTCAAGGGTGCCGGAAGGTCCGGTCCGACTCCGCGCTAGCGTCGGGGGTATGTCCCGTCGTCCGCAGAGCCGCAACACCTCCCGTGATCTACCCGTCGGCCCGATCAGCACCACGTACGCCACCGTAGAGCTGACCACCGACAACGCCGATCCGGACGGCGTCATGCTGCTCATCGACGGTGCGGAGAGCTCGCACCTGGACCTGGCCGATCCGAGCCATCTGGTGTTCGAGTACATGCAGCAAATGATGGGGGTGCTGGCCGAGACCGTCACTGAGACACGGCTACGTGCGGTCCATCTGGGCGGGGCCGGCTGCAGCCTGGCCCGTGCGATCGAGGCACAGTGGCCGAACTCCCGGCAGATCGCCGTGGAGTGGGACCCGCTCCTGGCCCGCTACGTGCGGGAGTGGTTCGACCTGCCCCGCTCCCCTCGCTTGCGGATCCGGGTCGCCGACGCCCGGGAAGCGACCGAGTCCTTCTCCGCCGGCAGCAAGGATCTGCTGGTGCGGGACGTGTTCGTCGGGCGCCAGCCACCGCAGCACGTGCAGACCGTGGAGTTCACCCGGGCGGTCTCCTCAGCACTGAGCGCGCAGGGGCTCTACCTGCTGAATACCGCCGACCGCCCTCCGTTGCCTCTGGCCCGCCGGGAGGTGGCCACAGTGGCTGAGGTGTTCGAGCATGTGCTGCTGATCGCCGAGCCCGGCGTGCTGAAAGGCCGCCGGTACGGCAACGTGGTGCTGGCCGCGGCGCACCACCGGCTCCCGGCCGACCGACTGGCCCGCCGGATGCGGTCGCTGCCGATCCCCGCCACTGTGCTGGATACGGCCGCGACCCGGGAGTTCGCCGGCACGTTCCAGCCGCTGACCGACCCTCCGGACCAGGCTGCGTAGCCGACCGACGACCTGCCCCTGCCGGCCGTGCCGGCCGGAACAGACAGACGGCCCGACCCTGCCGGCCAGGCCGCCGGAACAGACAGACGGCCCGCACCCCGATCGGGATGCGGGCCGCCGGTGGATCGACTCAGACCGTGCGAACGCTCTCAGCCTGCGGACCCTTCGGGCCCTGCGTGATCTCGAACTCGACGCGCTGCGCCTCGTCGAGGGTGCGGTAACCCTCGGACTGGATGGCGGAGAAGTGGACGAAGACGTCGTCGCCGCCACCGTCCTGGGCGATGAAGCCGTAGCCCTTCTCCGCGTTGAACCACTTGACGGTTCCTTGTGCCATGTCGTGCATGTCCTTCCGGGGACTTTCTTGGGACGAGCCCTGTGCTCGCTCCGTATGATGCCGCAATGCTTCGCCCCACGTCAGCGCGAGCGGCCGGCACCATCGGGATGCGATGGCCGCCCGTGAGACCTGCACTGGTGTGTGCGTGCCCCGGGTCGTACGTAAGTCAAACGCCTGCAACATCTGCCAGTCTGGCATGTCCGGCGAGCACCGCGCCAGCACTCTCGGAATTTCCGTGTCAGTGGGCGCGTCGCCGGTACCTGCCGAGGGCCGGTGCGACGGCGCTGCGCCGCCCGTGGCGGGCGGCCGGCACCGGACCTACTCACCCGGTGCGTCGCCGTCCTTACCGGCCAGGAACGCCTCGAACTGGGCGCCCAGCTCATCGGCGCTGGGCAGCTCGTCCATCGGTGTGGCGCTCACCGAGCGCCCCGGATCTCCGGTCGCCTCGCGGAACTGGTCGAACTGGCGCTCCAGTGCGGCCACCACAGCGGTGACCTCCTCGGACTCCGACACCTGGCGGTCGATCTCCCCACGGACCTGCGCCCCAGCGGCCTCCAGGTCCCCGACCGGGAGGCTCAGGTCCCCGGCCCTGGCTACCTGGCGCACCAGCTCGGCAGCGGCCTGCGGGTAGTCCGCCTGGGCCAGGTAGTGCGGCACGTTGGCTGCGAAGCCCATCGCATCCCGGCCTCGGCGGCCGAGCCGGAGCTCGAGCAGAGCGGCGGCACTGGCCGGCACCTGCACAGCGGAGAAGTAGTTCGGGTAGGCCTCGATCAGCTCCGGCCGGGTGGCATGTGCGGTCACGGTCATCGGGCGGGTGTGCGGCACCCCCATCGGGATGCCGTGCACCCCGATGGTCAGCCGGACCCCGAACTCCTCCACCACGGTCTGCACAGCGGCCACGAACCGCTCCCACTGCAGGTCGGGCTCCAGCCCGTGCAGCAACAGGATCGGTGCACCGTCGTCGTCGCGGATCAGGTCGAGCACCAGCTCCGGCTCGTCATAACTGGTCCAGGCGCCGTCGGAGAAGGTCATCGCCGGACGCCGGGACCGGTAGTCGAGCAGGGTGTCCATGTCGAAGCCGAGGACCCGGGTGCTCGGCAGCTTGCCGGTCAGGTGCTCGGCCAGCAGCCGGCCCGCACTGCCGGCGTCCATCGAGCCCTGCAGGGCGTGCACCAGCACCGGCGCCTCCCCCTCGACCGGGGTAGGGGCGTCGTCAGCCCAGCGGTACAGCTCTCGTGGATCGTTCATCGTCTATTTCTCACCTCGGTGGGTTGAACACCAACGGCCCAGGGGACATTCCCCAGTGTCGCAGCCGGTGGGCGAGACGCCGCAGGTGGCCCACCGGCTGCACGAGAAATCCTGGCCGCTCGTCCCCGGTGCCGAAAGCGTGGATAATTGACGTTTGCCTTGTGCGGTCCAGAGACGAGGGAGAACCCATCGGTGGCCAGTCGTGACACGGCAGCAGAGCCGTCGACCGCGGCGGCGACCGCGCAGGAGGCCAGTCGCGAGCAACGGCTCCAGCTGGACCGGGAACAAGCACACGTCACCACGGTCTACGCCCGGCTGGACGAACTCCGCGCGCACACCCGCGACCGGTTGGCCGAGGTGCGCCGCCGCGGCGCTGTGGGCACGCACCAGAACCGTTCGGAACGGGACGCGTTCGCCACCTTGTACGAGGACCGGCTCGCTCAGCTGAACTCCGTGGAGGACCGGTTGCTGTTCGGCCGACTGGATCTGCGCGACGGTCAGCGCCGCTACATCGGCCGGATCGGCATCTCCGACGCTGAGCACCAGCCGCTGCTCACCGACTGGCGAGCCCCGGCTGCGCAACCGTTCTACCAGGCGACCGCTGCGCACCCTGGAGACGTGGTGCTGCGACGCCATCTGCAGACCAAGGGCCGCACGGTGGTGGGCCTCGAGGACGACCTGCTCGACGCCGAGGCGGTCGCCGGGGACGTGGTGCTCAGCGGTGAAGGAGCGCTGCTGGCTGCGTTGGCCGCCGAGCGCACCGGGCGGATGAGCGACATCGTGGCCACCATCCAGGCCGAGCAGGACGCGATCATCCGTTCCTCGCTGGACGGTGTGCTGGTGGTCGAGGGCGGTCCGGGGACCGGCAAGACGGCGGTGGCGCTGCACCGTGCTGCCTACCTGCTCTACGCGCACCGAAACCGGATCGAACGCTCCGGCGTGCTGGTGGTCGGCCCGTCCCGGGTGTTCCTGCGCTACATCGAGCAGGTGCTGCCGGCGCTCGGCGAGACCGGGGTGGTCTCCACCACGATCGGGGACCTGCTGCCCGGTATCGAGGCCAGCGCCGGCGAGGACCCCGCGGTCGCGGAGATCAAGGGGCGCCCGATCTGGGCGCGGATCCTGTCGAACGCGGTCCGGGCTCGGCAACGGATCCTGCCCGAGCAGGACCTGCGGGTGGGTTCGCTACGGCTACGGCTGCGCACCGAGGACATGACCGAGGCCCAGGCCCGGGCCCGGCGGTCCCGCCAGCCGCACAACCTGGCCCGGGCCACGTTCGTGCGGCACATGCTCGCCGCGCTGGCCGAGCAGTACCTGGAGGCGGTAGGCGGCGGCAGTGAGGACCACGCCGAGGTGGTCGAGGAGCTGCGCAGCACCCGGGACGTGCGGGTGGCGCTGAACCTGTGCTGGTTGCCGCTGACCGGGACGGGCCTGCTCGAGGACCTGTACGCCAAACCGCACCGGCTCGCCGAGGCAGCACCGCGCCTGTCCGCTGCCGAGCGTGCGGCTCTGGTGCGCGAACGCGGCTCGGCCTGGACGGCCGCGGACGTCCCACTGCTGGACGAGATCGCCGAGCTGCTCGGCGATGACGACGAGGGGGCCCGGGCCCGCGACCAGGCCGAACGGGCCCGGCGGGCCGAGGAGGTGGCGTACGCCCAGGAGATGCTCGCTGCCTCCGGTGCCGGTGGCGGCCTGGTCTCCGCAGAGCTGGTCGCGCAGCGTTTCGGCGGTGGTAGCGACAACCTCACCACCGCTGAACGGGCCGCCGCGGACCGATCCTGGACGTACGGACACGTGGTGGTGGACGAGGCCCAGGAACTCTCCGCGATGGCCTGGAGGGCGTTGCTGCGGCGCAATCCGAGCCGCTCGATGACGATCGTCGGTGACGTGTGGCAGACCTCCAGCCGGGGCGGTGCGCGGGACTGGGAGCAGATGCTGTCCCGGCCACTGCGGCAGAGCTTCCGGACCGAGACCCTGACGGTGAACTACCGCACTCCGGAATCCATCATGACGCTCGCGCAGCAGGCGATGCAGCAGTGGCGGCCCGACCTCCCCCCTGCCGCGGTGACCTCCGCACGGGACCTGCCGGACGCCGTCGTGCGGGAGAAGGTGACAGACCTGGCCGAGGACCTGCCGGCTGTGGTGGACCGTGTTCGCGGCACCGGCAAGCTGGCCGTGATCACCTCCCCGAGCGACCGGGAGCCCCTGGCCGCGGCACTCGGCGCCGGGCAGGGCCTCGACCTGCGCGCCGAGGTGGTGGTGCTGGACGCGACCGGCAGCAAGGGGCTGGAGTTCGACGTGGTGGTCCTGGCCGAGCCGCAGGCCATTCTCGACGGCGGTTCACCGGCCGATCTGTACGTCGCCATGACTCGGGCGACCCAGCGTCTGGTGCTGGTGCACACCGACGACCTGCCGGCTGCGCTGCAGTCCAGGGACTGAGCACGTTTTTGTTCTCCGCCCCGCGAGGAGCACCATAGGGCCGTGGTCAAGGCACTCCTGTTGGAAAACATCCATCCTCTCGGCACCGAGATGCTCGAGGCTGCCGGTATGGAGGTAGTCACTCGATCCGGCGGGCTAGACGAGGACGAGCTGATCGCCGCACTGTCCGGCGTGCAGGTGCTCGGGATCCGGTCCAAGACGCAGATCACCTCCCGGGTGCTGTCCAGCGCCCCGGACCTGCTGGCGATCGGTGCGTTCTGCATCGGCACCAACCAGATCGATCTGCAGGCGGCCGGGCAGGCCGGTGTGGTGGCGTTCAACGCCCCGTTCTCCAACACCCGGTCCGTGGTGGAGCTGGCGCTGGCGGAGATCATCGCCCTCACCCGACGCCTCACCGAGAAGGACAAGTCGTTGCACGCCGGAGTGTGGGACAAGTCCGCGAACGGTTCGCACGAGGTGCGCGGCCGGACCCTGGGCATCGTCGGCTACGGCAACATCGGCACCCAGCTGTCCGTAGTGGCCGAGGCGCTCGGTATGCGGGTGGTGTTCTACGACACGGCGGAGAAGCTGGCCCTGGGGAACGCGAGGCGGATGCCGAGCCTGCACGCTCTGCTGGCCGAGGCCGATGTGGTCACGCTGCACGTGGACGGCCGGCCCGGGAACGCCGGCATGTTCGGTGCCGGCGAGTTCGCTGCGATGAAGCAGTCAGCGATCTTCCTGAATCTCTCCCGCGGGTTCCTGGTGGACTACAGCGCGCTGCGTGCGGAGGTGCTCGGCGGCCGGATCAGCGGTGCGGCCGTGGACGTGTTCCCGGAGGAACCGAAGTCCCAGGGGGACCCGTTCGACTCCGAGCTGCGCGACCTACCGAACGTGATTCTCACCCCGCACGTGGGTGGGTCGACCGAGGAAGCCCAGCAGGACATCGGGCGGTTCGTCGCCGCGAAGCTGCGCGACTACGTCAACGCCGGCACCACGGCACTCAGCGTGAACGTGCCCGCGTTGATCCTGGACCACCCCTCGGCGGGCAGTCAGCGCATCGCCCACCTGCACCAGAACGTGCCCGGGGTGATGGCGGCCGCGAACCAGGAGCTCTCCGACGCCGGCGCCAACATCGAGAGCCAGGTGCTGGCCACCGCGGGCAGCCTCGGCTACGCAGTCACCGATGTCAGCGGCGACCTGTCCGCCGACACAGTCGCCCGGATCGAGTCGATGGACGCCACCGTGCGGCTGCGTACCCTGCACCCGGCTGTCTCCGACTGAGCGGCTCTCCGCCGGGCGGGGGCGCTCACCCGGACTTGCGGCGGAACTCGCGCCGGCCGACGTTGTCGATCTCTGACCCGTGCACCGGGCCGGTGTTCGGCGGGGCTTCCTCGGTGAGGTGCTCCCGCTCGGCCTTGCGGTCGAGCGCGGCACGCATCTTCGCCTTCGCGTCGGCCATCGGATCGTCGGACTTCTCGGATGACATCACGGCTCCTTCGACAGTCGTGATGGCGCCGGGGTACCCGGTGCCATACACCCACTCTGCCTCGACCCGGCCGACCCTGCCAGCGATTATCTCCTGATCGGGCAGGAGACCCGCGCAGCATCGCCGGCCGACCATCGCCCTGCTGGGCGCGGCTACGGCGCCGAAGCACCGCCGTCTGCGCGGCCGCTAACGACCGGCGAACGCATCGGTAGCCCTGATCAGCGCATCCAAGGTACCCGGCTCGCTGAAGGCGTGGCCGGCGTCCGGGGTGATCACCAGCTCCGCATGCGGTAGGGCCCGGGCGAGCTCGTAGGCCGAGACCGCGGGGGTGCACATGTCGTAGCGACCCTGCACGATCACGGTCGGGATATCGGCCAGCAGGTGGGCATCGCGGATGAGCTGACCTTCCTCCAGCCACCCGTGGTTGACGAAGAAGTGGTTCTCGATGCGGGCGAAGGAGACCGCATGCTGCCGGTCGTCCGCCTTGGCCAGGTTCGCCGGGTCCGGGTAGAGGGAGATGACGGTGTTCTCCCACGCGGTCCAGGCTGCACCAGCCGGCACGTGCACGGCCGAGTCCGGGTCGAAGAGGAGGTCGTGGTAGGCCTCCTGGAGGCGCCCGGGTACTCGGCGTTCGGGCGGGACCGGGGCGAGGTAGTCCTCCCAGGCTTCCGGGTAGACGTTGCGCAGCGGCCCTTCATACATCCAGTCCAGCTCCGTGCGGCGCAGGGTGAAGATGCCCCGCAGCACCAGCTCGCTGACCCGACTCGGATGGGTCTGGGCGTAGGCCAGGGCGAGGCACGAGCCCCAGGAGCCGCCGAACACCTGCCACGCCGGGACGCCGAGGTGCTCACGCAGGACCTCGATATCGGCGACCAGGTGCCAGGTGGTGTTCGTGCGCAGGTCGGCCTCCGGCGCCGAGGCATGCGGGCGGGACTTGCCGGCCATCCGTTGGTCGAACAGCACGATCCGGTAGCGCTCCGGATCGAAGACCCTCCGCTGTGCGGGGCTCACGCCCGACCCGGGCCCGCCGTGCAGGAAGACCACCGGTTTGCCTGCAGGGTTGCCGCTCACCTCGTAATAGAGCTCGTGGCCGTCACTGACCTCCAGGTATCCGGTCTCGTGCGGCTCGATCTCGGGGTAGAAAGTGCGCAGATCAGGGCTGTCACGGCGTCGGGGAGTCATGGACCCGAACCTACCTCCCGCCGGTGGGTGCACGGTGCCGCCGGTGGGTGCAAGGTGCGGGCGGCCGGGAGACGGCCCGGGTGGCGGAGCGCTGCCGGTCAGAACGCTGCCACTGCCGATCGCTGGTCCAGGTCGCCCGTGCCGGCCAGGGTACCGAGCGCGACTAGTCTCGTGCCCATGTACACACCTGCCGATGACCGGTACAACCACATGCCGATGCGCCACTGCGGGAGGAGCGGACTGCAGCTGCCTCTCGTCTCTCTCGGCCTGTGGCAGAACTTCGGGGACACCGACCCGCTGGCGACCCAACGGGAGATCGTCTATCACGCCTTCGACCGGGGAATCACCCAGATCGACCTGGCGAACAACTACGGGCCGCCGCCGGGCAGTGCCGAGGAGAACTTCGGCCGGATGCTGCGCACCGACCTGGCGGCGCTGCGGGACGAGCTGGTGATCACCACCAAGGCCGGGTACCCGATGCATCCCGGTCCCTACGGGGACGGCAGCTCGCGCAAGTACCTGCTCTCCTCCCTGGACGCCTCACTGCGCCGGATGGGGCTGGACTATGTGGACATCTTCTACAGCCACCGGTACAACCCGGACACTCCGCTGACCGAGACCCTCGGTGCGTTGAAGACCGCCGTCGACTCCGGCCGTGCGCTGTATGCGGGCATCTCCTCCTACAACGCCAAGCGCACCCGGGAGGCGCTCGCCGTAGCAGAGGACATCGGGCTGGACCTGCTGGTGCACCAGCCGTCCTACTCGATGCTGAACCGGTGGATCGAGGACCCTGACCAGGCGGGTACCGGTGAGTCGCTGCTGGACGTGCTGGGCGATGCCGGGATGGGGGCCGTGGTCTTCTCCCCGCTCGCCCAGGGGATGCTCACCAGCAAGTACCTGAACGGTGTCCCGGCCGGCTCCCGCCGCGCGAAGGGCGGTCCCCTGCGGGAGGAGTACCTGAGCGAGGACAATCTGGCCCGGGTGCGGGCGCTGAACGAGATCGCTGCTCGCCGGGGGCAGTCCTTGGCCCAGATGGCCGTGGCCTGGGTGCTGCGCGACCCTCGCGTCACCACGGCCCTGGTGGGCGCCTCCAGCGTGCGCCAGCTGGATGACACCCTCGGCGCCTTGGACAACCTGGAGTTCAGCCAGGACGAGCTGGCCGAGATCGACCGGTACGCCCAGGACGGCGGCGTGAACCTCTGGGCTCCGCGTTCCAGCGACCGCTGAACCGTTCGCTCACCTCACCGGGGCAGATGGTTCGCCGCCGGTGGTCCGGGCTTCCCCTCCCGGACCACCGGCGGCCGTCTCTACTCGAGCGGCTCGGCCGCGCTGCGCTCATCGCGCAGGGCCGTGATCGCCGCCTCGAAGTCCTCCAGGGAGGAGAATCCCTGGTACACGCTGGCGAACCGCAGATAGGCGACCTCGTCCAGCTCGCGCAGCGGCCCGAGGATGGTCAGGCCCACCTCGTGGGCGTCCATCTCCGCCACTCCGGTGGCCCGGACCATCTCCTCCACGTTCTGTGCCAGCAGCGCCAGATCGTCCTCGGAGACCGGGCGACCCTGGCACGCCTTGCGTACACCGGCGATCACCTTGTCCCGGCTGAACGGCTCCACGGCACCGGAGCGCTTCATCACGGTCAGGCTGGTGGTCTCCACCGTGGTGAACCGCCGGCCGCACTGTGGGCACTGCCGACGCCGACGGATCGACGAACCGTCCTCTGCAGTGCGAGAATCCACCACCCGGGAATCGCTGTGCCGGCAGAACGGGCAGTGCACCAGGCAGTTCCCTTCCCTCCGGCGTCGTGCGAAAGCACCACATGTTGGACAATCACATCCGTGTAACTACTAGATGTACCCAACCTAGACAGCGAGGGCCTGCTTGCGCAAGTGCCTGTGCCCGATCAGCCTCCTGCCGGGATGGTCAGCTCCGCACCGGCGTGGACGGTCGCGGCGGAGAGGTTGTTCAGGGTCATGATCTGGTCGACCACCACGCGCACGTCCTGACCCGGGTCGGCGACGTCCGCTGCGATGGTCCAGAGGCTATCCCCGGGCGCGACGGTGATGCTCTGCACCTGCTCGGGCATCGGTGCCCGCTCCGGGAACGCCAGACCGGCACCCGCGCCGACAGCGGCGGCCAGCACGAGTGCCAGGACGATCAGCACCACCCGGCCGCGGGCGGTCAGTCGGAGCCGAGCACCCGCGTCCGCACGGTGGGACCGCTCCGCCGACGCCGGCTGGTCCCCGACCGGGTGTGTGGCGACTGGTAGATCGGGCACGGCGACCAGGTGCCGCCGCCGGGTGGGCACGGTCAGCGGCGCTGTGGGGAAGGCCAGTGCGCTCATCGTTCTCGTCTCCTCAACTCGTCGAACACCCGTCCGTCGAACATTTGTCCTGACCGTAGCACGCTTGTTCGGCGACACGCCAGTCGAACACATGTTTGGTCTTTCGGGTGGTGGCGCCTATCGTGGAGAACGCCACAGCACGGAGCAGATCATCGACCACTGACATCGGCGGATTTCCAGGCGATGCGGAGCAGGAGGACACCATGGCCCGCGCCCAGCACGACCCGAACGACCGACCCGACCCTGCCACCCTGAGCCCGCGGCAACGGCGCATCATGGACTCGATCCGGGCCAGTCTGGAGGCCAAGGGTTACCCACCGACGATGCGGGAGATCGCCACGGCCGTCGGTCTGGCCAGTCCGTCCTCGGTGAAGTACCAGCTGGAGCTGTTGGAGCGGAAGGGCTTCCTGCGCCGCGACGCCCTGTCCACCCGGGCGATCGAGATCGTCTCCGACGACTCCCGCAAGGTGCGGGGGGACGCGGCCACGTTCACCACCCGGGACGGGGAGCAGGACGCCGCTCACGCCGCGTACGTCCCGCTGGTGGGGCGCATCGCCGCCGGTGGGCCGATCCTGGCCGACCAGGCGATCGAGGACGTCTTTCCCCTCCCCCGCCAGCTGGTCGGCGAGGGTGAGCTCTTCCTGCTCAAGGTGGTCGGCGACTCGATGATCGAGGCAGCGATCTGCGACGGCGACTGGGTGGTGGTCCGCAGCCAGGCGGTGGCGGAGAACGGTGAGATCGTGGCCGCGATGATCGACGGTGAAGCGACCGTGAAGACGCTGAAGAAGACCGACAGTGCCCTCTGGCTGCTGCCGGCGAACGAGAACTACGCCCCGATCGACGGTACCGGTGCCGAGGTGCTCGGCCGCGTGGTCAGCGTGCTCCGCTCGCTCTGAGACTCGGCTGGTCGGCGGCCGCTTCTGCGGCCAGCCGGCGCAGTGCACCGCGGACCACTTCGCCGTCCGTGGTCGGCCACAGCGGCGGAAGGCTCGCCGCCAGGTAGGAGCCGTACCGGGCGGTGCGCAACCGGGGATCGAGCACGGCCACCACACCACGGTCGTTGACCGAGCGGATCAGCCGGCCGGCGCCCTGGGCGAGCAGCAGCGCCGCATGGGTGGCCGAGACCGCCATGAACCCGTTGCCGCCGGCGCGTCCGATCGCCTCGGTGCGGGCGGCCTTGACCGGGTCGTCCGGGCGCGGGAACGGAATCCGGTCGATGAAGACCAGGCGGCAGCTCAGCCCGGGCACGTCCACCCCCTGCCAGAGGGAGAGGGTGCCGAACAGGCTGGCGCGGGGGTCGGCGGCGAACTCGCGCACCAACGTCGGGAGCACATCGTCGCCCTGCAGCAGGATCGGGGTGTCCACCTGCTCTCTGAGCGCCTCCGCGGCCACCTGCGCACCCCGCCGGGAGGAGAACAGTCCCAGCGCTCCGCCCCCAGAAGCGGTGACCAGCTCGGCGATCTCGGCGAGCAGCTTCTCGTCGGTCCCGTCGCGCCCGGGCGGTGCAAGCGAGGAGGCGACGTACAGAATGCCCTGCCGGCCATAGTCGAACGGTGAGGAGACCAGCTCGCTGCGGTAGCCGCCGTCGGCCAGGCCGAGCGAGCGCGCGGTGGCCTCGAACGTGCCACCGAGGGCCAGGGTGGCCGAGGTGAGCACCGCCGAACGCCCGCTGAGCAGCTCCCCGGCGATCGGGCCGGCCACGTTCAACGGGGCGAGCATCAGCCGAGACCCCTCCCCCGGGCGGCGGCCGCGTTCGCACCAGAGCACGTCCACGTGCTCGGCGATCCGGTCCGAGAGCAACCGGTCGGCCACCTCGAACAGGGCGAGCACCGCACTGTGCGCCATCGACTTCGCGCCGGCCTCGGCCACGGCCGAGGACTGCTGGCGCATCGCCGTCATCCCCTCCCTGGCTCCGTCGGCGATGCTGCGCACGATCGGTGCCAACTCCTCCGGCAGACCGGAGCGCAGCCTGCCCTCCGGTACCGACATCAGGAGTGGACGTAATGCCTCGGCGGCCTCCTCCAGTGTGCTCAGCGGCAGCCCGGCGTGCCGCCGAGCAGTGCGGGCGGTGCGCTCCACCACCGCAGCGGACAGCTCCACTGTGGCCTGCGCGGTGACCCGGTCGGGTAGCTCGTGCGCCTCGTCCACCACCAGGATCTCGTGCTCGGGGAGTACTTTGGGGTTCCCGGCGGCGGCGATCCCGAGCATCGCGTGGTTGGTGACCACCAGGTCCGCCTCCCGGGCGTGGGCGCGGGCGCGCTCCGGGAAGCACTCCGAGAGCAGCGGGCACTTCTGCCCGAGGCACTCCAGGGAGGTGATGGACACTTGCCGCCAGGCGCGTTCGCTCACCCCGGGCACCAGGTCGTCCCGGTCGCCGGTGTCGGTCTCGGCGGCCCACTCCCGGAGCCGCACCACCTGCCCGCCGAGATTCTCCTCGGCCTCCCCAGGGTGGTCCTCAGCCGATGACGGCGCGGCCTCCGTGGCAGCGAACAGGGCGCCTTCGTCGTCGGGATAGCCTCCGGCGATCTTGTGTTTGCACACGTAGTTGTGCCAGCCCTTGAGCAGGGCCACCTCGGGCTCGCGGTCCAGGCGCCCGGTGAGGTTCTCCATCACCATCGGCAGGTCGTGGCCGAGGACCTGGCGCTGCAGGGCGAGCGTGGCCGTGGACACGATCGCCCGTTGTCCCGATCCGACCGCCTTGATCAGGGTGGGCACCAGGTAGGCAAGTGACTTACCCGTGCCGGTGCCGGCCTGCACGATCAGGTGCGCACCGTCGTCCAAGGTGTCCGCCACTGCGCGGGCCATCTCGTGCTGCCCGGTGCGGCGGGTGCCACCCATCGCGGCCACCACCTGGTCCAGGGCGGCATCGATGTCGTGCGCCTCCTCGGCGCCGCCGACCGGGTCGGACTGCTGCCCGTCGTGCTCCATCTCGCCCACCCCCTGACGGTATCGCGCCGGAGCTGCCGGAGCGGTCCGGCGTCCACAGCGCACCCCGCCACCCGTGAATCGATTCAGGCGATACCTGTCACGCGGAGTAGTGCTCTGCGGTATCGCCGCGCCGTAGGACGTATCGCCGCGGTGGGTCTCAGCCGGCGCTGCCGCAACTCAGCCGACCCAGCCCGGCTCAGCCGGCGCTGCGCAGCTCAGCCGCCAGCGCGTCGTCCACCCGCGCCACCAGGTGGGTGCCCGCCTCCAGGTGCTCAGTGGAGATCACCTCACCGGTGCTGTGCGCCCGGTGCACCAGGTCGCCGCGGTCGTAGGGCACCAGCACGTCCACCTCCACCGCCGGTCGCGGCAGGGCGTCGGCGATCGCGGCCTGCAGCTCAGCGATCCCGGCACCGGTCCGTGCGGAGACGGCGATCGCGTCCGGTTCGCTGGTCCGTAGCCGGGCGATCGTCTCCGGTTCGGCAAGATCGGCCTTGTTCAGCACCACCAGCTCGGGCAGGTCCCGGGCGCCCTCGATGTCTCGCAGCACGTCCCGGACCGCGGCGATCTGGCCCTCGGGGTCGGGATGTGCGGCATCGACCACATGCACGATCACGTCCGAGGCACCGACCTCCTCCAGGGTGGAGCGGAACGCCTCCACCAGCTGGGTGGGCAGGTTGCGCACGAAGCCGACGGTGTCGGCCAGGGTGTAGGCGCGCCCGTCCGGGGTCTGCGCCCGGCGCACCGTCGGGTCCAGGGTGGCGAACAGTGCGTTCTGCACCAGCACCCCGGCGTCGGTGAGCCGGTTCAGCAGAGAGGACTTCCCTGCGTTGGTGTACCCCGCGATCGCGACCGAGGGCACCTCGGCGGCGCTGCGGGAGTGCCGGCGTGCGGCCCGGCCCGGTGCCATCTGCGCGATCTGCCGGCGCAGCTTCGCCATCCGGGTGCGGATCCGGCGCCGGTCCAGCTCGATCTTGGTCTCACCGGGTCCACGGGAACCGATCCCGGCACCACCGGCCACCCGGCCACCGGCCTGCCGGGACATCGACTCACCCCAACCACGCAGGCGCGGCAGCAGGTACTCCAGCTGGGCCAGCTCCACCTGCGCCTTGCCCTCGCGGGACTTGGCGTGCTGGGCGAAGATGTCCAGGATCAGCGCGGTGCGGTCGATCACCTTCACCTTGATCACGTCCTCCAGCCCGCGCCGCTGGGACGGTGCGAGCTCGGAGTCGACGATCACGGTATCGGCATTGGTGGAGGCAACCACGCCCGCCAGCTCGGCCGCTTTTCCGGAGCCCAGGTAGGTGCCCGGATCCGGGGCGGAACGCCGCTGCAGCATGCCGTCGAGCACTGTCGAACCGGCGGTCTCGGCGAGGGCGGCGAGCTCCCGCAGGGAGACCTCGGCCATCTCGGCAGTGCCGTGGGTCCACAGCCCCACCAGCACCACCCGTTCCAGGCGCAGCTGCCGGTACTCGACCTCGCTGACGTCCTCCAGCTCGGTGGACAGTCCGCCCACGCGCTGCAGCGCGGCACGTTCGGCCAGGTCCAGCTGGTCGCCGTCGTGAGCGGTGTGCTCGTCACCCTCCTGCTGGATCGCTGTGCCCGCCCTCGCCAGAATCCGGTCCACGACGTCCTGAGCACGGGCCTCGGTGGAGGCGTCCAGCTCGGCGGGAGTCGGATGGGTAGGTCGGGTCATGGTGTCCTTTGCTGCAGTGAGGGAAGGTCGATGTCTCAACGATCCCACTCAAGGCGAGGGGTCGCCAGAGGATTTCGCTCAGGGCTGCGGTTCAGCAGACTCCTCACGGACCGGGCGGGTCACGGAACCGGCGGGCACGGACCGGGCGGCCGATCAGAGTCACGGAACGGCACGGCGGCGAGGCCGCACTAGGCTGAGCCGCTGTGGGCCACTACTTCACCAACGACCCGGCCACCGCCAGCGCTCCGCGCACCCTCACGGTGACCCTGCGCGACACACCGGTGGAGGTGACCACCGACGCCGGTGTGTTCTCGGCCACCCGGCTCGACCCCGGCACCCAGGTGCTGCTCGCAGAGGCAGGCGAGGTCCCGCCGTCGGGAACGGTGCTCGACCTGGGCTGCGGCTGGGGACCGGTCGCCCTGACCATGGCGATGGCCAGCCCGCAGGCCCGCGTGCTCGCCGTCGACGTGAACACCCGCGCCCTGGAGCTCACCGCGGCCAACGCCGAAAGGCTCGGCCTGACCAACGTGGAGACGCATCCCCCCGAGGCGCTGCTGGCCGCAGAACCCCACCTGCTGCTGGATGCGATCTGGTCCAACCCGCCGATCCGAGTGGGCAAGACGATACTGCACGAGATGCTTCGCACCTGGCTGCCCCGCCTGGCTCCGGCGGCGGCTGCGCAGCTGGTGGTGGCCAAGAACCTCGGCGCCGACTCGCTGCAGCGCTGGATCACTGCCGAGCTCGGGCTACCCACGGAGCGTGCCACCAGCGTGAAGGGCTACCGGATCCTGACGGTCACTGCCCCAGCGGCGTGATCACCCCGACCAGCTCGGCGGGTCCGGCCAGCTCCACCCGGTCGCCGTCCACCCACACCCGCAGCGTGCCGCCGGGCACCTGCACCTGCCAGTGGTCCGGAGCACCCTCGCCGAACCAGGCCCGCACCGCCAGGGCCGCGGCGCAGGCGCCGGTGCCGCAGGAGAGCGTCTCGCCCACGCCGCGCTCGTGCACCCGCATCCGCAGGGCACCGGTGGGCACCTCGCCCTCGGCGTCCCCGAGTGGCACCACGAACTCCACGTTGGTGCCGTGCTCGGGCTGCGGATCCACCCGGGGCGGGGTGGACAGGTCCAGCTCGAGCAGGGTCGCCTCGTCCTGCAGGGCCACGACGGTGTGCGGGTTGGGCAGCTCCAGCCGCAAGCCAGGGCGCTGTTCATCCAAACCTTCGGTGACCACCGAGACGTCGAAG
>DXBY01000346.1 GCA_019116305.1 Candidatus Ruania gallistercoris | reverse complement strand
CTCACCGGGCCGGCTGGGGCGAGACGCGCTGGTGGTGACCGGCGAGACCAACTGGGCTCCGCCGTCGACCAGGGCAGCACCGCCCTGGGGGGCGGCCCGGACCAGCCGGGCTCCGCCGTCGAGATCCTCGGTTATGCCCAGTTCGACGACGGTGCCGCCGAGCTGGCGATCCACCCGGAGCACCGCCGCCGTGGTCTGGGTCGCGGGCTCGTCGAGGCGGTCCTCACCGAGCCGGGGGTACGGCTCTGGGCACATGGCGACCTCCCGGCTGCGGCGGCCCTGGCCCAGGACCTCGGGCTGGACCGGGTCCGTGATCTGCACCTGATGAGTGCACCGGCGCCGCGTGGGCGGCAGGAGGCACCGGAGGATGAGGGCATCCGGGTGCGCACCTTCGAGGTCGGCCAGGACGAGGAGGCGTGGCTGGCGGTGAACGCCCGTGCCTTTGCCGACCACCCCGAGCAAGGTCGGCTCACCCGCGCCGACCTGGACGCCCGCATCGCCCAGCCCTGGTTCGACCCGGAGATGTTCTTCCTCGCCGAGGACGCCGTCACCGGGCGGCTGCTCGGTAGCCTCTGGGTAAAGATTGAGGGAACAGTCGGCGAAATCTATGCGCTCGGCGTCGATCCCGAGGCCCAGGGCCGCGGGCTGGGCGGACTGCTCACCGGCCACGCGATGGCCGCGTTCACCGGCGCCGGCCTGGACCGGCTGGAGCTGTACGTCGAGGGCGAGAACACCGCGGCGATCCGCACCTACGCCCGCGTCGGGTTCACCAAGGAGCGGGCCGACGTGCAGTACGCGCGCCGCTGAACCCCTCACGGCGCGCTCGCCCGATCGCTGGCCGGCACGCGGGAGAGAGCCGGTCGGCGAACCAGTGGCCGCGCCCGGCGCGGAAGTGTCACGATGGGCCCCATGAGCACCCAGACCGGGGACGAGTCCGCCCCAGGAACCCTGACGGCCCCGCCGGAGCCGTCGCCGATGGGCGAACTGCCCGAGGGACGGTTCGCCGACCGGGAGCTGAGCTGGCTGCAGTTCAACGAACGAGTCCTCGAGCTCGCCGAGGACGACGGGCTCCCGCTGCTGGAGCGGGTCCGGTTCCTGGCGATCTTCGCCTCCAACCTGGATGAGTTCTTCATGGTCCGGGTGGCCGGGCTGAAACGGCGGATCGCCACCGGGATGGCCGTGGCCGCTGCCTCTGGGCGGCTGCCCCGCCAGGTGCTGGAGATGATCTCGGTGAAGGCGCACGAGCTCAGCTCCCGGCACGCCGAGGTGTTCGACCAGCAGGTGCAGCCCGCGCTCGCCGCCGAGGGCATCACCCTGGTGCATTTCGATGCGCTGCACGAGAGCGAGAAGGAGCGGCTGCACAAGTTCTTCCGGAAGATGATCTTCCCGGTGCTCACCCCGCTCGCGGTGGACCCGGCGCACCCCTTCCCCTACATCTCCGGGTTGTCGCTGAACCTGGCGGTGATCGTGCGCAACCCGACCACCGGCAAGGAGAACTTCGCCCGGGTGAAGGTGCCCCCGCTGCTGCCTCGGTTCATCGCCGTCGATGCCCGCGGCCGCCCGCACCGGCCCGAGGATGCCCCGGACGACGACGGGTTCCGTTCGTTCGTGCCGTTGGAAGATGTCATCGCCTCCTTCCTCTACTACCTGTTTCCCGGGATGGACGTGGTGGAGCACCACGTGTTCCGGGTGACCCGGAACGAGGACCTGGAGGTAGAGGAGGACGACGCCGAGAACATCCTCAAGGCGCTGGAGAAGGAGCTGCTGCGGCGCCGGTTCGGCCCGGCCGTGCGGTTGGAGCTGGCCCGCGGGTTCACCCCGCGGCTGCGGGAGATGCTGATCCGCGAGCTCGGGATCGCCGAGATGGACGTGTACGAGCTGCCCTCCCCGCTGGACCTGACCGGGCTGAATCTGGTGGCCGACCTGGAGCGGCCGGAGCTGCACTACCCCCAGCACGTCGCCTCCACCGCCCGCGGCCTGGCCGAGGTGGAGAGCGCCAAACCGGTGGACATGTTCGACGCGATCCGCGCCCGGGACATCCTGCTGCACCACCCGTACGACTCCTTCTCCACCAGCGTGCAGCAGTTCCTCGCCCAGGCGGCGGCCGACCCTGGCGTGCTGGCGATCAAGCAGACCCTGTACCGCACCTCCGGCGACTCGCCGATCGTGGACTCGCTGATCGACGCCGCTGAGGCCGGTAAGCAGGTGCTCGCGATCGTGGAGATCAAGGCCCGGTTCGACGAGGAGGCGAACATCTCCTGGGCGCGCAAGCTGGAGCGCGCCGGGGTGCATGTGGTGTACGGCATCGTGGGGCTGAAGACGCACTGCAAGCTCTCCCTGGTGGTCCGCCAGGAACGCGACGGGCTGCGCCGCTACTGCCATATCGGCACCGGCAACTACAACCCGAAGACTGCCCGGCAGTACGAGGACCTCGGTCTGCTCACCAGTTCCTCGGACGTGGGCCAGGACCTGACCCGGCTGTTCAACCAGCTCTCCGGATACGCCCCGCGGAGCAAGTTCCACCGGCTGCTGGTGGCTCCGCGTACGGTACGCAGCGGACTGATCGAGCGGATCGAGCGGGAGATCGCCGCCGCCCAGGCTGGTCGTCCGGCCTGGGTGAAGATGAAGGTGAACTCGGTGGTGGACGAGGAGACGGTGGACGCGTTCTACCGGGCCTCGCAGGCCGGGGTGCCGGTGGACCTGGTAGTCCGCGGGATCTGCGGGGTGAAGGCCGGGGTGCCCGGGCTGAGCGAGAACATCCGCGTCCGCTCCATCCTCGGCCGCTTCCTGGAACACTCCCGCGTCTACGCGTTCGCGGGCGGGGGTGCCCCGGAGGTGTTCATCGGCTCCGCGGACCTGATGCATCGCAACCTGGACCGCCGGGTGGAGGTGCTGGTCCAGGTCACCGATCCCGGGCAGGTGGAAGAGCTGGTGAACCTGATCGACCTCTCGATGGCCGACACCACCGCCTCCTGGCACCTGGATACCGCCGACACCGGTGAACCGGTCTGGCAACGGCACCATCTCGATGACGACGGCAGCAGGCTGCTGGACCTGCACGAACACCTGATGTCCACCCGCCGCCGACGCAACACGGACCGCTGAGATGGGCAAGTCTCGGCGCGAGGTGATCGCGGCGGGCGCCGTGGTGTGGCGGGTGAAGGGTCGCAAGCTGGAGGTGCTGCTGATCCACCGGCCGCGCTATGACGACTGGTCCTGGCCGAAGGGCAAGCTGGACGGGCCGGACGAGACGTTACCGATGTGTGCGGTGCGGGAGGTCCGGGAGGAGACCGGGGTACCGGTGCTACTCGGCGTCAAGCTGCCGACAGTGCGGTACAAGATCAACGGCAGCACGCTGAAGGTGTGCCACTACTGGGCGGCCACGCCGGTGGACCCCGACGGTCCGGCTGCGGGTGCGCTCGCGGCGCGGGGAAAGATCAAGGACTGCTCCAAGCATGAGGTGGACCAGGTGCGGTGGGTGGAGGCGCGCAAGGCCGCGAAGCTGCTCACCCGCTCCGCGGACAAGGAGCCGCTCGGGGCGCTGATGGACCTGTGGGAGGACGACATCCTGCGCACCTGGACGCTGCTGGTGGTGCGGCACGGACGGGCGAAGAAGCGTTCGGCGTGGAAGGACGGGGAGTCCACCCGTCCGCTCACCCCCGCCGGCCGGAA
>DXBY01000345.1 GCA_019116305.1 Candidatus Ruania gallistercoris | reverse complement strand
GCCCTCGCTGCGTCACCATCCGGTGGACCGGTGGGTGAAGCCGGAGGAATTCGTGGCGCTGTCCGAGGAGGCCGAGCGAATCGGATTCCTCGGGGTGATGGCCGGGCCGCTGGTGCGCTCCTCCTACCGGGCCGGCCGGCTCTGGGGTCAGGCGATGGCGCGCCGGGGAGAGCCGATCCCGGAGGCTCTGGCCCACCTGGCCGAACCGGTCACCGCCCGGCAGGAGGCTGCGTCCCTGCTCGCCCGCTGAGCCGGCGCCGGGACGCACGCACCGATGGGGCCCGCAGCGGGACGCACGCACCGATGAAGCTGGCGGGGACACGCTCCTGGCGGTTCGCCGTCGAAGTGAGCGACCTGCTGCACCTGGCGCTACGGGTGCGCGACGGCGCCGGACTGGCGGTGCCCGCCGGACAGGACGTGCCACCGGAGCTCCTGGACTCGCCCGTGCCCCGCAACCCGTCGGAGTCCGTTGGTGCCGTGGTGGACCCCGATGGGGCCGGATCGCAGTGGCTGCCGTGGTGGCGCGAGCTGGTGGAGCTGGAGAGCCGGCGCCAGCTGCTCCGGCCGGACCAGGTCCGCCAGCCGTGGGGCACGGTGACCCGCCGGCTGCGCACCGAGCTGGCGGCGGCCGCCGACCCTCCCCGGTTCGACGCGCTCTCCCAGCGGCCCGCGCTCCAGGCCGCCGCCCGGGCGGTCGGACCCGCCCCGCGCCGATCGATCGACCGGCAGCTACGGCAGGCTCGCGGGTGGCGGGACGTGATCGACTGGCCGGTGGTGAACCGCGCCGTGCACAGCGTGGCGGAGGAGACGTCCACGAACGTCAACGAGTTGAACGGGTGCGCGCTGGTGCTGCTGGTCCGCGGCTCCTGGTGGCAGCCGGTCGGCCCCGGGGCGGTGCTGTGCTCACTGGCCGCCGCCGCTGATCCGGACACCGCCGCAGAGCTGGTCCGGGCGGCGGTGCGCTCGGGGTTGTGAGCCCGGCGGGCAGCGCAGTTTCTGGACCGCGCGGACCGGTAGGCTGGGCCCATCATGGCGAAGAAGAACACGGATCCGGGCGCGGCGCCCAAACCGAAGAAGAAGCGTTGGTATCACCAGATCTGGGAAGTCTTCCAGATGGTGCGGCGGGCCCAACCGTCGATCACGTTCGTGCTGCTCGGCATCTTCCTCGGCGTGGTGGCCATCGGGGTGATCATCGGCCTGCTCTTCGACCAGGTCGTCTACTTTGCACTGATGTCGGTGCCGTTCGGACTGCTTGCGGCGATGTTCGTGCTCGCGCGCCGCGCCGAGACCGTGGCCTATCGCCGGATCGAGGGTGAGCCGGGGGCAGTATCGGCTGCGCTGGGCACGATCAAACGCGGCTGGAACATCGAGGAGGAGCCGGTCGCGATCGACCCGCGCCACCAGGACATGGTCTTCCGCGCCGTGGGCCGTCCGGGTGTGGTGCTGATCGCGGAAGGTCCGGTGTACCGGGTACCCAAGCTGCTCGAGGGTGAGCGCAAGCGGGTGGCGCGGATCGTGCCGAACGTGCCGATCGTGCTGCTGCAGTGCGGCCGGGGCGAGGGGCAGATCCCGCTGCCGAAGATCGCCTCGAAGGTCCGCAAGCAGAAGCCGCAGCTGACGAAGAGCGAAGTGGCCGAGGTGTCCAAGCGGCTGCGGGCACTGAAGAACACCGCACTGCCGATCCCGAAGGGTGTGGACCCGCGCCGCGCCCGGCCGGACCGCAAGGGGATGCGCGGCCGCTGATCCCCCTGGCTGAGACGCTACAGCCGCACCACCTGCGTGCCCGACCACCGATCGTGCAGGCTGCGGCCGGCCGGATCGGTCACCACCACCGGGATCACCAGCAGCACTCCCACCGTGCGGGCCAGTCCGCGCACCGGACCGGGCAGCCCACCGGCGAGCGTGCGCATCCCCAGCCCAGCGATCCGGTGCCCGATCGTGGTGCCGGCCGTGCCCACCAGCACGAATGTCATCACCCCGAACGCGGCGAGGGTGGCCATCTGGTCGTAGCCGAAGAAGCCGGCACTGATCGCCGAGGCCAGCGCCCAGTCGATGCAGATGGCCAGAATCCGGCGGCCCCAGTAGCCCGGGAACTGCTCTGCGCTCTCCCGCGCGTCGCGCGAGGGCTCGGAACCACGCGCCTGGGTCACATCGCTCACCAGACCAGGTTACGCCGTCGACGGCGGAAGGCGGCCGTCCCGATGGTGGTCGCTTGGCCCGCTGCTCACCCTGGTGCGGTTAACATTGCCGACACATTGCGGTGACGGTGGAGAAACGCCGTCGCAATAGCGTGTGTGCACCACACCCCCACCGAGGAGCAGCGGATGTTCAGTAGTGCCGAGGAAGCCATCGCGTTCACCAAGGAGCAGGACGTCAAGTTCGTCGACGTGCGCTTCTGCGACCTGCCGGGGGTGATGCAGCACTTCAACATCCCGGTCGAGGCTTTCACCGGCGAGGCGTTCACCGAGGGCCTGATGTTCGACGGCTCCTCCATCCGCGGGTTCCAGGCGATCCACGAGTCGGACATGAAGCTGGTGCCGGACGTGACCAGCGCGTTCGTGGACCCGTTCCGCAAGGAGAAGACGCTGGTGGTGAACTTCTCCATCGTGGACCCGTTCACCGACGAGCCCTACTCTCGTGACCCGCGCAACATCGCTGCCAAGGCCGAGGCGTACCTGACCTCCACGGGTATCGCGGACACGGTCTTCTTCGGCGCCGAGGCCGAGTTCTACATCTTCGACGACGTCCGGTTCGCCACCAGCGCCGCGTCGAGCTTCTACTTCATCAACTCCAACGAGGCCGCCTGGAACACTGGCCGGGACGAGGACGGCGGCAACCGCGGGTACAAGACCCGGTACAAGGGCGGGTACTTCCCCGTCTCCCCGAACGACCAGATGGCCGATCTGCGCGATGAGATGGTCACCGTGATGCAGGCCGCAGGCCTGGAGGTGGAGCGCGCGCACCACGAGGTGGGTACCGCCGGTCAGCAGGAGATCAACTACCGCTTCAACACGCTGCGCTCGGCGGCGGACGATCTGATGAAGTTCAAGTACATCATCAAGAACGTGGCCTGGAACGCCGGCAAGTCCGCCACCTTCATGCCGAAGCCGATCTTCGGGGACAACGGGTCCGGGATGCACTCCCACCAGAGCCTGTGGTCCGGTGG
>DXBY01000344.1 GCA_019116305.1 Candidatus Ruania gallistercoris | reverse complement strand
GGAGGTCACCACGAACACGTCGGTGAGGACGAGTCGTTCGGACACGTCGAGGGCGATCACCTCCCGTGCCTTCAGGTCGGCGGCAGCGCGAGCGGCCACCACAGCCAGGTGACGGGAACGGTCATCGGCGGTCACTGGTCTCCTCGTGGTCGGTCAGCAGCAGTCTACTGGCGCAGCGGAAGGAGCGGACCGGCCAACGCCAGAGCGTCCTCGCCGCCGAACAGGTCTCCGGTGGCCATCCGCCACACCAACAGCCCGAGCACCAGTCCGGCGAGCACCAGCACGAGCCAGTACAGCACCTGCAGCACCCGCGGGGTGTGCCGCTCGTCCTCGTCGTCCTCGCCGTCGTCATCCGCGTCCTCGCCGGAGCCGTCACGGGAGTCGGTGGCCTCGGCGTCGTCGGAATCGGCTCGCGCGGGGCTTGCGGTCCCCCGCGGGGAGGCGGCACTGCCGCGGGTATCCTCCTCGGTCGCAGACGGCGCAGCACCGGTTGCCTGGTCCGCCTCCGTTTCGCCGAGGGCCGGCACGCCCCCGGGCTGCGTGGCCGTGGCGCTCACACTCGGCCAGCGCGGGCTCATGTCGAAGGAGTCGTCGGCCTGGTCCTCATGCTCATCGTCCTCCGCCGAGGAGGCTGAGGATGTACTCGTCGCCGAGGCAGCACTGGACGCAGAGGCCACCGACGCCTCCGCCTCCGCGGCCGCCAGTACCGGCTGGTTCGGCCCAGCCGCCTCCGGGGCAGCCTCGAGCTCCTCCGGCGCCGCACCAGGCTCCGGGGCGCCAGCCGGTGCGGCGTTGATGTCTCGGATCGCCCGTTGGATCGAGGTCAGCTCTCCGGTCGCGTCCACCGTACGGGTGCCGCGGGCACTGGCCGGCGGGCGGATCACCGGCCGCCGTCCGGTCGCCGTCCGCTCACTGGGTTCTTCCGGGGCGCCGGCGTTCGCCGCTGCCTGCCGCTCGCGCAGAGAGCGGCGAGACAACTGCCCAGCACCGGTGTCACCGGGGCCGTCAGCCGAGGTGGCGGTACCTGCAGCACCCGATCCCGGCGAGGGGCTCTGATCACCCGGAGCTGCGCCGTCGGGTGCCTTGTCCATCGTGGGAGGTGGGCGCACTGCGTCCACTTCCTGAGCGGTCTCGCGCCAGCTGTGCCGCTCCGGTGCCTCAGCCGGCGAGGACGGCTTCGCCGGCTCCGCTGCGGCGTCGCCATCGCCGGTCCCCTCGGCGGAAGCTGCCGACTCCGCGCTCTCCAGCCCGGAGAGCACATGCTGGCCGGTGGTGGTCACCGGCACCTCCCCGGTCGGCGCGTACTGGCCGTCCGGAGTGAGCTCAAGCGCTCCGCTGGCCAGTGCCTCCTCCAACGCGCGCCGTTCCCGCCGCGTCATCGGCTCGTTCAGCTCGAGTTCACCGGTTGCCTGCGCCGCCTTGCGCTCAGCCTCCCGCCGGCGACGGCGCTCCCCCATCGGCGGCGTCGGTGGCTGTTGCGTCACGCCTGCACCTCCTTGGGGCCCTGGTGGAACGTTGCCGGATTCTTGTACAGCCCGTGCTTGCCGATGTACTGCACCACACCGTCAGGCACGAGGTACCAGACAGGTTTACCCGCGCGGACCCGTTCTCGGCAGTCCGTGGAGGAGATCGCCATCGCCGGGATCTCGTGCAGCGAGTACTCCCCGCTGGGGAGGTTCTCGGTGTCCAACCGATGCCCCGGCCGGGTCACGCCGACGAAGTGCGCCAGCTGCCACAGCTCGTCCACGTCCTTCCAGGACAGGATCTGCCCGAGGGCGTCCGCTCCGGTGATGAAGAACAGCTCCGCATCCGGGTACTCGGACTGCAGGTCACGCAACGTGTCGATGGTGTAGGTGACACCGGGCCGGTCGATGTCCACCCGGGACACCCCGAACCGGGGGTTGGAGGCCGTGGCGACCACGGCCATCAGGTAGCGGTGCTCGGCCAGGGTCACCGGCCGGTCCAGCTTGAACGGCTGGGAACCCGTGGGGACGAACACCACCTCGTCCAGGCCGAACTCGTCGGCCACCTCGCTCGCCGCCACCAGGTGTCCGTGGTGGATCGGGTCGAATGTGCCACCCATGATGCCGACCCGGGTGGGGGTGCGCTCAGAACTGATCATCGCAGGACCCCGTGGCGGACAGCGGAGGCAGTGACCAACTGAGCCGGCTCAGTCGTCGCGGCCATCTCAGCGCTTGCGGTGCCGTGTATTCAAGCTCCGCAGTGCCAGCGTGGCCAACAGCAGTGACACCAGGATCGCGAACGTCACCACGCCGAATCCGATCGGCGAAAGTCCCTGCGCAGCATGCTCGCCGCTCTCGGTGGCGAAGGTCAGCAAGGAGCTGCTCATCGGCGTCGTCCTCTCATGTCCATCAGGTCACTTCTGCCCGGGCCGGGTCTCGGCCGGTGCGGGCACTGCACTCCCCTAGTGTCGCATGTCCACCGGGTGCCAGCGGCGTGGGCGCGCACACATCCGCCTCAGTTCTCATCCTGGCCCGCCGGCGCGAACTCGGTGAGCAGCGCCTCGCGCACTGCGGCACCGATCTGGGTGGCGCCGGCCTGGGTGGGATGCAGACCGTCCACGCTCATCCCCGGTGCGAACGTGCCGTCCTCGCGGATACCGGCCGCCGGATCCACCCAGGCCCAGCCGTTCCTCGCCGCGGTCTCGGCGAGGAAGTCGTTGAACGGCGGCACCACCTCGGGGCGAGCGTCCATGGGCGGTACTGCGCAGAGCAGCACCTGGTCGGCGCCGACCTGCTCGACGATCCGCTGCAGGTCCGCGGCCACCTGGCCGGTCTCGGTACCGACGGCCAGATCGTTCGTCCCGGCCATGATCACCAGAACCTCGGCGTCCACCGGGCTCGCTGCGGCCGCCATCTCCGCCGTCGTCGCGCCCCAGCGCGCCCAACCACCGGTCAGCTGGATCGGATCGCCGACGGCGTAGCTCACCCAGGAGTCCTCGCTCACCTGTCCGGGGGCGAACGTGGGCGCAGAGGCCTGGGTGATGGAGTCGCCGACCACGGCGATGCTCAGCTGGTCCTGGTCGACGGCGGAGCTCGCCTCGGTCTCCGAGGTCGCCTCGGTACCGGAGTCAGTGCCCGTGGCGTTGCCGTCATCGGTGCCCGTGGCGGTGCCGTCGTCGGCTGTGGTGGAGGAGCATCCGGAGAGCGTGAGCAGCATGCCGAGGAGCAGGATCAACGCCGGTGCGGCGGGATGCGCTCGAGCGCTGGTGAGCAGTGCTGCCGATCGTGCCATGACGGCGTTCCCTCCCGGTCGGCGACGGTCTGTGCGCTGCCCAGTCTCCCCGCCGATGCCGACCCGCGCAGCCGCGCCGCGGGTGTGTACCGCTGCCGTGCGACGTCCCGCGCGGCAGGATGGACAGATGAGCGAACACGAACCGCGCGACGAGCTCGCCCGCACCGATCCTCGGTACGGCCGGACCCGACCCGATCCCACTCTCCCCGCCGTGCATCCGGACTGGGACCCGCGCGGTTCGCGGGTGCAGGCAGACCCGCGCCGCGCCTACGACGAGATGCGCCGCACGTGCCCGGTGGCGATGGGCTCCTCCGGGGCGTGGACATTCTTCCGACACGCGGACGTGCAGACCGCGGCGTTGGCCGACGACACCTTCTCCAGCGCCGTCTCGGCCCACCTGCAGGTGCCCAACGGCATGGACGGCGCAGAACACACCCGGTACCGGAAGCTGATCGACGCCTACCTCGACCACGACCGGATGCTCGCCCTGGCGCCCACCATCACCACAGTGGCGACCCGGATCGCCGCGGGACTGCAGGTACCAGGGCCGATCGACGCCGTCGAGCTGGGTTCGACCTTCGCTGTGCGCGCCCAGAGCGCCTGGCTGGGCTGGCCGGCCGGGCTCGAGGAGGAGCTGATCGCCTGGATGGCGGCCAACCACACCGCATCGCGGGAGCTGGACCGGGACAAGATGGCCGAGGTCGCACAGTGGTTCGACCGGATCATCACCTCGGTGGTCGCCACCAGGCGCGAGTTGGGTGCCGACGCACCCCAGGACGTCACCACCGAGCTGATCAACGACCGCAGCCTGGGCCGGGAGCTCACCGATGCCGAGATCACCTCGATCCTGCGGAACTGGACCGGAGGCGACCTCGGGTCCATGGCGCTGTGCACCGGTGTACTGCTCACCTACCTGGCCGACCACCGCGACCTGCAACAGCGAGTGCGTTCCGGCGTCAGCGACCGCGAGCTGGACGCGATCATCGACGAGATCCTGCGGATCGACTCGCCGTTCACCGCGAACCGCCGGGTGACGGTCGAGCACACCGTGATCGGCGGCCGCCCGATCGGCCCCGGTGAGCGGGTATTCCTGAACTGGACCGCTGCGAACCGGGATCCGGACGCGTTCGGGGACGCCGACGAGTTCGACCCGGACGGCAACGCCGCGGGCAACATGGTCTACGGCATCGGCCGGCACGTGTGCCCGGGCCGGGAGCTGGCCACGATGGAGCTACGCACCCTGCTTCGGGCCGTGCTGGCGGTCACCGAGGCGATCGCGGCGGACACCGCCCGCACCCGACGGCGCGGCCGGCCACCGGTGGGTGGCTACGAGGTGGCGCCCTTGCTACTGCGCTGATCCGCTTCGCACCCCGTGCCCTTCTCCGCCTGACAGGACGACCCGAGGGAAGTGGGGGGTGCCGTCAGGGCCGGATGTGCCCGTCGCCCTGCACGATCCAGGTGGTGGTGGTCAGCTCGGCCAGGCCCATCGGCCCGCGCGCGTGCAGCTTCTGGGTGGAGATACCCAGCTCAGCACCCAGACCGAGCTGGCCGCCGTCGGTGAACCGGGTGGAGGCGTTCACCATCAGCGCCGCCGAATCCAGCTCGGTGGTGAACCGCTGCGCGGCCCGCACGTCGGTGGTGCAGATCGCTTCGGTGTGCCCGGAGGACCAGGTGCGAATGTGCTCCAGCGCCTCATCCAGGCTCGGCACCACCCGCACCGCCAGGTCCAGGCTGAGGTACTCGGTGCCCCAGTCCTCGTCCGTGGCCGGGGAGAACGTGGCGTCGGCGGGTAGGTGGGCGGCGGTGGCCTCGTCACCGTGGAGGTGCACCCCGGCAGCGGTCAGCGCGGTCAGCGCGGAGGGCAGGAACTCTGCCGCCACCTGCTCGTGCACGAGCAGGGTCTCGATGGTGTTGCAGACCCCCACCCGCTGGGTCTTGGCGTTGAGCAGGATGGGCAGCGCCTGCTCCAGGTCCGCACTGGCATCGACGAACAGGTGGCAGTTGCCCACCCCGGTCTCGATCACCGGTACCAGCGACTCGGTCACCACGGTCTGGATCAGCCCGGTCCCGCCGCGCGGCACCAGCACGTCCACGAGTCCGCGAGCGCGCATCAGCGCCCGGGCCCCGGCGCGTCCGTAGGCGTCGACCGTGGCTACCGCGTCCGCAGGCAGACCGGTCGCCTCGAGTGCTTTCCGCAGCACCCGGACGATCACCGCGTTCGACTCCTGCGCAGCCGAGCCGCCGCGCAGCAGCACCGCGTTTCCGCTCTTCAGCGCCAGGCCGGCGGCGTCGACGGTCACGTTCGGCCGGGCCTCGTAGATCATCCCGACCACACCCATCGGCACCCGGGTCTGGCGCACGGTGAGCCCGTTCGGCAGACTCTGCCCGCGGACCACCTCACCCACCGGGTCCGGGAGGGCGGCGAGTTCACGGACGGCATCAGCGATCCCGGCGATCCGGTCCTCGTCCAGCCGGAGCCGGTCCACCAGCCCCGGGCTCATCCCGGCCTCAGCTTCGCGCCGGGTGTCGATCGCGTTCGCGGCGGTGATCTCCGGTGCTGCCGCCACCAGGGCCTCGGCGATCCGTTCCAGGGCGGCGTTCTTGGTGGCGGTGGTGGCACGGCGCAGCGCGCGGGCGGCGGTGCGTGCCTTGCCAGCCAGTTCCTGCACGCCGGCTGCGGCCCGCTGCTCGTCGGTCTCGTCGGTGCCGGGGCGCTGGTCGATCTGCACGCTCATGCTCTCCAGGATAGGCCCCGGTCCGGTGGCCGGCTGGGCCGTCTCAACCCCAGTGTCCGGGCGTGGCTCAGACCCGGGTGCGCACCGGCACCCGGGCGGCGGCCCGGCGGGCGGCGGCGGGACGGTCCACCGCTGCTCGTCGCGGCTTGCGCAGGCCACGCGAGACCAGAGCGGGCACGACCTCCTGCACCAGCGCGGCCACATCCGTGGGCACCGAGGCGGGGATCACGGTGAACCCGTCGGCGCCGCCGCGGTGCACCCAGGAGGCCCACAGGTCGGCCAGATCCTCGGCGGTGCCCAGGGACCGCAGCGGGACCGCCTTCGGCTGGGTCTCCAACGAGGTGAGCAGGTCCCACCGGGCCCGAGCGCTGGGCCTGTCGGCGGAGACCACGGCCTGCACGTCCACCAACACCCGCACGTCGTCGGGGTCCCGGCCCCAGTCCGCGGCCGCCTGCCGGATCGCGGCCCGGGCGGCGTGTGCCTCCTCGAAGGTGGCCACCGAGATGCGGGCGACGTCCGCTCGGGCAGCCGCCAGCTCGCCGTCGACGGCGCTGCGCACCGGGACCACCACGTGCGGGCGGGCAGCGTGCTCGCCCCAGGCGTTGATCACGGCGTCCACTGCGCGTGGTGCGAGACCTCCGTCGCTCTCCGACTGCCAGCCGGCACGACCGGCGCTGGCGCGGTGCACGCTGGCGATTGCCCCGGCCACGTGGTCCGGGCGGGAACGGCCGAGCGGCACGGCGGCGACCAGCGTGGCGGTGCTGGTGTGCCGGGACAGGCGGGAGGCGGCCACGGCCCCGTCCAGCCAGTCGTCACGGCGGCGCAGCCCGGCGGCGTGGAAGGTCTCGTCCAGGGTGATCAGGTCCACCCCGCCCTTGTCGGCCAGCGAGGCGAGGCCGGCCAGCCGGCCCATGATGAAGGACTCGGCGTCGGAGTCGGCGGCCCGGCGCCACTCCCGCGGCGCCCCCGCACCGGAGAGGTCGAGGGCGATCAGCGAGGTCTGCTGCCGCAACGGTGCGGACCGGGCAGGCCGGGTCTGCCGGGCCGGAGTCGGTGTGCTGGCAGCGGAGTCGGTGGCGGGTTGGGCGAGGTGGGGGCGTGTCGTAGCCATGGAAGGTCCTTACAGGTCTCAGGAGCGGAAGGCCCAGCTGCGCTGAGGCACGCCGACGGTGTCACTCCGTCGGCCTTGTGCGCCGCGCGAACCAGGGGTGGTGCCGGGGGGCGGAACGCCCGAGGCACCGGATGAGGTTCGGCTCAGGCCGGCATGGAGCAACAGCACATGACGCAGGTAGCGGCGTGCGAGACGGGCACGGACTGCTTGACCTGGTACATGATGGCTGTGGTTTTCCTTCTACTCGTCACCGCAGGACGGTGCTGCGCTTGCCCCGCTCGGAAGGAACGGGGCCAGGTCGTCACCCGGGGCACCCCACCGCATGTGGAGGGTTGCCGGTCAGCTGGCCGGGGCCGTGCTGCTGACGCTCAAGACCTACAGCACTGAACTCTACGGACCGGATGGATGACGTGTCAACAATCACCGGTCGGAGGCTGGCTCCCAGGTGAGGTGGCGCACGTCCCCGGCTGAACGTGGTCGGAGCCCGGGTTAGCGTGACGGTGTGAGTGCAGTGAGCGAGAGCGGGTGTGCGCTGGGCCCCGCGCACACCAGGCGGGAAACCAGCCGCGCCGGGAGCAGGACCGGCACCGGCCTCTCCGGAGAGCAGTTCAAGCGCCTCTTCCGGCAGCACCCGGCCGGTGTCGCCGTGATCACCCTGGCGGGGCAGGATGGTCCGGTCGGGTTCACCGCCACCAGCGTGATCTCGGTCTCGGCCACGCCACCGATGGTGGCCTTCGCGATCGCTTCCACCTCCTCGTCCTGGCAGGCGCTGAGGCACGCGGACACGGTGCTGGTGCACTTCCTGGACGCCGCGAGCGCGCACCTGTCCACCCAGTTCGCCCGGCGAGGCACCGACCGGTTCGCCGGTGCGGCCCACGAGCTGCTGCCCACCGGCGAGCCGCTGCTCACCGATGCCGCGGCCTGGGTGCGCGCGCGGGTGGCGGCCCGTGTGCCGACCGGGGAGAGCCACCTGGTCACCCTGCACGCCCTGGAGGCCCGGATCGAGCGTGCCGGTCAGCCGCTGGTCTACCACGACCGCACCTACCACGGCCTCGGTACGCACACCCGCCTGTAGCCGAGCACCCAGGTGATTAGGCTCACACCATGGAGTCTCCGATCACCGCCTACCTGCACCAGCTGCACGAGCAGATCGCGCAACTGACTGCGGGCACGCCGTACCTCGTCGGGGCGCGAGGGGCCGTCGACCCGGACGACTTCGGGATCGCCCTGGCCACTGTGGACGGGTACGTGTACGAGGTCGGCACCACCGGCAAGGAGTTCTCGCTGCAGTCGCTGTCCAAACCGCTGAGCTACGGTCTGGCGCTGTCCGACCTCGGCGTCGAGGCGGTCGACGCGAAGGTGGACGTGGAACCCTCCGGTGACCCGTTCAACGAGATCTCCCTCGATCCGGAGACCGGCAGGCCCGCGAACGCGATGATCAACGCCGGGGCGCTGGCAGTGGTCTCGATGATCAAGGGCTCGGGCGGACGATCGGCGATCCAGCGCATCGACGAGACCTACGCCGCGTTTGCCGGGCGCAAGCTGCGGCGCAGCACCCGCGCCTACCAGTCCGAGCTGCGCAACAGCGACCGGAACCACGCCCTCGCCTACCTGCTCAGCTCGGTCGGGATCATCGAGAGCCGCCCCACTGCGGCCCTGGAGACCTACCTGCGGCAGTGCACGGTCCAGGTCACCTGTCGCGACCTGGCGATGATCGCCGCGACCCTTGCCAACGGGGGCACCAACCCGGAGACCGGAGCCGAAGCCCTGGGCATCGACGCCGTCGAGCGGGTGCTGTCGGTGATGATGACCGCGGGGATGTACGACGACGCCGGAGACTGGGTCAGCAACGTGGGCATGCCGGCCAAGTCCGGCGTGGGAGGAGGGGTGATCGCCGTGCTGCCCGGGCAGGCCGGGCTGGCGGTCTACTCCCCACCGCTGGACCCGCACGGGAACAGTGTGCGCGGGGTGGCCACCTGCCGTCGGGTCTCCCGGGACATGGAGATGCACTTCGTCCGCGCCGCCCGCGCCGGACGCTCGGCCATCCGGTCTCACCACACCATCGACCGGGAACCGTCAAAGACCCGCCGCACCGAGGAGGCGAGCGAGATCCTCGCCGAGCACGGTCACCGCGCCGTGGTGATCGAGCTGGCCGGGGACCTGTACTTCGCCGGGACCGAATCGGTGGTGCGTGAGCTCAGCGGCCTGGCCGGCGACGTCGAGTTCGTGGTTCTCGATGTGCACCGCCTGGACGAGGTGAGCCAGGTGGCGCTGGACATGCTCACCCGGATCGCCGAGCAGTTCGCCGCAGACGGGCGGCGACTGATCCTGGTGGATCCGGACGAGCTGGTGGCACCGGCCCTGGCCACGGAGACGATAGCGACGTTCACGACCAGGGAGCTGGCGATTGCCCGCTGCGAGAACCAGCTGCTCGTCCGGTACGGCACACCGGAGTCTCGGCGCGCCCGGGTCCCGGTGATGGACTCCCCCGCTCTGTCCCTGCTGGAGACAGAGGACATCGCCGCTCTGACCGCGCTGATGCACCTGCGCAGCTACACCGACGGAGAGGTCATCCGCCGGGTCGGGCAACGCTTCGGCGGGGTCTTCTTCATCCTCACCGGCCGCATCCTCACCATCGCGACCGATCTGGACGGAAACCGGGTCCCGCTGACCACGCTCACCGCCGGGATGACGTTCGGCGACCTGGCGCTCGGTGAGGAAGACCGGCAGGAGACCACGGCCAAGGCCGACGGCCCGGTCGAGCTGATGCTGCTGGATGCGGAGACGATCGAGTCACTCGAACAGGAACGTCCCGAGCTGGCCGTGCAGCTGTGGCGCGCCCTGGCCCGGGACGCCTACGCCCACGCCGAGCAATACGCTCGGACGGTGGCTGCGCGGGTCAGCCACTAGACTCACGGCGCATGCCCACCCACCCCTAGGAGCCCCCAGGGACGACCGCGACAGACAGAGAGAGGAGGACACGATGGAGTTTCTCGACTTTCTGGTCAAGCGCAGTGACGACATGCTCGAGCTCGGTCTGGCGCACGCCGCCGTGGTGGCGATCTCCGTGCTGTTCGCCTCCGTGCTCGGGATCGCCCTGGGCGTGCTCACCTACCAGCGGCAACGGGCCCGGGACCTGGTGCTGGCCACCACCGGGGCAATGCTCACCGTGCCCTCCTTCGCCCTGTTCATCCTGCTGCTCGGCCCGCTCGGACTGGGGGCTCGGCCGGTGATCGTCGCCCTGACGATGTACGGGCTGATGCCGATCGTGCGGAACACGGTCACCGGACTGAACAGCGTGGATCCGGCGGTGATCGAGTCCGCCAAGGGGATGGGCCTGACCCGGTGGCAGCGGTTGCGCCGGATCGAGCTGCCGCTCGCCTGGCCGGTGATCATCACCGGGATCCGGGTGACCACCCTGGTGCTGCTGGGCATCTGCGCGATCGGCGCCATCGTCAATGGCCCCGGCTACGGCGAGCTCATCTTCACCGGGCTCGCCCGGGTGGGCACCCCGGTGGCCGTGCACCTGGTCCTCGCCGGCACGATCGGCGTGATCATCCTCGCGATCTTTTTCGACCTGGTGTTCTACACTGCCCGCCGCCTGACCACCTCCCGAGGAATCCGATGACGCACACCACCACCGACGGCGCCGACGTGATGATCCGGCTGGAGGGGCTGACCAAGCGCTACCCCGGGCAGAAGACCAACGCCGTGGACGCCCTGGACCTGGACATCCGCCGCGGTGAGATCGTGGTGCTGGTCGGCCCCTCCGGCTGTGGCAAGACCACCACGATGAAGATGATCAACCGGATCATCGAGCCCACGTCCGGGCGGATCCTGCTCGACGGTGAGGACGTCACCCGCACCAACGCCGACCAGCTGCGCCGCCGGATCGGCTACGTGATCCAGCAGATCGGGCTGTTCCCGCACATGACGATCGGGCAGAACATCGCTACCGTGCCCAAGCTGCTCGGCTGGGACGCCGCACGGATCACCGCGCGGGTGGACGAGCTGCTCAGCATGGTGGGGATGGACCCGGCCGAGTACCGGGGCCGCTACCCGAAGCAGCTCTCCGGAGGCCAGCAGCAGCGGATCGGGGTGGCGCGTGCGCTGGGTGCCGATCCGGATGTTCTGCTGATGGACGAACCGTTCGGCGCGATCGACCCGATCACCCGCGACCGGCTGCAGAACGAGTTGCTCCGGCTGCAGGCCGAGGTGCGCAAGACGATCGTGTTCGTCACCCACGACATCGACGAGGCGATCAAGCTCGGCGACCGGATCGCGATCCTGCAGGAGGGCTCCCGGATCGCCCAGTACGACACTCCGGAACAGATCCTCACCGCCCCAGCAGATGATTTCGTCTCCGACTTCATCGGCCGTGGCGCCTCGCTGAAACGGCTGAACCTGACCCACGTGGCCGATGTCGAGCTGCGTGCCTGGCCGACCGTCTCCGCGGATGCCGATGCCGACGGTGCCCTGGACCAGCTGCGCGGGGTCAGCGAGAGCGCGCTGCTCGTGCTCGACCAGGGCAGCCCGGTGCGCTGGGTCGGTGCCGAGGACCTGCGCCGCGCGGGCGGCCGCCGGCTCGACGAGGTCGGACTGCCCACCAATCCGGCAGTGGAGCTGCGCGCCACCCTCAGCGACGCGCTGAACGAGCTGATCACCGCCCGGTTCAGCGTGAGCATCGTCGTCGACGACAACGGTGTGTTCCAGGGCGTGGTGGACATCGACCAGATCACCGAGGCGATCCGGGACATGCGCGCTGCCGCCGTCTCCCAGGCTCGGGTCGGTCTGCAGGAGAGCACATGAGTACCGAAGCGCCGTCCCGCGCCCTGGTCGCCCAGGGCGCCGAGCGGCACGCCCGGCGCTCGCTCTCCGGCTACCTGGTGATGCCGGCCATCCTGGCCGCCACCTGCCTGGCGCTGTACCTGTGGGTGGGCAGCAAGGACCTCGACTCGATCGAGGCGCGAGCGCTCAGTGTCGACCGGCTCACCGCCGCGATCTGGCAGCACATCCAGCTCGCGGCCGTGTCCACTGCCCTGACCCTGATCATCGCCGTCCCGCTGGGTATCCTGCTCACCCGCCGGTTCGCCCGCCGGATCCAGCCGTACCTGATCACCCTGCTCACCCTCGGCCAGGCGGTCCCCACGATCGCGATCCTGGTGCTGCTGGCGGTGGCGTTCCTGTTCCTCGGGTTCCAGGCGGCGATCGTCGGCCTGGTGCTGTACGCGATCGTGCCGGTGCTGCTGAACACGATGGTTGGTCTGGAACAGGTGGACTCCTCGGTGCTGGAGGCGGGTCGCGGGATGGGCATGTCCCGGCTCACCGTGCTCCGCCGCCTGGAGCTCCCCCTGGCGGTGCCGGTGATCCTCGCCGGAATCCGCACCGCACTGGTGATCAACGTCGGCACCGCCACCCTGGTCACCTACATCAACGCCGGCGGTTTGGGGGACGTGATCGTCGCCGGGCTGTCCACGAACCGGTTCACCGTCCAGGTGGTGGGCGCCGCGCTCACCGCTGTGCTCGCCCTGACCATCGACTACCTGGCCGGGATCGCCGAGGACGTCCTGCGCCCGAAGGGGTTGTGAGCCGTCACCGTCCATCTGTTACTGCACTGTCCACCACGAGGAGACGAACGATGAGAACACCACGTACCGCTGCTGCCGTGACTGCGGGAGGTCTGGCCGTCCTGCTCGCTGTCGCCGGGTGCGGCGACGACTCCGGTGGGAACTCGGACGGACCGCTGGCCGGTGCGGAGCTGACCGTCGGGTCCAAGGAGTTCACCGAGTCCGTGCTCCTCGGCCAGATCACCGCCGTGGCACTGGAGAACGCCGGGGCGTCGATCACCGACCAGACCGGAATCTCCGGCAGCGCCACGGTGCGCGAAGCGCTGGAGACCGAGGAGATCGACGTCTACTGGGACTACACCGGCACCGGCTGGGTGAACATCCTCGGTCACACCACCGAGGACGTGCCCGAGGACCTGTACACCGCCGTGTCCGAGGAGGACGCGGAGAACGGCATCGCATGGCTGGAACCGGCGAACTTCGAGAACACCTACCGGATCGCCACCTCTGCGGCGTTTGCCGAGGAGAACGGCCTGGCCACCAGCTCGGACATGGCCGAGTTCGTGACGGCCAACCCGGACCAGGGCAACATCTGCGCGGCCAGCGAGTTCATCAACCGTGACGACGGTCTGCCCGGTTTCGAGGAGGCGTACGGCTTCGAGTACGCCTCCGTGGTCGAGCTCGACCTCAACCTGATCTACACCCAGGTCGGCGAGCAGTGTCAGTTCGGTGAGGTCTTCTCCACCGATGCCCGCATCGTGGCCAACGACCTGCTGGTGCTCGAGGACGACCAAGGCTTCTTCGTCGAGTACGCCGGCGCGGCGACCCTCCGGCAGGAGACCCTGGACGAGTACCCGGAGATCGCCGAGATCCTGGCCCCGATCAGCGAGGCCCTGACCAACGAGGTGATCACCGAGCTGAACGGTCGGGTGGACACCGACGGTGAGCAGCCCCGCGACGTCGCCGAGGAGTGGCTGGAGGAGCAGGGCCTGCTCGAGTAGCTGCCGGAGCCCCGCCGGGCCGGCCGTCACCATCACGTCGGCGGCCGGTCCGACGGCGGCGGACAGGTCCCGATGGTGCCGCTCCCGTGCCGACGGCGGTGTTCAGGCCTGCGCGAACCGGCCCACGGTGCGCCCAGGGTCGATCCCCGGCAGCGCCGCGGTGAAGATCCGGAAGTAGGCCAGCTCCTCCCGGGTGCGCACCGGCGGGTCCAGCAGCGGCGCAGCCTCGGCGAGTTCCTCGACGCTCACCGTGGCCTCGAAGTGCTCCCGGAGCACCGTGTTCATCCCGGTGCCCTCCCCGAACTGCTCCTTACGCCGCCAGAGCACCTCCTCGGGCAGCCAACCGTCGAAGGCCCGCCGCAACAGCCACTTCGCCGGACGGTCCTCCGCGAGCAACTTCCACCCCGGTGGCAGAGCCAGTGCCAGCTCCACGAAGTCCAGGTCCAGGAACGGCAACCGCGGTTCGATCCCGTACGCTGCCGCTACCCGGTCCACCCGCTGCAGCCCGCCGATGTGCATCCCCTCCAGCGTGTCCAGCAGATCTTCGTGCAGCGCCCGGCCGGTGTCGTGGCGTTCGTAGTGGGCGTAGCCGGCGAACAGCTCGTCGGCCCCCTCACCGGCCAGCACCACCTTCACCTGCTCGGCGGAGAGGGCCGCCACCAGATGGTGCGGCACGGCACTGTGCACCAGCGTCGGGTCGAAGGACTCCAGCTCGCCGATGATCTGCGGCACCAGGGCGATCGCGTCCTCGGCGGTGTAGACCAGTTCGTGGTGCTCAGTGCCCACATGCTCGGCCACCAGCCGAGCGGCCGCAAGGTCGCTGCTGCCGGCCATCCCGACCGCGAAGCTGGGTAGGCGCCGGCCCTGCTGACCGGCCAGGTGTGCAGCGATCGCAGCAACGATCGAGGAGTCCACCCCGCCGGAGAGCATGATGCCTACCGGGACGACGGCGTCCAGGTTGCGGCGTACGGCACGCACCAGGGTCTCCCGGATCGCGTCGAACACCCAGGACGGCGGGTCCTCCGACGGGGCGCGGCTCTGCAGCAGCACCGGTGTGGACCCCGGGAACGCCGGGCCGGCGATCAAGCCCTGCTCCGGTGTCCAGGCGTGGCCTGGCGGAAACGGCTCCACCCACGGCCGCCAGTCCGCATCGAAGGCCTTCAGCTCGGAGGCGAACAGCACACTCTCCCCACGCCGCGCCCAGTACAACGGGGAGATGCCGAGGACGTCCCGGGCGACGGCGAACCGGCCGTCCTCACCGGCCACAGCCAGCGCGAACGTCCCCCAGAGCCGTTCGAAGGAAGCCACCCCCTGGTCCAAATACAGCTGGAGGGCGGCTTCCAGGTCCGAGCCGGTGCGGAACCGGTGCGCACCCAGGCCGTCCCGGATCCTCCGGTAGTTGTCGATCTCCCCGTCACCGATGAGCGCTGCCTCCGGCGGGCCCGCAGTCAGTGGTTGCGCCCCACCCTCCGGATCCACGATGGCCAGGTACCGTACGCCCAGCCAGGCGTGCGGAAAGCTCCGGCT
>DXBY01000343.1 GCA_019116305.1 Candidatus Ruania gallistercoris | reverse complement strand
GCTGCGAGCGGGGACGATCGCCGGTGCCGCCCTGGACGTGATGGACCCGGAACCACTGCCGGCCGGGCACCCGCTCTGGGACCTGCCCACGGCACTGATCACCCCGCACAACTCCGGTGACTTCGTCGGGTGGCGGCGCGCGCTGGTCGAGCTGTTCGCGGAGAACCTGAGCCGGTGGCAGGCGGGCGAGGGGCTGCACAACGTCGTGGACAAGAACATGGGATACGTACCAGGGAGCTGACGTGGAACCCACTGAGATGACCGCCGTCGAACTCGTCACCGCCTATGGCGCCGGTGACCTCTCCCCGGTGGAGGTGACCTCCGCCGTCCTGGACCGGATCGAGGCCGCGGACGGGGAGCTGAACGCCTACAACCTGGTGGACCGGGAGTCGGCCCTCGCACAGGCGAAGGAGTCCGAGCAGCGGTGGCAGGCCGGGTACAGCAAGGGGCTGCTCGACGGGGTGCCGATCTCGATCAAGGACATCTTCCTCACCAAGGGCTGGCCGACCCTGCGCGGGTCGAAGTCGGTGGATCCGGACCAGCCGTGGGAGGTGGACTCCCCGGTGGCCGCGCGACTGCGGGCGGACGGGATGGTGTTCGTCGGCAAGACCACCACGCCGGAGATCGCGTGGAAGGCGGTCACCGACTCCCCGCTGACCGGCGTCACTCGCAACCCGCTGGACCCGACGAAGACCGCCGGCGGCTCCTCCGGCGGTGCGGGGGCAGCGGTCGCGGCCGGGATGGCGCCGCTGGCCGTGGGCACCGATGGCGGCGGCAGCATCCGGATCCCGGCCAGCTTCTGCGGGATCGTCGGGTTCAAGCCCACGCAGGGCCGGATCCCGATGTTCCCGGCGAGCCCGTTCGCCCCGCTGGCGCACGCCGGGCCGATGACCCGCACGGTGGAGGACGCGGCGCTGCTGATGGACATCCTCGCGCTGCCGGACCACCGGGACCCGACCTCGCAGGCTCCGCCACACCTGACCTATCGGGGCGAGTTCAACCGGGAGGTCACCGGGATGCACGTGGCCTACTCCCGTGACCTCGGCTATCTGGAGGTGGATGAGGAGGTCGCGCAGATCGTCGACGCCGCGGTGGCGAAGATCGACCAGGCCGGGCTGCACGTGAACGCGGCGGACCCGGGTTTTGCGGACCCGATCGAGTCTTTCGAGAAGATGTGGGCCAGCGGCGCAGCCACCCTGCTGCGCACGATGCCCGGTGCGCGGGAGACGATCGATCCCGGTCTCGGCGAGGTCTGGGACCTGGGGGAGAGCCTCAGCGCGATCGACTACATCCAGGCCCGCGGGGTGGGCGCGGCGATCGGGATCCGGATGGGGGAGTTCGGCGAGGAGCACAATGCCCTGCTCACGCCCACCGTGGCGATCCCGCCGTTCGAGGCGGGGCACGAGGTCCCGCCGGGCACCGGGATGACCCGCTGGCCCCAGTGGGCCGGGTTCTCCTTCCCGTTCAACATGACCGGGCAGCCGGCGATCAGCGTGCCGGTGGGCCGGACCGCCGCCGGGCTCCCGGTCGGCCTGCAGATCGTCGGGCCCCGGCATGCTGACGACCTGGTGCTCGCCCTGGCGCGGTTCGTGGAGTGGCTGCTGGCCTGAACCGGCCGGCCGGCCGGCCGGCGCGGCGGGCAAGCTGTTCATCCGAGGCTGCCGTTCGGCCACAGTGAGGCCACTCTCGCTTCACCTGAACCACCCAGGCTGACGGAGTCCCTTGCCACTGCGCCCTCTCGGAGACTCTGTGCCGTCTGAACACCCATCTTTCCGCCCCCTGACCGCCGTGGGACTCGCTGCCGCGCTTTGCGGCGTGGCCGCCCTCCCGGCGAGCGCCGCTCCTGTCGGTCCTGACGACGCGCGCACCAACGTCATCCTGCTGATCGCCGACGGGATGGGGTACAACCACATCGACGTCGCCAACCTGTTCACCGACGGCCAGGCGTCCTATCAGGACCAGAACGCGAACCCGAACCTCGCTGCCCACGGCTCGGACTCCGTTGCGGTACAGGACTACCAGAGCTTCGACGCCCAGCTCAGCATGGAGACCGGCTACGTCTACTCCCAGCCCTACGCCGAGATCGATCCCTGGAAGTCCCCCTGGCACACCACGCGCGCCCATCCGAACGTGGACCTCAACGTCACCGACTCTGCTGCCGCGGCCACCGCGATGTCCACCGGAGTCCGCACCAAGGGCGGCTACCTGGGCCTGGACGATGACGAGGAACCCCTGGTCGACATGGTGGACGTCGCCAGCGCTGAAGGCCTGGCCACCGGTGTCGTGACGTCGGCGCGGTTCTGGTCCGACACCCCGGCGGGCTGCGCCGTGCACACCGATGACGACGACACCGATGGCATCATCGCCCAGCTGCTCGGACACGAGGATCTTGACGTCGTGATGGGTGGCGGTCATCCGGAGTTCACGAACAACGGGGAACCGAAGTCTCCGTACTACCGCTACGTCCAGGAGGATCTCTGGAACGCCCTGAACGGCGGCCCTACCGTCGAGGAGCTCGCCGACTGGACCCTGGTCGATGACCGTCCGGGCTTCCAGGCACTGGCGACGGGGGAGACGCCACGGAGGGTCTTCGGCCTCGCCCCGACCGACGGCGCCCTCTTCCACGACCGTCCCGGCGACCGGGCGACACCGTTCGCCGCACCGATGGCGGAGAACATCCCGCACCTGTCCGAGATGGCCCGAGGCACACTCAACGTCCTGGCCAACGCCAGTGACGAAGGGTTCTTCGCGATGATCGAACAAGCCACTGTGGACAGCGCCGGTCATGCCGGCGAGCTCGGCCGCACCATCGAGAACATGGTGGCCTTCCACGAGACGGTGGACGCGGTGATCGAGTGGGTGGAGACCGAGTCCTCCTGGGCAGAGACCACGGTCATCGTGACCGCGGACCACGAGACCGGAAACCTGCAGGGCGCCGGCACAGTGGACAGCGGTGACTTCCAACCGATCACCGGCAGTGCTGGAGCACTTCCCGCCGCCGAGTTCACCGACTTCACCGACGGCGAGCCGGGTGAGGAGAACCCGCACTATCACACCCACCAGCTCGTCCCCCTGTTCGCGCAGGGCCCGGCGGCCGCTGGCCTCGTCGCCGCCGCCACGAGCAGCGATCCGGTACGTGGTGACTACCTGCAGAACACCGACATTGCCGAGGTGCTGCACGCTGAGCTGCGGTCCGCCAACCCCGAGCCAGAACCAGAGCCTGAGCCCACACCGAACCCGGACCCGGAACCCACGGGTGACCCAGAACCCACCGCGGAACCAGAACCCACCGCGGACCCGGACCCGGAACCCACGGACGGCGCCACGGAGCAGGACGGGTCCGACGATCAGGACAGCACACCCGACGCACCGGGTCCGGACGACAGCCCAGACATGGGCGCCACCCCCGCCGACGGCGGCGCACTGGCAGACACCGGCGCGAGCGGCCTAGGCATCCTGGCCGCAGTCGCCGGCGCGTTGCTCCTCACCGGCGGCATCGCCCTGAGCATCCGCCGTCACCGCGCCCGGGCCCGGTGACGGCCTCCCGGTGAGTGGCTCAGCTGGCGCGGGCGTAGGTCAGACGTTCGCCGGCGAACCCGTGCCGCCACAGGTCGTTGCAGGCGGCTGCCATCTCGGGCAGCCCCTGCTCGATCGTGGCGAACACGTTGCCGGGCACCCAGCCGACGTCCCCGTTCAGTAACAGATTGTTCCGGTCGTAGAAGATCGCCAGGTCGGTGGCGCCGTTCTCGGCGTGCGCCTGGGAGTCGGCCTTGTAACCGTAGGCCGGGTTACCGATCTCCCAGGGCTCGAAGTCGAACAAGCAGACGTCCCCGGGGATCGGGGTCACCGTCGGGTTCTCCCGGCGCGGAGCGGTGGTGATCCGGGGCACCAGCGCATAGACCTCGTTCCGGGCGAACTTGGCGTGCACCGCGTCTCCGCTCTGGGGCAGGACGTTCCACACCGCCTGACTGGTAGCCGGTGCGACCTCGTCCAGTAACCGAGCCCGGCAGCTGACCCCGGCCCGTTCCAGGGTGATGGTGATGTAGCGCGACATGGCGGCCTCCTTGTCCTCCGGTAGCCCGTCAGACCTCGGCGAGGACCTGGGACCAGATGTCCAGCCCCTCCTCGATCTGTTCGGCCGTAATCACCAGCGGCGGGATCATCCGGACGGTGTTCATGTACGCCCCGCACGTGAGCATCAGCAGCCCCTTGTCCGCTGCGGCCTGCTGGGCGGCGGCGGCGCGGGCGGTGTCCGGCTTGCCGTCGGCGGTGGTGAACTCCGATCCGACCATCAACCCCAAACCGCGCACGTCCCCGACGGCGTCGGTGGCACGCTCTCGCGCTCCGGAGAGCAGCTGGCTGCCGCGTTCAGCCGCGTTAGCCACCAATCCCTCCTCCTCGATCACGTTGATCGTGGCCAGTGCGGCAGCACAGGAGACCGCGTTCGCCCCGTAGGTGCCGCCCTGGGAACCCGGCCACGCCTTGGCCATCAGCTCAGCGGAGGCGGCCATCCCGGAGATCGGGAACCCGGAGGCGAGCCCCTTGGCGATGGTGATCACGTCCGGGCGGACGTCGAAGTGGTGGTGGCCGAAGAACTTCCCGGTGCGCCCGAACCCGGTCTGGATCTCGTCCAGCACCAGCAGGATCCCGTGCTCGTCGGCACGTTCGCGCAGCCCCTGGAAGAACGCGGTGTTGCCGGGGATGTACCCGCCCTCGCCGAGCACCGGCTCGACGATGAAGGCCGCAGTCTCGGCCGGGGAGCTCACGGTGGCGAACAGGTAGTCCAGCTCCTGCAGGGCGAAGGCGGTGGCCTCCTCCTCGCTCCAGCCGAACCGGTAGGCGGTGGGGAAGGGGGCCACGTGCACCCCGGCCATCAGCGGGGCGATCCCGGCGGAGAACCGCGTGCCGGAGGTGGTCATGCTGGCTGTCGCCAGGGTCCGGCCGTGGAACCCACCGTGGAAGACGATCACGTTCGGGCGACCGGTGGCCTGGCGGGACAACCGGAGCGCTGCCTCGACCGCCTCGCTGCCGGAGTTGGCGAAGAATACCGAGTCCAGCCCCTCGGGTAGTACGTCACCGAGCCGGGCGACGAGGTCCTGCAGCGGCCGGTGCATCACAGTGGTGTACTGCCCGTGCACCAGCTTGCCGATCTGCTCCTGGGCGGCGGCCACCACCCGCGGATGGCAGTGCCCGGTGCTGGTGACCCCGATACCCGCGGTGAAGTCCAGATAACGGCGACCATCGCCGTCGAAGACCTCCGACCCACGAGCGTGATCGACCACCACAGGTGTGGCCTGACGCAGATGAGGTGACAATGTGGCCATGAGTCCTCCAAGCAAAGTATTGTCGGATTGTCGACAATACTTCTAGGCTAGTGATGAGGCAAGGAGTCACAGATGGAATCCAGCACGAGCATCCCCACCACTGAGCGCGAGGCCATCGAGTCCGTTCCCAAGGGCCTGTTCATCGGCGGGCAGTGGCAACCGACGGCGTCGACGCTGCCGGTGGAGGATCCGGCCACCGGCGAGCTGCTC
>DXBY01000047.1 GCA_019116305.1 Candidatus Ruania gallistercoris | reverse complement strand
GAGGAGCTGGGGTGCCTGGCCGTGGAGTTCCGCACGCACTGGCACAACCACCAGTCCCGTGCCGCGATCGCCCGGCTCGGGGCGAAACAGGACGGGGTGTTGCGCAACCACCGGATCATGCCCGATGGCAGCCTGCGGGACACGGTGGTCTACTCCATCCTGAACACGGAGTGGCCGGCCGTGCGTGCCGGGCTCACCGCACGCCTGGCCACCGGTGGCGAGCAGCGATGACGGACAAGGTCGACCTGAAGAAGACCCTGGACTCCTACCGCGCCCGCCGGGGCCAGTTCCGCATCCTGGAGATCCCTGCGCGGCAGTACCTGATGATCGACGGGACCGGTGACCCGAACACCTCCGCCTTCACCACCGCCGTCGAGAGCCTGTACCCGGTGGCCTACACGCTGAAGTTCGCCAGCAAGAGTGACCTGGGCAAGGACTATGTGGTGCCGCCCCTGGAAGGGCTCTGGTGGGCCGAGGACATGGCGGTGTTCACCACCGCACGCGACAAGAGTGCCTGGGACTGGACGTTGATGCTGCTCACCCCGGAGTGGATCGACGCCGAGCTGGTCTCCGCCGCGACCGCGACGGTGGCGACGAAGCGGCCGCCGGCCCGGCTGGCGGACGTGCGCTGGGAATCGCTGGCCGAGGGCCGGTGCGTGCAAACCCTGCACGTGGGGCCCTTCGACGCCGAGGCCGAGGTGCTGCAGCGGATGCACGAGGAGTTCCTCCCCGCCCACGGACTACAGCGCAGCGGCACCCACCACGAGATCTACCTCAGCGACGTGCGCAGGACCGCCCCGGAGCGGCTGCGCACCATCCTGCGCCAGCCGGTGACGGCGGAGCGAAGTGCCCGGATGTCACGACCGAGACGGCCACCTTGTCCTCAGGGGTGACAGGTCCCTGCTGGCAGAGGAGAGTATGAGGTATGCCTGGTGACCGCGCTGGAACCGAGGAGCCGGCCACTCCCATCGAGGAGTTCACCGAGTTCCGTCCGCTGCTGTTCGCGATCGCCTACCGGGTGTTGGGCAGCGTGACCGAGGCCGAGGACGTGCTCCAGGAGGCCTGGCTGCGCTACGACGCCGCCGACGTGCGGCCCGAGTCACCGAAGGCCTACCTGTCCACTATTGTCACCCGGCTCGCGCTGAACGTGCTGCAGTCCGCCCGGGTCCGGCGAGAGGCGTATGTGGGGGAGTGGTTCCCCGAACCACTGCTCGAGGACCCGTACCAGGACCCGGAGCGCACTGCGGAGCTGGCCGACTCCGTCTCGATGGCCGCGCTGCTGCTCCTGGAGCGGCTCAGCCCGCTGGAGCGCGCGGCATTCGTGCTCCGGGACGTGTTCGGCTTCGACTACGGGGACATCGCCGCGGCGGTAGGGCGCTCCGAAGCGGCGTGCCGGCAGCTGCTGGTCCGAGCCCGGCGACACGTGCGCCAGGGGCGGCCACGGTTCCACGCCGACCGGGAGCAGCGCGAACGCCTCGCGGCCCGGTTCTTCGAGGCAATCCGCGCCGGCGACGTGGAGGGCCTCCGCGACCTGTTGGCCGCCGATGTGCAGCTGGTGAACGACTCCGGCGGAAAGGCTCCGGCGCTGCCTCGTGCGATCGTGGGCGTGGAGAAGAACGCGCGGCTGCTCAGCGTGATCATGCCCGATCTGGAGCGGGCGGGGCTCACGTTGGAGCCGCAGGAGGTCAACGGCGAACCGGGTGCCCTGGCCCGGGACGCCAGCGGCAACATCCTGCAGGTGATGACCCTGGACATCGCCGACGGCCAGATCCAGACGATCCGGATGGTGAACAATCCGGACAAGCTCGCCCACCTCGGCCCGCTGGGCGACCAGTGGGCGGTGGCCGAGGAGTACCGGCGGGGTCGGGCCGCCGGCCGGCGCGAACCCGGCTGATGTCACAGCGGCGTCCGCTGGCCTGTCCTCGGGGTGGACACGATGTCCCGATGAGGAACGGAGTCCAGCATGACTGCCGAGGCCCCCACCGCCGCCGTCGTCCCTGGCACCAGGCAGCGCACCATGTGGCGCCGGATGGTGTTCGGGCTGCTGGCCGCGACCGCTGTCAACCTCGCGCTCTACGGTGCCGGCCGGCTGGCCGGTGCGGCACTGAGCCTGGATCCGGCGTTTGGTCCGCCGAACCACCACCTGACCGCTTTCGACGTCGCCTGGAAGACGTTCGTCCCCCTGGGGCTGGGCGTCGGCGTGCTGCTGTTGGCCCGTCTCCGTTCCCGCGGATGGGTGACCGCGGTGATCGTGGTCGGCGCCGCTGTGGCTTTTGGAACCGGCGCTGTGCCACCGTTCTACGCCCACGACGGGCTGACTGCCGTGCTGCTCGCCTGCATGCACACGGTGCCCGGGGTGGCCCTGATCTGGATCGGGCTGGCCGTGCGCCGGGCTAGTCGCCGGTGAGTGCGGCGAGTCGGCGCAGCAGGTAACGCTGCTCGGGCAGGCTGGTGGTCAGTCGCGCGGCCTGCCGGTAGCTCTCCACCGCGGCCGCGGTCTCGCCGGCCAGCTCCAGCAGGTGGGCGCGGACGGCGTGCACCCGGTGCTCCTGCACGCCGCCGGGGTCGGTCAGCAGCGGGTCGATCATCAACAGTCCGGTGTGGGCGCCGTGGGCCATAGCGACGGCGACCGCGTGGTTCAGCGTGACCGTCTGGCTCGGCACGAGCTTGCTGAGCAGATCGTAGAGCACGCTGATCTGCAGCCAGTCGGTTTCAGCGTAGGTGGGGGCATCGGCGTGCACAGCGGCGATCGCCGCCTCCAGCTGGAACCGGCCGACGTGCCCGCGGCCCAGAGTGCCTTCCAGCAACTGGCGGCCACGCGCGATCAGGTCGGTGCGCCATCGGCTTCGATCCTGCTCCGCGAGGGGGACCAGGTCGCCGGCCGGATCGGTGCGCGCCGGGCTGCGGGCGTGGGTGAGCAGCATCAGGGCGAGGGCACCGGTGACTTCGTCATGGTCCGGCAACGCCCGGTGCAGCTGCTCGGTGAGCATGATCGCCTCGGCGGCCAGGTCCGCGTCCTGCAGCTGTGCGCCGGTGGTGGCGGTGTACCCCTCGGTGAAGATCAGGTAGCACGCGTCGAGCACAGCGTTCACCCGGGCGGGCAGCTCCTCGGCCGGTGGGAGCTCGAACCGGGCACCGGCCGCGCGCAGCGCACTGCGGGCGCGGGTGAGACGCTGGGTCATCGTTCGGGCCGGTACCCCGAACCCGGTGGCGATCTGGGCCACGCTCAGACCGGCGACCGCCCGCAGGCACAG
>DXBY01000342.1 GCA_019116305.1 Candidatus Ruania gallistercoris | reverse complement strand
CAGCTCGTAGAACGCCTTGTGCCCGTCCCCGGGGTGCAGCTCCTCGGCAAGCTCAGCAGTGGAGGCGGCACGGGTGTCCTCGATCACCGAGGCCGCCATCCCGCGCAGACCAGTGCGCCGGATGCGGTCCTCGGTGCGGGCATCGTCGCTGCGGGTGTCCGTGGCCGGGGGGAACATCCCGATCATCCGCACGTACCCACCCAGCGGCAGCATCTTGACGCCGTACTCGGTGCCACCGCGCCGGGTGGACCAGAGCGTCTTGCCGAAGCCGACGAAGTACTGCGAGACCTTGACCTTGAACAGCTTGGCCGGCACCAAGTGGCCGACCTCGTGCAGCGCGATGGACACGATCAGTCCCACCGCGACGACCAGCACACCGACAAGGAAGTCCATAACCGCTCCAGACTACGCCGCGTTCCTGACAGCCAGCTGGGCCCGTTCACGGGCCCAGCGATCGGCCTCGAGCACACCGTCGAGCGTGGTCTGTGCGGCGCTGCGGCGAACCTCGTCACCGGGGGTGCCGGCATGCTCATCCACCACCTGGGCGATCACGTCGGTGATGGTGGGGAAGGACAGCTCACCGGTATGGAACGCGGCGACGCAGACCTCGTTGGCGGCGTTGTACACCGCCGGGTAGGTGCCCCCGGCCCGGCCGGCCCGCTCCGCCAACCGCACTGCGGGGAAAGCGTCGTGGTCCAGCGGTGCGAACTCCCAGCTGGTGGCGCTGGACCAGTCGCACGGGGCGTCCACGGCGGGCAGCCGCTCCGGCCAGGACAGACCGAGCGCGATCGGCACCAGCATCCGCGGCGGTCCCGCCTGGGCGATGGTGGACCCGTCCCGGAACTCCACCATGGAGTGGATCTGCTGCTGCGGGTGCACCACAACCTCGATGTCGTCGAAGGGCACGTCGAAGAGCAGGTGTGCCTCGATCACCTCCAGGCCCTTGTTCACCATCGTGGCGGAGTTCGTGGTGACCACGGTGCCCATCGCGAAGTTCGGGTGCCGGAGTGCCTCGGCCGGGGTCACCTCGAACAGCTCGGCCCGGCTGCGGCCACGGAACGGGCCGCCGGAGGCGGTGAGCACCAGCCGGCGGACCTCCTCGGCCCGCCCGGCGCGCAGGCACTGGGCGATCGCGCTGTGCTCGGAGTCCACCGGCACGATCTGCCCGGGTGCCGCCGCGCGCGTGACCAACGGGCCACCCACGATCAGCGACTCCTTGTTCGCCAGTGCCAGCACCGAGCCGGCCGCCAGCGCCGCCAGCGTGGGCGCCAGCCCGATGCTGCCGGTGATGGCGTTCAGCACCACGTCCGCGCCACCGCCGGCAACCTCGCTCACCCCCGCAGCCCCGCTGAGCACCTCCACCGACGCCGCCGCCCCGCCCTGCTGCGCCGCGGCCTCGGCGAGGGCGGCACGAAAAGCCGGCACCGCGCCGTCGTCGGCGATCGCCACCTGAGCCGCTCCCACCTGCAGCACCTGACGGGCGAGCAGCACCGGATCGGCACCGCCGGCGGCCAGTGCCTGCACCGTGAACTGCTCCGGGTGGGCACCGATCACCTCGATCGCCTGGGTACCGATCGATCCGGTGGACCCGAGCAGGGTCACCGTACGGGTCATTCGACGGCCAGCAGCACGTCCACCGCCCGGTCCAGGAACGCATCCACCGGTCCTTCGGCATAGGCACGCGACCGGGAGGCGGACGGGAACGTGACATGGCGCAGCTGTCCTGCAGTGAGCGGCTTGCCAGCGTCGAAGTAGTCCACCAGCTTGTCCAGGACGGCGTCCACCGCGCTCGCCTCATAACCCCGGCCTCGCTCCGGTGGGGCGAACCGCTCCCCCGCCGGGCGCACGAGCCGGGGGTAGAGGGTGGTGGCCCGTTCGGCCACCTGCTCCATCCAGTCCTCCTGTCCGTGGGCGGCGATGTGGTCGGCCCGGCGGCGCTGCACGAAGGCCGCCTCCAGCCGGTCCAGGGCAGCATCGACCGCCGCCGGGTCGTAGCCACCACGGTCCAGCTCGAACGCCACTGTGCGCACGTCGCCGCCGTCCAGATCATCGGTCCCGCCCTCGTAGGCTCGACGGGCGCGGTCGAAGAACTCCTCGACCTCCTCCCGGTCGTACCCACTGCCCCAGCCCTTGACGGTGGGGAACAGGTCGGCCATCACCGCCCTCCTCTCGCTCGCAGTCGCCCGGCTGCTTCGCCGCTGGTCAGGTGCACTACTCCTGAGCGGCCAGCTGCCCGCACGCACCATCGATGTCACTACCCCGAGTATCGCGCACTGTGGTGGGGATTCCCGCCGAACGTAGCCGCGCCACGAACTCGTCCTCGACGTCCTGCTCGCTCGCGGTCCAGATCGATCCCGGGGTGGGGTTGAGCGGGATGGGGTTCACGTGCACCCAGCCGGTACCGCGCTTGTTCAGCTCCGCCGCGAGCAGGTCGGCCCGCCAGGCGTGGTCGTTCATGTCCTTGATCAGGGCGTACTCGATGCTCACCCGCCGCCCGGTCGCCTCGAAGTAGGCGCGGGCCGCATCCAGCGCCTCCGCCACCGACCAGCGGGTGTTGATCGGCACCAGCTCACTGCGCAGCTCGTCGTCCGGGGCGTGCAGCGACAGCGCGAGCGTGACCGGGATGGCCTCAGCGGTGAGCTTGCGGATGGCGGGCACCAGCCCGACCGTAGAGACGGTGATGTGCCGGGCGGACATCCCCAGCCCCTCCGGCGGCGGGGCGACCATCCGGCGCACCGCACCGAGCACGGTCTTCAGGTTCGCCAATGGCTCCCCCATCCCCATGAACACCACGTTCGTCAGCCGACGCGGGCCGCCGGCCAGCTCCCCGTCGGCGCACATCACCGCGGCACGGCGGACCTGCTCGATCACCTCAGCGGTGGACAGGTTCCGGGTCAGGCCGAGCTGACCGGTGGCACAGAACGGGCAGGCCATCCCGCAACCGGCCTGGCTGGACACGCACAGCGTGGCGCGCCCGGGGTAGGCCATCAGCACCGACTCGACCTTGACGTCGTCGAACAAGGACCACAGGGTCTTCACCGTGGCCCCGTCGTCCGCGGTGAGCCGGCGGTGCTCGCGGAGCAGGTCCGGCAGCAGCAGGTCGGCCATCTGCTCCCGGGAGCCGGCCGGGATGTCGGTCATCTGCTCCGGGTCGCGGGTGAGCCGGGCGAAGTAGTGCGTGGACAGCTGCTTGGCCCGGTAACCCGGCTCCCCCAGCTCGGCGAGCACATCGGTGCGCTCGGCCAAGGTGAGGTCGGCCAGATGCTGCGGTGGCTTGCCACGGCGGGGAACGGCAAAGGACAGCTGCGGACGTGACCCGGCATCCGGGGCATGCCCGGGCCGGACCTGGGGCTGGGATGTCATCGTGGCATCATTCTCGCTCATGTCGGCGCCAGCACGAGCATCAGCGCGAACACCACCGGGGAGGCGAGCAGGATCGAGTCCACCCGGTCCAGGATGCCACCGTGACCGGGCAGCAAGGTCCCCATGTCCTTGATCCCCAGGTCGCGCTTGAGCAGCGACTCGGCGAGGTCGCCGATGATCGCACCGAGCACGGCGGCGACGCCGAGCAGGGCACCGGCCCACCAGGACAGGTCCAGCCCCCAGAGCGCGAAGCCGATACCGACCGCCACGGCCAGCACCAGCGACCCGGCCGCCCCCTCCCAGGACTTCTTCGGGCTGACCGTGGGGGCCATCGGGTGCCGGCCGACCAGCACTCCGGCGGTGTACCCGCCGATATCGTTGGCCACCACCAGCGCGATCACCATCAGTACGCGCAGCTCCCCGTCGTCCGCGGAGAGCATGATGGTCAGGAAGCCGGCGAGGAACGGGATGTAGGCCGCTGCGAAGATGCCGGTGGTCGCCTCCCGCAGAGCCACCACGCCACCGCCGTCGACCACCCGCCAGACGAACACTCCGCCCGCGGTGAGCACGAACGCCACCAGCAAGGCCTCGATCCCGGCGGTGTAGGCGGAGACGAGCATACCGACGGTACCGACCGCGAGCGGCAGCAACGGCAGGTGCACCTCGCGCGTACGCAGGCTCCGGTCCAGTTCCCACAGGGCGCCGATACATGCCACGACCGCCAGGCCGAGGAAGACTTCCTTGCGGATCAGCAACGAGGCGAGCAGCACGGCACCGAGCCCGACCCCGACGCCGATCGCTACCGGCAGGTTCCGGCCCGCGCGCGAGGGACGTTCCGGTTCGGCGAGCAGCTCGCGCGGCTCGGGCTCCTCGACCGGTGAGGCGGGCAGCTCGGCTTCCCCCATCGGCAGCTGTCCGGTGGTGACCACCTCCGGCTGGTCGGCGAGCTCAGCCTCCAGCTGCGCCGCCCGCTCAGCGGTCCGCCGCGCCCGCCGCGAGGTCGCGGGTGAGGCGCTCTCGGGGCTGGGCGCGGAGGTGGGGGTATCAGCGGGCATGGTGCGCCTCAGACCTCGAGGAGCTCTTTCTCCTTGCCGGCGAGCAGCGTGTCGACGATGTCGGTGTGCTTCTTGGTCAGCGAGTCCAGCTCGGACTGGGCGCGGGCGACGTCATCCTCGCCGGCCTCCCCGTCCTTGGCGATCCGGTCCAGCTCCTCCTTGGCGCGGCGGCGGACGTTGCGCACCGCCACCCGGGCCTCCTCACCCTTGTTCTTGGCGAGCTTGACGTAGTCCCGGCGGCGCTCCTCGGTCAGGGTGGGCAGCACGACCCGGATCACGTTGCCATCGTTTCCGGGGTTGACGCCCAGGTCGGACTCGCGCAGCGCCTTCTCGATCGTGGTCATCGCGCCCTTGTCGTAGGGGCCGATCAGCACGGTGCGGGCTTCCTGGATGGTGATCGAGGCCAGCTGCTGCAGCGGCGTCGGGGCGCCGTAGTAGTCCACCTCGATCTTCTCGAACATGCCGGCGCTCGCGCGGCCGGAGCGGATCCCGGCGAAGTCCTCGCGGGCCACCTCCACCGCCTTGTCCATCTTCTCCTCGGCTTCGAGAAGGGTCTCGTCGATCACGCTTGCTCCTTGGTCTGGGGATCGGGCTCGGACGTCACGATGGTTCCGATCTTCTCACCCTTGAGCGCACCGGCGACGTTGCCGGGGGTGCCCATCCCGAACACCCGCATCGTCAGCTTGTTGTCGCGGCACAGGGCCAGGGCGGTCGAGTCGACGACGCGCAGGTCTCGTCGAATCGCCTCTTCGAAGGTGAGGTGGTCGATACGCACGGCGGTCGCGTCGATGCGCGGGTCAGCGGTGTAGACGCCGTCGACGCCGTTCTTGCCGACCAGCACCTCCTCGCAGTGCGTCTCCAGGGCCCGCTGGATCGCCACCGTGTCCGTGGAGAAGTACGGCATCCCGGCTCCGGCACCGAACACCACGGCGCGTCCCTTCTCCAGGTGCCGGATGGCGCGCAGCGGAATGTACGGTTCGGCGACCTGACCCATGGTGATGGCGGTCTGCACCCGGGTGCTGACCGCCGCCTTCTCCAGGAAGTCCTGCAGGGCCAGGCAGTTCATCACTGTGCCGAGCATTCCCATGTAGTCGGCTCGGGCGCGGTCCAGGCCCCGCTGGGAGAGCTCGGCACCGCGGAAGAAGTTTCCGCCGCCCACCACGATCGCCACCTGCACGCCGTCATGGACCGCGGCGGCGATCTCCTTGGCGATCGCGGACACCACATCCGGGTCGAGGCCGACCGATCCACCGCCGAACACCTCACCGGAGAGCTTGAGCAGGACGCGGCGTGCGGCGGGTGATGCAGTGGTCATCGGCTTCCTCCCAGAGATGTGCGGACGGCGGGTGTACAGCGGCTACCCCAGGCCGGCCAGGCTCGTTCCTGAGCTGATGGTACGGGTGTGGCCCCGGTCCGCGTGCGGACCGGGGCCACACCGGGGTGTCCTGCGAATCAGGCGCCCACGCGGAACCGGGCGAACCCGGTGATGGTCCCGCCGGCGGCGGCGGCGATCTGCCCCACCGTCTGCTTCGGGTCCTTCGCGAACGGCTGGTCCAGCAGCGCGACCTCCTTGAAGAAGCCGTTCAGACGCCCCTCGATGATCTTCGGCAGCGCCTGCTCCGGCTTGTTCTCGTTGCGCGCGGTTTCCTCGGCGATCCGGCGCTCGTCCGCGACCTTCTCCGCGGGCACGTCCTCCCGGGAGAGGTAGGTCGGGGAGAACGCTGCGATGTGCATCGCGACGTCCCGGGCCACGGCGGCACCGGCGGTGTCGCTGGCCACCAGCACACCGACCTGCGGCGGCAGGTCCTTGTTGGTGCGGTGCAGGTACTCGCTGACCTTCTCCCCGGCAACGCGGGCCACGCGGCGCACGACGATCTTCTCGCCGAGGGTGGCGGAGGTCTCCTCGACGAGCGAGGCGACGGTCCCGCCGTCGGCCTCGGCGGCGAGCAGCTGCTCCGCGTCGGTCGCGCCCGAGGCCGCGGCAGCGGATACCACCTTGTCAGCGAGCGTGGTGAACACCTCGTTCTTCGCCACGAAGTCGGTCTCGGAGTTCACCTCGACGAGCACACCGACCTGGCCGGTGCCCTCGTCGGTGATCGAGGTGACGACCAGGCCGTCGGAAGCAGCGCGCGCCTCACGCTTGCTGACACCCTTCAGGCCCTTGACCCGGATGAGCTCCAGCGCCTTGGTCTGATCGCCGTCAGCCTCATCGAGAGCCTTCTTCACGTCGAGCATGCCGGCGCCGGTGCGCTCGCGCAGTGCCTTGATGTCAGCGGCGGTGTAGTTCGCCATCAATGATCCTCTCGGAGATCGTGGTGTGGTCAGTCCTGTGCGGTCTCGCCCGTGGCGTCCTCGGCGGGAGCCTCGGTGGCGTCGGTAGCCGGCGCTTCCGCCGCTGCATCGGCCGCAGCCTCGGCGGCAGGTGCGTCCGCAGCGGCGTCGGGGGCGGGGGCGTCGGCCGGGGCGTCCGCAGTGGCCGGAGAGACCTCGGCGGCGGCGTCTGCCGCAGCTTCGGCGGCCGGCGTCTCAGCCGGTGCAGCTGCGTCCGTGGCCGGGGTCGCGGTCTCGGTGGCCGCAGTGGCGGCCGCAGCCTCTGTACCCGCTGCCGGTGCCGCGGGCTTCTCCTCCTCGTGGGTGGCGAGCAGCTCCCGCTCCCACTCGGCGAGCGGCTCGGCATCGCTGGTGCCGGCGGAGTCTCCGCCGCCGTGCCGGGCGACCAGGCCCTCCGCGGCGCCGTCGGCGACCACCCGGGTGAGCAGGCTGACCGCGCGGATGGCGTCATCGTTGCCCGGGATCGGGTAGTCCACCTCGTCCGGGTCACAATTGGTGTCCAGGATGGCCACCACCGGGATGTTCAGCTTCCGGGCCTCGGCCACCGCGAGGTGCTCCTTCTTCGTGTCCACCACCCAGACGGCGGAGGGCAGCTTGGCCATGTCCCGGATCCCGCCGAGGGTGCGGGAGAGCTTGTCCCGCTCCCGGCGCTGCATGAGCAGCTCCTTCTTCGTGTAGGCGCTCGCTGCGACGTCGTCGAAGTCGACCTCCTCGAGCTCCTTGAGCCGCTGCAGGCGCTTGCTCACCGTGCCGAAGTTGGTGAGCATGCCGCCCAGCCAACGCTGGTTCACGTAGGGCATGCCCACGCGGGTGGCCTGCTCGGCGACGGCCTCCTGGGCCTGCTTCTTGGTGCCGATGAACAGGATCGTGCCGCCGTGGGCAACGGTCTCCTTGACGAACTCGTACGCACGGTCGATGTCCTGCAAGGACTGCTGCAGGTCGATGATGTAGATCCCGTTGCGCTCGGTAAAGATGAAGCGCTTCATCTTCGGGTTCCAGCGTCGGGTCTGGTGCCCGAAGTGCACGCCGCTCTCGAGGAGCTGGCGCATGGTGACGACGGCCATGGCTCGTCCTTTCCTGGTGTGGGCAAGCCCACACGCTCGTGCCCGCGACCTGGCGCGGGCTGATTCGGTTGGTGTTCTGGGCTGCCCGTACCGGCGCGGCCCATGCCTGGTGCGCACGATCCACGGCACCGGCACCACGTGCCGGACCTCGCCGCGTGATCCCGGGCAAACCCGGGAAGTGCGCACGCGATGTCAGGTGGGG
>DXBY01000341.1 GCA_019116305.1 Candidatus Ruania gallistercoris | reverse complement strand
GGTCGAGGATGACCATCATCTCGTAATGACGCATGTGTAAACCCACCTCCTCTGGTCTCAGCGGTCACGGTCCTTCCGTGACAGGAGGGTGATGCGTGCTCTCACACCTGCGCCGGCCACGGCAGTCACCGAGGTCGGCGCAGATAGAGAGATACCGGGCAAGTCTAACGGACTCCCTGCTCAGCGGGAACGTGATGTGCACGACGGCGGAGCTCACCTCGGTCTACGTCGTCACCGTGGGAACGCTAGCGGCCGCCGCCGAAGAGGTCCTCGAGGGGATTGCGTTCCTCGCGCCCGGCGTTCGGCTGGCCCGAACCACCGTTACCGCTGTCTCCGCCCGGGTCACTGTTGTTACCACCACCGTCGCCGGCGTCACCATTGCTCCCATCGTCGGCATTGTCGTTGCCTTCGTCACCGCCATCGTCCGCGCCATCATCAGCGCCGTTGTCCGAACCCTCGTCCCCGTCGGAGGGGTTCTCCGGTGGGTCGGTGGTCGTCGGGTCCTCCGTGGGCTCCTCAGTCGTCGGCTCTTCGGTGGGCTCCTCCGTGGGCTCCTCGGTGGTCTCCTCTTCCGTCGGCTCCTCGGTCGGCTCCTCGGTGGTCTCTTCCTCGCCGGAGTCACCCCCGGAGTCGTTGTTCGACGGCGGGACGTAGGTGTATTCCGGCGCGGACCGCTCCGGGAACTCCTCCACCGGAAGGTCCTCGACCGCCGTGGACATGTACTCGGTCCAGATATCGGTGGGGTAGCTACCGCCGGAGATCGGCGCGACCCCACCCCAGCCTTCGGTCATGGAGACTTCTTCGCCGTCCTCACCCACCTGGTACATCGCCACGGAGGTGGTGATCTGCGGAACGAAACCGACGAACCACGCCGACCGGTAGTCGTTCGATGATCCGGTCTTGCCTGCCGCCGGCCGGCCGATCTCCGCCGCGGTGGCGCCAGTACCGCCCTGCACCACCTGCTGCATCGCATAGGTGGCATCCGCGATCACCTGCTCCTCGAACTCCCGGTCGCCCTCCTCACCACCGGTGTACAGGGTTTCCTCCTCGGTATTGGTCACCGAGTCCACGATGAACCGGTCCCGGTGCACTCCGCCGGAGGCGATCGTGGAGTACGCCTCCGCCATGTCCGCCGGGTGCGGGGACGCGGTGCCCAGCACGTTGGACAGGTACGGCTCCAGACCAGCGGTGTCCTCCGGCAGGCCGAGCCGGTGCGCCACGTCCACCAGCTGCTCCGGGCCGGTCTGCTCGTTCAGCTGGACATACACGGAGTTCACCGACTGCTGGGTAGCGGTGATCAGATCGATGTATCCGCGATTGATCGAGTCGAAGTTGTTCACCGTGTACCCGTCGACGTCCATCGGCGAGTAGCTGGGGAACCGGCTGTCCAGAGTCGCCTCGTTCTCCAGGCCGGCGATCAGCCCGAACACCTTGAACGTGGACCCACCCTGGGCGGTGTCCTGGGTGGCGTTGTTGCGTTGTCGCTCCAGGTAGTCGTGGCCACCGTAGAGCGCGAGGATCCCCCCGGTCTCGTTGTCGATCGAGGTCAGCGCCACCCGCACACCGTCCGGAGTGTCCTCCGGCATGTCCTCGGCCGAGGCCACGGCATGCTCCTGCAGGTCCTCGTCGATCGTGGAGGTGATCGTCAGGCCACCGCCGTCGATCTCGTCCTCGGTGAAACCATTCGCCAGCAGCTCGTTGCGGATCATCGCCAGCAGATAGCCGTTCGCACCCGCGTAGACATCGGTGCGGCCGGGTTCGGCGACCTCCGGGAAGGTCTGCTCGTCCGCCTCCGCCTGGGTGATGTACTCATTCGCCACCATGTAGTCGAGCGTGCGCTGCCACCGCGCCTCGGCCATCTCCGGGTTGGTGGCCGGGTCCCAGTTCCCCGGGGAGGGGATGATGCCGGCGATCAGCGCCGACTCCGAGAGCGTCAGCTCGCTGGCCGAGTGACCGAAGAACTCCTGGGAGGCTCGCTCGATGCCATAGGCGCCACGACCGAAGTAGATCGTGTTCATGTAGTTGCCGAGGATCTCGTCCTTGCTCTGCTGCTGGTCGATCTTGAGGGCCAGGATCGCCTCGCGGAACTTGTCCATGTAGCCATCGGTCTGACCGGTGTAGTACCGCTCCACGTACTGCATGGTCAGCGTGGAGCCACCCTGGGTGTCATTCCCCCGCAAGTTGTTCCACAGCGCCCGCAGGATGCCGATCGGGTCCACGCCCACATTGGAGTAGAACCGGCGATCCTCGCTGGCCACGATCGCTTGACCGATGTGGTCCGGCAGCTCCGCGGGGTCGACGATCTCCCGGTCCACATCGGCGAACGTGCCCATCGGCGTCTCGCCGTCGGCGAAGTAGACGGTCGACCCTTCAGCGAGGGCGAAGTCGTCCGGCTCCGGCACGTCGGTGGTGAGGTAGGCGACGAAGAACAATCCCACCCCGAGCAGGCCGACGGTGAGGAACGAGCCGAGCACGAATCGCCAGCTCGGCAGCCATCGGTGGATCGGGCCCTTGTTCGGCCTCGGGTAGTTCCAGAACCGGTTCGGCTCCTGGTAGGGCCGGCCCTTGTAGCCCTTCTTGGCGCCACCCTTGGCCGCCGATGCCGAGCTGCGTCCGGTACGAGAGCCGGCCCCGGACCCGGTGCCGGAACCAGACCGGGAGGCTGCGCCGTCGTTCTTGGCCGAGGAGGTGCGCTTCCAGGTGGGGCCGGACGGCGAGGCGGCCGCACCGGCACCGGACGAACTCGACGAACCGCCGGCCTGGGCACGGTCGCGCACGCTTCGGCGGGCGGGCTTGTCCTCACCCCGACCGCTGGTTCCCGATCCGCGTCCTTCTGCCACTACTGGGCCCTCTCTCGTCCGTGGTTGCGCCCACCCACGAGCGTGTCCGGGCCGGGTCCCCGCGCCTCGGACAACACCTCGTCGCCCCCCAGTATGCGCAAACAGCCTGGAAATCCGCCCGTTCAGCGCAGTCTTCACCGAGTCCGCACAGAATCCGCCACCTGCGGGTGAGTGCGACCACAGCGGCCTGCGACACTCCGGATCACGACCGGACATTTGACGTGCTTGTTCTCTTTCCTGTATCAATTCGATACATCGGAGGTGAGCAGTGTCCACACGTGGCGAAGTCCTCGAGCTGGCGATCCTGGGCCAGCTGCAGCACGCTCCGATGCACGGCTACGAACTGCGCAAGCGGCTGAACACCACGCTGGGCACCATCCGCACCCTGTCCTACGGCTCGCTCTACCCCTGCCTGAAAGCACTCGTGGCCGGCGGCTGGATCGAGGAGGCGGACACGGCAGCGCCGCCGCACGCACTGGCCGGGCGCCGCGCCCGGATCGTCTACCGGCTCACCACCCCCGGGAAGCAGCGCCTGGCCGACTCGCTGGCCCAGGCGGGCCCGGCAGCGTGGGAGGACGAGTCGTTCACCGTGCGGTTCTCGCTGTTCAACGAGACCGACAGCCAGACCCGGTTGCAGATCCTCGAGGGCCGCCGCGCTCGGATGCTGCAGCGCAAGGCGGCAATGCGCCAGCAGGTGCAGGCCGGCCGGGAACGCCGGGACCACTACACCCAGGAACTGCAACGGCACGGCCTGGACCTGATCGACCGCGAGATCGGCTGGCTGGAGGACCTGATCGTGGCCGAACGCACCGACGACCCCACCGAAGAAACCCCTGAGGAGAATTCATGAGCAGCATCCGCGTGGCGATCGCGGGAGTCGGCAACTGCGCCGCCTCCCTGGTCCAAGGCGTGCACTTCTACGCCGGCACCGACGCCTCGGCCACTGTGCCCGGGCTGATGCACGTGCAGTTCGGTCCCTATCATGTGCGCGATATCGAGTTCGTGGCCGCGTTCGACGTGGACGCGAAGAAGGTGGGGGTGGACCTCTCGGACGCGATCGGGGCGAGTGAGAACAACACGATCTCCATCACCGACGTGCCTCCGCTCGGGGTGAGCGTGCAGCGCGGTCCGACCATGGACGGCCTGGGCAAGTACTACCAGGAGACGATCGAGGAGTCCTCTCGTCCCGCCGTCGATGTGGCCCAGGCGCTGCGCGAGGCCAAGGTGGACGTGCTGATCTGCTACCTGCCGGTGGGCTCGGAGGAGGCCGCCAAGCACTACGCGCAGGCCGCGCTGGACGCCGGGGTGGCGCTGGTGAACGCGCTGCCGGTGTTCATCGCCAGCGACCCGGAGTGGGCGGCGAAGTTCACCGCGGCCGGGGTGCCGATCGTGGGTGACGACATCAAGTCCCAGGTCGGGGCGACGATCACGCACCGGGTGCTGGCCAAGTTGTTCGAGGACCGGGGTGTGGCCCTGGACCGCACTTACCAGCTCAACGTCGGCGGCAACATGGACTTCAAGAACATGCTCGAGCGCGAGCGCCTGGAGTCGAAGAAGGTGTCCAAGACCCAGTCGGTGACCTCGAACCTCACCGGCTCGTTGGCGGGGAAGAAGGACGACCGGAATGTGCACATCGGGCCGTCGGACTACATCGCCTGGTTGGACGACCGGAAGTGGGCGTACGTGCGCCTGGAGGGTCGGGCCTTCGGCGAGGTGCCGGTGAACCTGGAGTACAAGCTCGAGGTGTGGGACTCGCCGAACTCGGCCGGGATCATCATCGATGCACTACGGGCGGCGAAGATCGCGCGTGACCGGGGTATCGGTGGGCCGGTGCTGTCCGCGGCGAGCTACTTCATGAAGTCCCCGCCGGAGCAGTATGACGACGAGTCGGCACGCGCGAAGGTGGAGGCGTTCATCGCCGGCGATATCGAGCGCTGAGCGAGGAACGGCCGGCAGTAGGGCAGGAGCCGGACGCCGGCGGTTACACTCCTGACGCAGAGTCCCCGACTGGCCCAGCGAGGCGAGATGGCATGGAGCACCCGTGAGCTCGCCGAGCTCGCCGGGACGACCGTGAACAGCATCCGGCACTATCACCGGCTCGGGCTCCTCGAGGAGCCCGAGCGGCAGAGCAACGGGTACAAGCAGTACGAGGTGCCCCACCTGGTGCGGCTCCTGCGCATCCGCCGCCTGGCCGCACTGGGGGTTCCGCTCGCGAAGATGGGTGACCTCAGTACTGCCGGTGACCGGGCCACCGCCTCCCTTCACGAGCTCGACGCCGAGCTGGCAGCAACGATCGACCGGCTGCAGCAGGCACGTGTCGATATCGCCACCATCCTGCGCGAGCAGGCTCCTGTGGATGGACCGGCCGGCTTCGAACCGGTCACCTCCCAGTTGTCGACGTCAGACAGTTCGCTCATCCACATCTACTCGCAGCTGTACGACGCGGACGCGCTCGCAGATGTGCGGAAGATGGTGGAGACCGATATTGCCGATGGCACGGGTGCGGAGATCGACCGGCTGCAACCGGACGCGGACGAGGAGACCCGGCAGCGCCTCGCCGACAGGCTGGTACCGATCCTCACCCGCAACCTCCTCGACTACCCATGGCTGAGCGACCCCACCGCGCACTTGTCGAAGAGCGAGCACGTGACCAGGCAGACGATGATCGAGGCGATGGTGGAGCTCTACAACCCGGCGCAGCTGGATGTGCTGGTGCGGGCCAGCATCCGCGCGGACGAGCAGGTGCGGGCCATTCGTGCGGCGCGCACTCCCACCGACTGAGTGCGGCCTTGCTCACGGAGCACTTGACCCTGTTCTAGGAACACAGTTTCTACTGGTGGCGAATCGAGCGAGTCCTCGACCACCCCCATGTGAGGTAGAGAACTGTGAACCCCATCGAGAACCTTGTCGTCGGCTTTCAAGACCTGATCGCCCAGGTACCGGAGTTCCTGCAACCGGTCATCGTGCTGCTCGCCGCTCTCATCCCGTTCATCGAGGGAGAGGGTGGGTCTGCTATCGGTGTGATCGGAGGAATCAACCCGATCGTCGCCGGACTGACTGCTGCCACCGGGAACTTCCTCGCCGTGCTGGTGGTCGTGCTGGTCAGCTCCCGTGCCCGGTCCGCAGTGGTGAACCGCCGGACAGCCCAGGTGACACCGGTGGCCGCCGGTGGCGTGCCCTCGGGGTCGGCGACGGACACGCTCACCGGGGCCGAGTCGGTCTCCGACGAACCCGCGAACACCAAGCCCGAGTCGAAGGGCCGGCAACGCTTCAAGAAGTGGCTGGTGCGGTTCGGCGTACCGGGGGCAAGCCTCCTCGGTCCGTTGGCGATCCCGACCCACTTCACCTCGGCGATGCTGATCGCCTCCGGCACGTCGCCCCGCTGGGTGCTGCTCTGGCAGGCCGTGGCGATCGTGGTCTGGACCACGCTGACCGTGACGCTGATGTGGCTGGCCGTGAACGCCGTCGTGCCGGCCTGAGCGCACTCGCCGGGAGCGCAGGAAGTCAGCTCCTGGCCCGGTCACCGCGTGGCCAGAAAGCCCACGTCACCAGGACGGCGGCGAGCACGGTGATCACCCCCAGAACCACCGGATCCTGCAGCCCCGAGATCACCGGGGCCAAGCCCGGTACGGAGAACAGCACGAGTCGAACGGTGTCCGCGGTGTAGGGCGCCGGGTCGGGCTGGTCGTTCGCATCGCCCTGCATGGTGAAGGTGACCTGGCTGCCGCTGGTGTCCAGGATCTCGGTGACCCGGTGGGTGATCGGTAGCGCGTTCGGTCGCTCGACGGTGACCACATCGCCGACGCTGATCTCGGTGGCCGGGACCTCCCGCACCACGGCCGCCGAGCCCGCCGGGATAGCAGGGGACATCGAACCGGTGGAGAACATGATCAGGGTGATGTTGAAAGCGAGCGCGGCGATCACGGCGACGATGCAGAGGGCCCCGGCGGCTGCGAGCGCGGTCAGCGTCCAGTCCCCGAGACGGCGGAGGAGGCTGGGCCGGGCCGGCGGGGCGGGTCGGGCGTCCTCGGTCACTGCCATGAGCAGGAGCCGATCAGGGCAATTCCGAGCAGATCCAAGAGGGTGGTGACCTGACCGGTGATCCAGGCACTCTCCCAGTTCCCGTCAACGACCCGGACCTGAAAGGTTCGCGTAGTGGCGATACCGATGGCTGATGCGTTCACCTGATGCTCGGTGGTTGTGGCGGGGTAGTTGCCACTGGTCAGCACGTCACCAGACGAATTGAGTATCTGCCACTCGTAGCTGTATTCAGCCGGCGGCGCCGAGGGCGGCTGCCAGCGCAGCGTGGCCGAGGTGGAAGCCAAGGGAGGCAGTGGCCGCAACTGGCAGTCTCGTGCCTGCGGCGCCGCCAGCTCCGCTGCCGCCATACTCACCGCCGCATGCTCGGCATCGGTGAACGCCGCCGAGGATGTGTCCACCGCCGGGATCACGACGGCGGAGGTCACCAGGGCGAGTCCCACACCCAGGCAGGCGAGCCGGGTTCGCAGTCGCATCACACCCGTTCCTTCCGCCGCAGGCCGGCCAACCGGGCCAGTACCGTTCCGAGCACCATCGCACCCACCGCGAGCGCGACCGGCAACCACGGCGACGCCCCGGTGCCCGGGAGCTCCGCCTCGCCGTCGGTGGAGATCTC
>DXBY01000340.1 GCA_019116305.1 Candidatus Ruania gallistercoris | reverse complement strand
GGGATGATGCTCGTCGGCGCCGAGTAGCCCGGATCGCGACCGCGCCGGGCGGCTTTCCTGTGCTCCGGCCCGCGCCCGCTCAGCGGGAATCGAGAGCGCTTGTGCCGTGCAAGGTGGACTCGACCGGTTCGTGCAGCAGCGTCGGGTCGCGCTGCAGGTATGTTCTCGTCTCCCGGGCGATCAGGCCGGCGCAGATGACCAGGCCGATGAGGTTCGGCAGCGCCATCAGTCCGTTCATCACGTCCGCGAAGCTCCACACCACGGACAGTTCGGTGGTGGCGCCGATGAAGATCACCAGGCTGAAGACTGCGCGGTAGGGCACCACCCACTTGATGCCGAGCAGCCGTTCCATGCAGCGTTCGCCGTAGTATGCCCAGCCGAGCACGGTGGAGAACGCAAAGAACACCACCGAGATCGTCACGATGTAGTGGCCCCAGTCGGCGATACCGCGGTTGAACGCTTCGGCGGTCATCTCGGCGCCCTCCAGCCCGCTGCTCCACGCGCCGCTGATCACGATCACCAGACCGGTCATCGTGACCACGATGATGGTGTCGATGAAGGTCTGGGTCATCGATACCAGGCCCTGCCGTACCGGGTGTCGGGTCTGTGCGGCCGCTGCTGCGATCGCTGCCGAGCCGAGGCCGGACTCGTTCGAGAACATCCCGCGGGCCACACCGAACTGGATCGCTGCGGCCACCCCGGCACCGACGAACCCGCCGGTCGCCGCCGTCCCGGTGAACGCATCGCTGAACACCAGGGCGAGGGCACTGGGAATCTCGCCGACGTTCAGCACGAGCACCAGCAGCCCGCCGGCCACGTACAGCACGATCATCAACGGTACGAACCCGGCGGTCACCCGCCCGATCGACTTGATCCCGCCGATCAGGACCACAGCGGCGAACACCGCCATCACCACGCCGGAGACCCAGGCGGGGACGCCGAAGGTGCCCTCCACCGAGGCCGCCACCGTGTTCGCCTGGGTCATGTTCCCGATACCGAAGCTGGCGAGCACGGCGAACACGGCGAACAGGATGGACAGCACCAGCCCGAACTTGTTCGGGATCGCCTTGGCCAGGTAGTACTGCGGCCCGCCGGAGATCTTCCCCTTGGCGTCCTTGGTGCGAAACCGCACCCCCATGAACGCCTCGGAGTACTTCGTGGCCATCCCGAGCAGTCCGGTCACCCACATCCAGAACAGCGCACCGGGTCCACCCAGGTAGATCGCGGTGGCCACCCCCGCGATGTTGCCGACGCCGACGGTCGCCGCCAGCGCAGTGGTCAGCGCTTGGTAGTGGGAGATGTCGCCATCGGCGTCCTCATCCTTGCGGCCGACCAGCGCGAGCCGCAGCGCCCTGCCCAGCGTGCGGAACTGCAGCCCCCGCAGCCGGATGGTCAGGTAGATGCCGGCGCCGAGGAGCAGCGGGATGAGCAACCACGGCCCCCAGACGAACGTGCTCGCAGCGTCCAGAACCGATTGCAGCGTGTCCATGGGGAGGGACACTATTAGTGATCTGCCTCACACGGAAGGGGTAGGTGGGTGTGTCGGCCCCCAGGCGCCTCTGCTCCGGGACAGGCTGCGACAATCATCGCGTGAACAGTGGCAGACCGGGGACCCAGCGACCAGTGCCGCTGCGCCGCCTCACCGGGCTCACCTGGGCGCACTTCCTCAACGACGGCGCCTCGAACTACCTCCCCGGGGTGCTTCCCGCCGTCCTGGTCACCATCGGGCAGCCGGTGCAGATGGCGGCTGTGCTGGTGACCGCACTGACAGTGGGACAGGCGCTGCAGCCGGTGGCTGGCCGGATCGCCGACCGCCTCGGTGGAAAGAGCCTGGTGCTGATGGGGCTGGCGATGACCTCAGTGGGTGGGGGCCTGATCGGTGTGGTGCGGTCCACCTGGTTGCTGGTGCTGCTGCTGGTGCTGATCGGAGTGGGGAACGCGTTCTTCCACCCGCAGGCGATTGCCAGTGTGCGACAGATGATCACCGGCCGGCAGGGTCTGCTCACCTCGGCGTTCCTCGTCGGCGGTGAGCTTGGCCGCGGCCTGTGGCCCACCATCGCCAGCCTGATCGTCGCCCGTGCCGGACTGGAGTACCTCTGGCTCGTGGCAGTGCCGGGAGTGCTCACCGTGCCGTTCCTCCTGCGCTGGTTGCCGGCGTTGCCGCCGAAGCGGGCTCATGGGCCGGCGATCCAGCTCAGTGTGCACGCCCGGCCGATGGCGCTGCTGATCGGCTACCAGGGCCTGCGGATGTTCGTCATCTTCGCCTTCTCCACCTTCATCCCGGTGCTGTGGGACCAGCGCGACCAGCCGCTGGTGGCCGGTGCCTCGCTGATCACCACGATGATGACCGTGGGCGTGCTCGGCAACCTCTGTGGTGGCTACCTCACCGACCGGATCGGCAGCCGTGCCACGCTGATCATCTCCGCCGTCGGCAGCGCGGTGCTGATCGTTCCGACCGCCTATCTCACTGGACCGCTGGCCTGGGTGGTCGCCGGGCTGGTGGGTGTGATGCTGTTCCTCAGCGCCTCCACCACTGTTCTGCTCGGGCAGGACATCTTCGCCGAGAACCCGTCGATGGGATCGGGGATCGCGATCGGCCTGGCGAACGGGATCGGGGCCGTGCTGGTGCTGGTCGTCGGGATCTGGGTGGGCGACTCGGTGCAGCCGGTGTTCTGGGTGCTCGGTGTGCTCAGCCTCGGTTCCGCGGCACTGGTGCCCCTGTTCGACCGGCGACTGGTGGGCTGAGCGGCCTCGGCCTGCTGCATCGGAGCGACACGCGGCGGTCTGAGGCCAGTCGCCCCAACCTCAGACCGCATCGGTGACCTCCGATGCCCGTGGGCGAGAAGGGCGCGGGGCGCCCACTGTCCGAGGAGTCCGTGCACCGGGAGGCCGCCACCCTAGTCGGCGTAGAGGTAGATGCTGTCGATCGGGGTCAGGTTGATCCAGGTCCCGGTGCCGGCGGTCAGGTCGAAATAATAGTCCCCGCCACCGAGGGAGAGGACGTTGGCGCCGCCACTCTGATTGTTCGAGACGAAGTGGCGGCCGAACTCGTTGTACAGCTGGTGCTCGCCGTAGCTCCAGTAGATGTGCTCGGGGGTGCCGGTGGCGTTCCCGGCGGGGGTGTAGATGCAGACGGCACCGTACGGGCAGCCGTTGTGCGGGCTGCCTTCGGCGCTGGGTGAGTCGCTGGCGTGCGCCCCGCTCGCCATCGTCGCCGAGAGTGCGACGGCGGCGCCCGCGCCGGCCACGGCCCTGCGGAGTCGGTGTGTGCGCATGTCGAGTGCTTCCCTTCGGCCGTCCCCGGCCTCGGTGTCGGTTGTCTCGCCCGGCGATCGGTCTCACGGCGAGACCTGATCCGGTTCGACGACGGTAGGAACCGGCCGCGGTCGGGCTCAACCGAATTTCTGTGATCGGCTCAGTCCCGCGTCAGGAGCACCAACGTCTCGAAGTGGCCGCTCTGCGGAAACATGTCCAGCACCTGCGCGCGCACCGGGCGCAACGAACCCATCACGGCCAGGTCTCGGGCGAGGGAGTCTACGTTGCAGCTGGAGTAGAGCACGTGCTGCACCTGGGAACGCTCCAGCCAGTCGGCCAGCTCGGCGCCGATCCCGCGCCGGGGCGGATTCACCACCGCCAGGTCCGGCCCGTCGCCTCTCTGGGTGGCGAAGTCCGTGGAGTCGCCGACGGCGAAGGTCACCTGGTCTGCCAGGCCGGCTTCCGTAGCACTGCGCCGGGCGCTGGCGATGGCCTGGTCGCTGATCTCGACCCCGGTCACCATGCGTCCCGGCGCGGCCAGGTGCAGCGCGAAACCGCCCACCCCGCAGTACAGGTCCCATAGGGTGCGCACCGGCAGGTCGCGGGTCCACTCAACGGCTTGTCGGTACAGGGCACCGGCCACCGGAGTGTTCGTCTGGAAGAAGCTCTGCGGTCGTAGGTGCAGCACCACCGCACCCAGATCGATCGGCAGCGTCTCGGTCTCGGTGAGCAGGATCTCCTCCGCGCCCTCGAGCACCGCAGCCGGTATGGGCTGCAGGTTCACCGAGGCCACCACCAGGTGTGGCAGCTGCGCCCGCAGCCAGGGCAGGTGCTTGCGGATCCGGGGCAGCGCCTCAGTGGACCGGAGCACGAACCGGACCATCAGCTCCCCGGCGGGGGACGCCGTCACCAGCACGTACTTGAGCTCTCCACGACGGGACGGCACGTGGTACGGGGTGAGTCCCGCCGTCGTGATGAACTCCGCGAGCGGCCCGAGCGCGGCGACGATCGGCTCCTCGTGCAGTCCGCACCAGCGCAGGTCCACCCCGGTGCCACCCGGCCCCAGGATGCCGAGCGTGGGGGCATCCACCGTGCCGCCGACCACCATCTTCGCCTTGTTCCGGAAGCCTGCCTCCACCGAGGCGACCGGTTCCAGCCACTCCACCCGGTCGCGGCCGAACGGGTCCACAGCAGTCCGGGCGCGCGCATCCTTGTCGGCGAGCTGGTCGGCGTACGGGGTCTCGATCAGCGTGCACGAGCGGCATCGGCCGCTGTCGTAGTACCCGCACTGCACCCGTCGAGCCTACGCCGCGCTCCCTCCGGGCCCACATCGACCTCCGGTGCACGGCTGCGCCGGGGCAGCCACCTGGCCGACCGGCTGAAAAGATATCTGCGACCGATGTCGATTTACGGATCTCCCGGGCGACGACATAGTGAGAGGGCGCACCCGGCGCCCTCCCGACGCAAGGAGAGAACGATGTCGAAGTACATGCTGATCATGCGCAGCACCGCCGACGCCGCCGCGGAGTTCGAGAACGTCGACTTCGAGGAGGTCATCAACGCGATGGGCCGCTACAACGAGAAGATGATCAACGCCGGGGTGATGGTCGACGGCGAGGGCCTGTCCGACGCCAGTGAGGGTGCGGTGGTCAACTTCGACACCGAGGACCCCGTGGTCACCGACGGCCCCTACGGTGAGATCCACGAGCTGTTCAACGGTTACTGGACCGTTGAGGTGCCGACCAAGGCGGAGGCGATCGAGTGGGCCCGGCAGGCGCCGCTCGGTAAGGGATCGCGGATCGAGGTGCGCCGGGTCACCGACGAGTCCGACTTCGCGGACTTCGAGGGCAACGAGTACCTGGAGAAGGAGAAGGGCTGGCGCGCGGAGCAGGCCGAGCGCAGCGCCCAGCCTGGCCAGGCGTGAGCGAGGACCTCACCCAGCGCCTGGACGCGCTCTGGCGGATCGAGGGGGCCTCGGTGATCGCCACGCTTGCCCGGATGACCGGGGACGTGGCGCTCGCCGAGGACCTCGCCAGCGAGGCCGTCCTCGCCGCACTGAAGCAGTGGCCGGGCGAAGGGGTCCCGAGGAACCCAGGCGCCTGGCTCACCGCTGTGGCCAAGCGCCGCGCGATCGACACCTGGCGGCGCGACGAGCGCCGCCAGGAGCGGTACGCCCAGCTCGCCGTCGCCCAGACGGACAGCCTGATCGGCGAGTGGGAACCGATCGAGGACGACGTGCTCCGGCTGATCTTCATCGCCTGCCACCCGGTGCTCTCCCGGGAGTCCCAGGTGGCGCTCACGCTGCGGATCGTCGGCGGACTGACCACCGCCGAGATCGCGCGGATGCTGCTCACCTCGGTGCCCACGGTGCAGGCACGGATCACCCGGGCCAAACGCACATTGAGCGAGGCGGGGGTGCCGTTCGAGACCCCGGAGCCGGAGCAGTGGGGTCAGCGGCTGACCGGGGTGCTCTCGGCGGTGTACCTGGTCTTCGCCGAGGGGTATGCCGCCACCGACGGCGCAGCGCTGGTGCGCAGGGACCTCGCCCAGGAGGGGCTCCGGTTGGGCAGGGTGCTGGCCGGTCTGGTACCGGCCGAACCGGAGGCGCACGCGCTGGTGGCACTGATGGAGCTGCAAGCTTCCCACTTCCCTGCCCGCATCGACGCCGACGGGAACGCCGTGCTGCTGGAGGACCAGGACCGGCGCCGGTGGGACCGGGCGCAGATCCGGCGCGGGCAGGCCGCACTCGCGCGGGCCGATGCGCTCGGTCGGGGCCGTGGGCCCTACGGGCTGCAGGCCGCGATCGCACAGTGCCATGCGGTGGCGCCGAGTGTGGCCGAGACCGACTGGGACCGGATCGTGGTGCTGTACGAGGCGCTCGGCCGGCTCGCGCCGAACCCGGTGGTGGAGCTGAACCGAGCGGTGGCGGTCGCGATGGCCGGCAGCCCCGAGGAGGCGCTGACGATCGTGGAGGAGGTGGCCGGTGCCAAGGGGCTGCAGCGCTCCCACCTGGTGCCCAGTGTTCGCGGGGAGCTGCTCAGCCGGCTCGGCCGCACTGCCCAGGCCCGGCGGGAGCTGCTCACTGCCGCAGACCTGGCCGGCAACGAGCAGGTGGCCCGCACGTTGCGGGCGAAGGCCGCCGAGCTCGGCGAGTAGCGATCGCCTGCGTACTCCCGCGCGTCCCCGGCCAACGGAGGTACCTGCGGCGATCCGAGGCTGGCGGCGCTGACCTCCGATCGCACCCGGTACCTCCGATCGCACCCGGTACCTCCGATGGCGGCGAGCCGCCCGCCGCTATCCGGACTCGGCCGGAGATTCGGTGGTTGCCGGGTCAGCTTCCCCGAGCAGGGCCGGGATGCTGCCGGCGTGCAGCATGTCGAGGATGAGGGACGGTCGCTCGGTGTCGACGATCTGCAGCTGCACCCAGTCGCCGCTCTCGGTCACCTCGGTCTCGCCGAGCATGTCCTGCCACGGCTGGCCGTTGCGCGGGTCGACGCCGTCCGCGAGTGACTCCCGGATCGTGTCCGCCATCGCCGCCGGGTCCTCGCTGCGCACGCACAGTGTGCTCAGGGGTTCCTCGGCGGTGCCACCGAACCCGATGGCCAGGGATGCTGCCGGCGCTGCCGGTTCGCCCGAGTGCAGCTCCGCTGCCACCACGTCGCCGAGGCAGTCGGTGACGCCGGCGTAGACCTCGGCGTCAGCGGCACTCTCATCGGTGCCCTCGACCAGGGACACCACGGCGTCCTCGGTGCTGGCACCGACCAGAGTCGATTCGCCCACCCACACCGTGTTCATCGTGGCCATCACCTGCGGTGGGAGGAAGTCGTCCGTGATGTCGACCTCCCCGTCGGCGCGCCGGACCAGCAGGCTGCCGTCATCGAGATCGCTGCGTTCACCCTCGGCGTCGGCGAAGAAGGCCTCGGCTGCCTCGCCGTCCACACCGTCGAACCGGAGGGCCGTGTTCGGCGGCTGGCCCACCCACAAGGCGGATGCGTCATCGGTATCGGCATCCGGCAGGAGCGCTGGATCGAGCTGGGCGATCGTGGGGGCGAGGTTTCCGTATCCGAGCGCACCTGCGGTGGCGAATGGGTGCTGGACGTCGTCGTACGCCCCTAGCTCGGCCGCTGCCGAGACGTCGGTGTAGGCGATCATCAGCAGGTTCTCCTCCGTGGCCGGGATCGCGGCCAGGGCGTCTTCCAGGGTGCCCGGCGCCTCCTCGACCGGGCTGCCCGGTGAGCAGGCGGTCAGCATCAGGGCACTGGCGAGAGTGGCTGCAGCGAGCAGCGCGGGTGTGCGGGTGCGCATGGCTTCATCCTGGCAGCCGGAGGGAGATGCTGGGGCGAACCTGAGGAGGCGCCGACCGATCGGAGGTCACCGCCGCGGTCGGAGGTTGTCCGCGCTTACCTCCGACCGCCTCAGGTACCTCCGATGACGACGCTCAGCCGCACGGCGTCCGCGAGCACGGTGATCTCGGTGACCGGACCGCCCGGTCCGTTCATCGGGCAGGGCGCCGCGGGGCGGGTCACAATGTCGGCAAACCCCTGGAAAGGACCTTCGCCATGACCACGTTCACTGCCTGGAAGTTCGACACCGCCGACGCTGCGGAGACCGCCGCACAGACCTTGAAGCAGGCCTGGGGCGAACGACTCGTGGCGATCGAGGACTACGCGGTCGTGGAGTGGCCGGCCGATGCTGACCAGCCGAAGGTGAAGTACGAGGACCGAGACCAGTGGCGGGCGGCCGGCTGGGGTGCGCTCATCGGTGCCGTGGTCGGTGCCCTCCTCTTCCTGCCCACGATGGGTGCCGCCGCCGGTGCGGCGATCAACCTGCTGCGCAAGCGCGCCGAGGATGTCGGAATCACCCAGGAGCAGCTGGATGAGATCGGCGAGCAGGTCGTGCCGGGCACTTCCGCCCTGTTCGTGGTCTCCTCCGACGGCGACCGGGACCGTCTGGCCGAGCGGTTCCGGGGACAGAGTGGTCGCCTGATCGCGAGCAATCTGGTCACCGGTGAGGTCGAGGATGTGCGGCGGGCGTTCGAGAACTGACGCACCAGCGCCCCGGGGGTTCCAGCGGCCCGCCGGGCAGTGTCGGGGCCGCCCCGTGGCGGGCGTCGCACCGTTCGTGACCGGTCTGTGAGGACCGGGTAAGGAGTGGGTGAGATCGCCCCCAGCCCCTGCCCCGGCGGGGATCACGGGCCGTAGGCTCTGACGTGTGAACAAGCGCCCGGTGCCGTCGGCGCGTCGGCTGCGGCCGGCGCGGACCGTTCGGTCTGCCCGCCACCCCCGACCGGAGTCCACCGCACACGTCGGTACCGGGGAGCAGGAGGCCGCCGAGCTGGTCGACACCGATGGCGTTCCGGTGCCGCCCCCGGTGCCACCGCTGCGCGCCCCGGCGAAGGTGGGCCGCCCGGACGCTCCGGGCCGGTTCCTCAAGGACAAGGCCCGCCGAATGGTGCTCGGCCAGGGGCCGCCCACGATACCCCTCGCCCAGCTGCGCCGAGAGACCGGGCTCAGCGCCGCCGAGGAACGCTCCGTGCTGGACCTGGTGTTGCGCGTGGGTGAGGCGATGATCGGGACGGGTGCCCCGGTCGCCTATGCCACTGTCGACATGCTCCGGCTGGCCGACGGGCTCGGCGTGAAGAACCTCACGGTGGACATCACCTTCACCTCGGTGACTGCCACCATCGACCGTGACGACGCACCGGTCACCAAGGTGCGGGTCATCACCGCCCGCACCTCCGACTACAGCCGGCTCACCCAGATCTCTCGCCTGGTGGCCGAGGTGTCCGCCGGCGAGATGGACATCGCCCAGGCGCACGCCCGGATGGAGAGCGTCCTCGCCGCACCGCACCCGTACAGCCGGCTGGTGGTGACCGGTGCGCTCGGGCTGATGGCGGCGGCTGTCGCCGTGCTGCTCGGCGGCGGGTGGGCGGTCTCGCTGGTGGCCGCGGTCACCACGATCGTGGTGGACCGGGTGTTGCGGTTCCTGCGCCACCGCGGACTGCCGTACCTGTTCCAGCAGACCGTCGGCGCCGGGATCGCCACGTTGGTGGCGGTGCTGCTGCTCTGGGGGCAGGAGATGTTCGGTTGGGACTGGGCGTTGCTGCCACCGTCGTTGGTGGTGGCCTCCGGGATCATGGTGCTGCTCGCCGGACTCTCCCTGGTGGGAGCTGCCGAGGATGCCATCGCCGGGTTCCCGCTGACCTCGGCCGCGCGTTCGTTCGAGGTGGTGCTGTCCACGGTCGGGATCGTGGTGGGTATCGGTGTGATGCTGGCGATTGCCCAGCGGCTCGGGGTGACGTTGAGCATCGGTGACTTGGAGGCCCGCGGTGGTGTGGCTCCGCTGACCACCATGATCGCTAGCGGCGTGATCGCCGGTGCCTGGGCGATCGCGTCCTATACCCGGATGCGGTTCGTGGCCCTGATCGCCGTGGTCGGCGCGCTCGCCTCGGCCGTCTTCACTCTCGTCTCCCTCGCTGGGCTGAGTCCCGCCAGCGGACCGTTCGGCGTCGCGGTCGCCTCCTTCGCCGCGGCACTCACGGTGGGGCTGATCGCCGGCGGCCTCCGGGACCGGCTCCGGGTGCCTTCCATGGTGATCGCGGTCTGCGGTGTCACCCCGTTCCTCCCGGGCCTGGCGATCTACCGTGCGATGTACAACATCGTCGACTCCGGGCACCTGTTCGAGGGGATGGACCTGCTGGTGCGCGCGCTCTCGGTCGGGCTGGCGCTCGCCGGTGGCGTCACCCTCGGGGAGTACTTCGCCCGCCCGCTGGCCGACGAGGCGGACAAGTGGCAGCGCCGGATGCGGCGGCAGGCGCGGGGAACCAGGATCTAGCGGGTCCTCCCCCGCGATACCTGCATTCCCGGTGGTTCGGTCAGAGTCGTTCCGTCACGGCAGGCTCTGCTGGCACCTCGACCACCCCGCAGCCGTCCCGGCGTAGGCGTTCCTGCCCCCAGTCCCCGAGCGGGCCGAGCGCCGTGTTGAGGGAGGTGCCCACCTCGGTCAGGGAATATTCGACCCTGGGCGGCACCTCCGCGTAGACCTTGCGGTGAACCAGACCGTCCTCCTCCATCTGCCGCAGGTGCTGGGTGAGCATCTTCTCGCTCACGCCCGGCAGCCCCCGCCGAAGTTCGGCGAACCGGCGGGTGCCGTGAGTGTCCAACTCCCAGAGGATCAGGCCCTTCCACTTCCCACTCACAACGTCCAGCGCCGCATCGATACCGCAGATGTACGGTCCGGATCGCTCGCTCGGCATCGGGGCCTCCATACTTACCTTGTCGTAAGTACCGCAGTTAAAAGTGGGTACTTCCCGTTGCGGTGGTGTCCCGCTCAGGATGAGGGCATGTCACCATCATCCGCAACTGAGCTCCCCGCCGTCACCAGCCTCCCCCCGTCGGTCACTGTGATCGGACTGGGCCCGATGGGGCAGGCGATGGTCCATGCGCTGCTCACCGCCGGGCACCCGGTCACCGTCTGGAACCGGACGCCGGAGCGAGCGGACGCACTCGTCGCCGCCGGGGCCCAACGCGCTGCGACTCCCGCTGATGCACTAGCGGCCAGCGAGCTCACCATCCTCAGCCTTACCGATTATGACGCGATGTGGGCCGTGCTCGAGCCCGCCACCGCTTCGCTGAGCGGGCGGGTGCTCGCGAACCTCAGCTCGGACACTCCGGACAAGACTCGTGCGGCAGCGGAGTGGGCCGCCACTCACGGCGCATCCTTCATCTCCGGCGGCGTCATGGTGCCGGAGATGATGGTCGGCACCGACGCCGCCTACGTGTACTACAGCGGCGGCGAGGAAGCCTTCGGCGAGCACCGCGACACGCTCGCCCGGATCGGCGAGCCTCGCTTCCTCGGCCCGGACCCGGGCAGCGCGCAGCTGATGTATCAGGCGAACCTGGACGTGTTCCTCACCGCGTTGGCCGGGATCATGCACGCGACCGCGATGGCCGGAGCGGCCGGGATCAGTGCGCAGACCTTCCTGTCCGAGGTGATGCAGCTGGTCACCGGAATCCCGGACATGATGGCCTCGGACGGTATCGAGGCGCTCGGCGCGCGCATCGATGCCGGCGAGCACCCCGGCGAAGGCGCGACCAGCCTGATGATGGGGGCCACTGCCGACCACATCGTCGCCACCGCCGCGACGGTCGGGATCGATACTCGGCTGCCGCAGGCAGTGCAGCACCTCTACCACCGTGTGCTTGAGGACGGGCACGGCGCGGACGGGTGGACCCGAACGATCGACGCCGTCCGTCACCCGGTCGCGAGCGTCACCGGGTAGCCGCACAGGGCCCCTCCCGCCCACCCCTCCGGCGCGCCGACTTTCGCGACGGCGTTCCTGCGCTCATGATGGAGACAGGCGACGCTGAGGAGGGCCCGTGCGAATCGTGGTCACCGGTGGCTCGGGGGTACTGGGCAGCAAAGTCGTCGCGCGAGTTCGTGATCTCGGGCATCTCGCTGTCCCGGCGAGCCGGCGCTGGGGTGTGGACCTGACCACCGGCCAAGGCCTCGCCGGTGCACTCACCGGTGCGGACGCCGTCGTGCACTGCGCGAGCAACCCGGTGCGCCCCGGGCGCACCGATGTGGACGGCACTGTGCAACTACTCGGCGCGATCGCCTCGATGCCCGCTCCCGCGCACCTGGTGCACGTTTCCATCGTCGGCTGCGACGCGAACCGGCTGCCCTACTACCGTGCCAAGGTCCGGGCCGAGGAGGCCGTGCTCGGCAGCGGCCTGCCCGCCACCGTGGTGCGCGCCACGCAGTTCCACACGCTGCTGGCCACGATCGCCCGGCTGGCCACGATCGGGCGCACCCGGCTCGACCTCGACTTCGCCGCCCAGCCGGTGGACGTGTCCTGGTATGCCCGCGAACTCGTCGACCATGCCCTCGGCACCGCACCACCGCATCCGGTCCGGGCCCGCGACATCGCCGGACCGGAGCTGCTCACCCTCGCCGAGGCCGCCGACGCGATCCGGGACCGGGAGGGCCGTCGCCCCGCCCGCGGACTGCGTGTGCCGGCAGTGGGCCGCACGCTGCGGGCGTTCGCCGACGGGTCCAACCTGCCCGGACCGGATGCCCGGATCGGCGGGGAGAGTTTCACCGGATGGCTCGCCCGCGGCCCGGTCCGAGCGGTCTCCTGAGCGCGCTCGGACCGTTCAGTCCGCGGCGACGATCTGATCGCCCTGCTGGATCTGCTTCCGGGTCAGATCGCGGAGCAGCACGCCGACGTTCTCGCCCGCTGGCGCCTCGTCGAGCATCTTCCGGAATGCCTCGATACCGATGATCTCGGAGGTGGCGACAGCCTGACCCCCGCGGTAGACGGCCACCTGTTGGCCGACCCGCAGCGTGCCGCGGTCCACCGCACCGGTGACGACGGTGCCACGACCGGTGATGGTGAACACATCCTCAACGGTCAGCAGGGAGTCGCCGGCTGCTGGTGGGGGGACCACCGGGTTCGGGGTGGGAGTGGCGGCACCCGCCGGAGCGAACCGCGGGTCGTCGAGCGGGTCAGAGTTCTTCTTGCGTCGCCAGAACACGCGCTCACGTTATCAAGGACCCGACGGCGCAGCCTCGCCGCCGCTGAGCAGCTCACCGCGGGCGTGGCTTCCGATGGCAGCCAGCTCCGGGTGGTCGTCGCTGCTGGCGAGCAGCATCGCGGCGTAGTTGGCGGCCCAGGCCCGAGCCCGGGACCAGGTGGCCGCATCGGCGCCGGTGCCGGCCGTGTACCGGTCGATGAACTCGGCCCGGCCGGCTGCGGTGAAGGTGAGCCAGGCGGTGCCCAGGTCGGTGGCCGGGTCCCCGCTGGTGGTGTCGCCAAAGTCGATCACGGCGGTGAGCCGGTCGCCGGAGGCGAGCAGGTTCAACGGGTGCGGGTCGCCGTGCAGCCACAGCGGTGGGCCCGCGTAGGGCGGTGCGCTAGCGGACACCTCGAAGATCTTCCGCAGCTCGGCTGCACCGGTGTAGGTGGCCCTGTCGAAGCGGGCGCGGATCACCTCGGCACGGTCGGCCAGCGGGACGCCGCGGACCGGGTTCGCCGGTGCGTCGG
>DXBY01000339.1 GCA_019116305.1 Candidatus Ruania gallistercoris | reverse complement strand
TCCGCCTCAGCGCTGGTGCGCGCCATCGGCTTCTCGGTGAGCACGTGTGCCCCCGCCTCCAGCGCTGCGATAGCGACCGGGGCGTGCAGGAACGTGGGCACTGCCACGCTGACTGCGTCCAGCTCGCCGCGCTCGATCAGCTCCTGCCAGTCCGCCACGGCCAGCGGCACCTGGTAGCGCTGCGCCAGCTCGGCACGCTGGTCCTCCTCCAGACCGGCGATGCCCACCAGCTGGACGTCTGGCCGCGCCGCATAGCGCTGCATGTGCTGCTGGCCGGCCCACCCCAGTCCGACCACTCCTACCCGCAGGGGCTCTCTTCTGCTGATGACTTCCTCGGCCATTCCTGCATCTTGTCAGTCCCGGTCCACGCGGACCAGGGGATGCCGGCGACGCCGGGTTCTCGGCGGTGGGGAAGCCGCAGCAGGACGCGCACGCCACCGGTTAGAGCACGCCGAACTCCCGGAAGGCGTCCGTGGCAGACATCCCCGCTTCGATGGCCGCGCGCACCTTGTTCTCGCCAGCGGACTTGGTCAGCGCTCGCTCGAGCACCTCGTCCTCGACCGCGCGCGGCACCACGAGGACGCCGTCACAGTCTCCGAAGATCAGGTCGCCGGGGGTGATGGTGACCTGTCCGATCTCGATCGGACAGCGGTAGTCAGTCACCACTTTGCGCACTTCCGCATCCTGGGCGTACCGACCCCAGCTGAACACCGGCCAGTTCTGCTCCAGCACCTGTGGCGTGTCCCGGTGGTAACCATCGAGCACTGCCCCGGCCGCGCCGCGCGCCTTAGCCGTTGCGGTCAGCACCTCCCCCCAGGCCGAGGTGGGTCGCTCCCCGTTTCTGGCGATGTAGACCTCACCGGGCTCCAGCTGGTCCAGAGCCTCGGTGAGTCGTCCGAACGGTTCGGCTTGGGGGCCGAAGACATCGGCGATCAGCACCGGCATCGCTCTGCCTACCAGCCGTGTCTCCCGGGTGATGCCATGAATCTCGGGCGGCAGGAACTGGTGGTAGTAGCCGAGGGCATCGAGGCTGTCCCCCACCACCGGGGTGTAGAGCCGGTCACGGATGAGTGCGAACTTCTCGGCATCGGTCGTCGGTAGCTGGGGCTGGTCGGTCACGGTGGACTGGTTCCTTTCACAGGAGGGGGTGCGTCTGGCGACGCTGGTTTAGAGGCGGAGGACTGCTTTCAGCGCTGCGGGATCGGTACGGGTCACGTTCAGCGCAGCAGCTGCCTCCTCGAGCGGGAAGGTGTGGGTGATCAGCGCGTCCAGGTCGATCTCCGCGCGGGCTACGAGCTGGATGGCTTCGGGCCAGGTGTGCCGGTACCGGTGCGATCCGGTGATCGTGAGCTCGCCCTCCTGGATCGCGTCCATCGGCAGCTCGAGGGTTCGCGGTCCGACTCCGACGATGACGAGTGAGCCTTCGTACCGAAGCGATGCCAGTGCAGTACTGCTCCCCTCGCGTGAGCCTGAGCACTCGAAGGCGACGTCCACCCGCCGGCCGGTGGCTGCCCACTCCTCGGGCGTTGCGGTCCGGATCGGAGGGCGGGCACGGGCAAGGCGGTCGCCGTTCGGGTCGACGAGCCAGACCGAGGCCGCACCGCGCCGGTGGGCCAGCTGGGCGACGAGGTGTCCGATCGGCCCGGCGCCGCTGACGAGCACCTGCTCTGCCCGACCGGTCGGTGCCCGGCCCACCGCGTGCACAGCGACCGAGAATGGTTCGATCATGGCTGCCGCAGCGTCACTGACGTGATCGGGCACTCGGTAGGCGCTCCGGGCTGGAACGGCGAGGTACTCCTGCATCGCGCCGTCGATGGTGGCGGCACCCACGAACCGGATCCGCTCGCAGTGGTTGTACGCATCGACTGTGCAGGGCTGGCACAACCCGCACGGGGTGCCTGGCTCCACGGCTACTCGTTCACCGATCCGGCTGGTCGGCACACCGGCACCCACTGCGATGACCCGACCGGAGAACTCGTGGCCCAGAACGGTCGGTCCAGCCACGACGGCGCTTCCGGACCGACCGTCCGTGTAGAAGTGCAGGTCGGATCCGCAGACGCCGACCACCGCTACCTGCAGCAACACCTCGGACTCACCCGCCGCCGGACGGGCGCGGTCCTCGATCCGGAGGTCTCCGATCCCGTGGAGGACTGCGGCCCGCATCGTCGCTGGAAGGGTACTCACGCTGTGACGTCTCCGGCGGCGACCCGGAGGATCAGGCTGCCGTCGAAAGGTACCCGGGCGAACAGCGTCGCCTGCAGCGCGTGGTAGAGGTCGGGCTTTCCGTCCCACGCATCGCTGCTGGGTCGGTTCTCACCGTCGAGCTGGTGGGTCCAGCTGCGATTCTCGGCGTCGATCAGGTGCGCCTCAGCGAACTCCCAGAATCGGCGATACCAACGGTCGTACTCGCCATCGCCGGTATGCGCCCGCAGCGCTACCGCCGCCCCGATCGCCTCGGCGATCACCCAGTGGTACCGGTCGGCGTCCCAGATGCGCCCGTCCCAGTCGGTGCTGAAGGCGAAGCCTCCTCGGCCCTCGTCCCAGCCCTCCTGGACTGCGCGGGCGAAGAGAGTGATGGCGGCGTCCGGGGCCCAGGAGGTGCGCGCCGGGTCCAGTCCGTGCAGCTGCAGCAGCAGACGCGACCACTCCAGCCAGTGCCCGATCGTCGATCCGTACGGCCGGAACAGATCTGCATCCGGCCCCTGGCCGTAGTCCAGGTCCGGGTGCCAGCTCTCGTCATAGTGCTCAGGCAGCCGCCACCCGTTTCCCGCCGCCAGCTGATGGATCAGCCGTTCGGCTATGCGCTGAGCCCGGTCCAGGAAGACCGGCTCACCGGAGACCTCCCAGGCGAGCATCATCGCTTCCACCAGGTGCATGTTGGCGTTCTGACCGCGGTAAGCCTCGAGGTCGGTGAACGTGGCGTCCCAGGTATCGACGAACAAACCGTCGGCGTCGCGCCAGAATTTGCTGTCGAGCAGCTCTGTCACCTCGGTCCAGAGATCCTGGGTGTCATAGCCTGCCGCTCGCCCGGCGGCCGCTGCCAACAGTACGAACGCGTGTCCGTAGGCCTGTTTGCTGTCGTCGGTGGGGCGACCGTCGGCGTCAACGGCCCAGTACCAGCCGCCATGCACAGTGTCGTGCAGCGGACCTTCGCGGAGGTAGTCGAGGCCCGCTTGCGCCCGCGGCGCACAGCCGGGGATGCCGAGCAGGTCGCCGAGCAGGAACGCGTAGGTCATCCGGGCATTGATCCAGAGCTGCTTGCCTTCAGCCGCTACCGGTTCACCCTGGCCGTCCACCCAGAAGAAGCCACCGTTCTCGGTGTCAGGGCAACCGCGGGCGTAGAAGGCCAGCAGCGCGTCGGTCTGCGTCGCGAGCCATCGGGAGTGCTGCTTGTTGCTGATCCAGCCAGGGTGCATCGTGAGACCTCGCAGTTCGTTCGTCAGTGGATGTGTCTTCGCGCGGTCACCAGGCCGGCATGACCGGGCGCCAGCCTGGCCGCCGCTCGTCCGGACCGGCGGTGCTGTCAGCGGCGACGTACACGTTGGCGTAGCGACCTTCATCGTGAAGGCGCCGATAGCGCGTGACCTTCTCCGGGTCGAGCTCCACGCCCCATCCGGGCCCCTCCGGTGGTGCGACGATCCCGTTGCTGGGGAGCAACATGTCGCCGGCGATGATGTCGTCCGTGGCGTGGTGGTAGTGCGCGTCCGCCGCCAGGGTGAGGTTAGGGATCGTCACGCCGGTGTGGGCCATGACGGCCATGCCGATACCGAGCTCGATACTGCTGTGCATCCCCATGCTGATACCGAGGGTGTGGCACATCTGGGCCAACGTGCGGGTGCGGGTCGGACCACCCCAGTACCAGGGGTCGGACAGGACCACGTCGATGGCGCCGCGGCGCACCGCCGGAACGAGCTGGGGGAAGTCCACCACGCACATGTTGGTGGCGAGCGGCAGGCTGGTCCGCGAACGCACTGTGGCCATCCCTTCGATTCCGGGCGCCGGGTCTTCGTAGTACTCCAGACCCGCCGCTTCGAAACGCGGGGCATACCTGGTCGCGGTGGCGGGCACCCATGCGGCATTGGGATCGAACCGCAGATTGGTCTCGTCCGGCAGGTCTGCCCGCAGCCGTTCGATGGTTCGAACCTCCATCTCCGGGTCCAGGACGCCGCCCTTGAGCTTCACCGTGTCGAACCCGAAGCGGTCGACCAGGGACTGCGCGTGATCGCTCATCTCCTCCGGCGTACCGACATCCGGCTGCCCCCCGCTGGCGTAGCGGTAGAAGAGGTAGGCCGCGACTGTCATACCGTCGCGCACCTTTCCACCGAGGATGCGGTAGGCCGGCTCACCGAGCGCTTTGCCCATGATGTCGACGCAGGCGATCTCCACAGCAGCGGCGACGAGGGGATCCTGGCTCCAGTAGAACCGCCCACTGACACGTTGCCGGATCACTTCGAGGTCGAACGGGTTGAGACCGACCGCCGCCCCACCGGAGCGCATCACCTGTTCCGGGGAGGCCGCCGTCTCCGCGAGACCGACGATGCCCTCGTCGGTGTGCAGCTCGACGATGGTGCGAGTGAATGCCAGGTGGACGCCGTAGGAGTGCCTGATCGGCGCCTCGATCGGCACGGTGACGGCGTAGGCGTCGATACGAGAGATTTTCACGTTTGTCCTCTTCTGATGCGCGAGGGTTGACCGGGAGTCTGGCCGGACTCAGAGATCTGGACCGCCGAAGGATGCGAGCAGCCCGCCGTCGACCAGGTAGTTCGCGCCGGTCACGAACGAGGAACGCGGACTCAGGAGAAAATCGACCAGCTCAGCCACCTCTGCCGGCGTCCCCACTCGCCTCAGGGCGTGCATGTTGCCCCAGCGAGCCAGTTGCCCATCGGGGTCCTGCGGATTGAGACTCGCTGCGTTCGCGACCACAAGATCGGTGGCGATAGTGCCCGGGGAGACCGCGTTGACCCGGATTCCCTCGTCCGCGTGGTCCAGGGCCATCGCACGGGTGAGCGCAATGACTCCGCCCTTGGCAGCGGCGTAGGCTGCGACGTTCTTCTGCGTCGCCAGCCCTTGCGCCGATGCCATGTTCACGATGGCGCCGCCCCCACGGGCGGCCATCTCCGGGATGGCAACTCGGCTCATCCGTGCATGCGCGTTGAGGTTCACATCGATGATCAGATCCCAGGTGTCGGAATCCATTGTGACGACGGATCCATGCCGCTCCACACCGGCGTTGTTCACCAGAGCGACCAGCCGGCCGAGGGAAGAGGCGGTCTCGACTGCACGCGCACAGTCCGCCGAGGTGCGCACGTCGCCGCGGACCGGGACCACACCGTCCGACTCGGGCGTAGCTTCCCGGTCGAAGGCGACCACTCGGTGGCCCAGGCTGGCCTGGTGCAGCGCGATGCTGTGACCGATCCCGCTGGCGGCGCCGGTGACGATCACGACCGTAGCCGCTGGAGTTGACGTACTCATCGGTGTTCGGTTTCCTTCCGGATCGAGGAGAGTAGGACCGCAATCAGCACGATGGCCCCGCTGGCGATGTCCTGCACGTAGGCATTCACTCCGAGCAGAACCAAGCCGTTGCTCAGGACCGTCACGAAGAGGACACCCAGGAGGGTGCCCAGCATCGTTCCGCGGCCACCGGCAAGGCTTGCGCCGCCGATGATCACCGCTGCGATGACGTCGAACTCCAGGCCCGTGCCGATGCCAGGATTTCCCGAGGAGAGGCGAGCAGAGAGCAGCACCCCGACGAGTGCGGCCAACAGGCCGGTCATCGTGAAGACCACGATCCGCACCCGGGCGACGCTGATACCCGAGAGACGGGCTGCCTCGGCATTGCCGCCGACGGCGTAGACCGACCTGCCGAACGCCGTCTTCCGGCTGACAAACAGAAACACCAGGAACAGCGCGAAGAGGACGAGAGCGGGAACGGGGATGCCGAAGAAGAAGCCAGCGCCGAAGTAGTTGAACGTTGCCGACGGAATCGAGTTGGGGAATGCATTGGTGATGAATAGCGCCAAGCCCTTCAGGCCCAGATACAGGGCCAGGGTGACGATGAAGGACGGCACGTTCAACAAGGCTCGGAACAGTCCGGCGAACATGCCGATCACCGTGCCAACAGCAAGCACGATGAGGACGGCCGGGAAGATCGGCATGCCTTGTTTGGCGACCAGCACTCCGAGGAGTGCCGAGCTGAGGGCGACGTTCGAGCCGACGCTGATATCGATCTCCCCGGAGATGATGACCATGGTCATCCCCCAGGCGATGATGCCCACGAACGCGGCTTCTCGCACGATGTTCAGTACGTTGCCCAGAGTCATGAAGTTCGGGGCTGCGGCAGTCAGGATCAGCAGGAGCACGATGAGCGCTACCAGCAGCGTGCCTTCGGTGCGCAGCCACCCGAGCATCGTCGTCAGCCGATTGGACTTCGTCGCAGGGGCCGGCGCTGGGGACTTGAGAGCGGTCTCGTGCGTCATGCAGCGTTCACTTCCTTCATCGAGAGCGCAAGGACTTCCTGGGCCGTGGTGTCCTCGATCTGCCGCTCGGCCACGATGCGGCCCGCGCGAACGATGAGCACGCGCTGGCAGACGAGAAACACTTCTTCCACCTCGGAGGAGACGAACACCACGGCTGCTCCGGCCCGAGCACGCGCCGTGATCGCGTCATAGGTCTGTGACTTGGCATGGACGTCGACACCGCGGGTGGGCTCATCCATCAGCAGGATGTCGGCACCGCGGTTCACCCACTTGCCGATCACGATCTTCTGTTGATTCCCGCCGGAGAGCCGACCGGCCACTGTGCTGGCCGACGGTGTATCGATACCTTGTTCGGCGATCGATCGCCGGGTCATCTCGGCCTGCTTGCCTCGAGAGAGCGTGCCCATTCGGCTTCGAATCAGGTCGTAGCAGGTCATCACGAGGTTCTCCGTCACCGGCAGGCCGAGAACGAGGCCTTGGCCTTTGCGATCCTCGGGGGTAAAGCCCACACCCGCGGCGATCATCGATCGCGGGGACCGGCGCGACATCACCTGTCCGTGAACGGTCACCGAACCATCGGCCGCATCGAGGCCAAAGATCGCGCGGAGGATCTCGGTACGACCCGCGCCCATCAAGCCGACGATTCCGACCACCTCTCCGGCGCGGACGGAGAAGGTCGCATTCTCGATCACACCCGGTCGAGACAGACCGTCTACCTCAAGGACTGTCGAACCGAGGCTGACTTCCGCCGCTTCCGGTCGGCTCGCTACCTCGGAACCGAGCATTAGCTCCGCGATTCGGCTGGTGTCCATCGACTCGATGGCGTCGGTGGCCACTTCCCGACCGTCCCGCATCACTGTCACCGTGTCGGCGACGCGCGGAATCTCATCCATGCGATGGGAGACGTAAATGATCGCGACACCATTGGCGGCAAGGCGGCGCACAGTGCCTAGCAGCTGGCTCGCCTCGTGGGCAGCCAAGGAACTGGTCGGTTCGTCGAGGATGAGGACCTTAGGATCGGTCAGCAGGGCCTTGGCGATCTCCACCAGCTGCTGTTTGGCCGGTGACAGGCTGGCGACCTTACGCCCGAGGGGGATCTCCTCCCCCAGCTTCTCCAACGCACGTTCGGAGCGAGCTCGCATCGCCTTGACACTGACAACGCGCAGCGGCCCGAACGATCGCATCGGCCACTGGCCGAGGGTGATGTTCTCGGCCACGGTGAGCCCGGGTACCAGGCTCAGCTCCTGGTGGACGATGGCCACACCAGCAGCACTTCCCTCCCCCGGGTTCTGCGGCTGATAGTCGCTCCCTTCAAGCCGGAGTGAACCCGCAGTGGGTTGCACGACGCCACCGAGGATCTTTACCAGGGTGGACTTTCCTGCACCGTTGACGCCCATCAAGGCACGCACTTCACCGCGGTCGAGAGTCAGGTTCATCTGTTTGAGCACATTCCCGCTGCCGTAGTCCTTGACAAGATTCATGACCTCGAGCAACGGAGTTGAATCAGGACGTGTGTCCATGTGTCTCCTCCTGGGTGACGTCAGGGGCCTGCCGGTCAGCCCTGCGCTTCGAGATAGGCGTCCAGGGCTTCGGGATCATCGCCGCTGTAGAGCACACCGGGAATCTCAACGCTGAAGGGGGAGATCTCCTCCCCGTTGATCGCACTGCGGATGTACTGCACCGCGAGCTCCCCGGTCTGCGCGCTGTCCTGGCCTGTCACCGCCTGCAGGGTGCCGTCCTGAATCGAGTTGACCAGGCTCGGGCTGACATCGGTCCCGAACAACGCCAAGTCATCGCGCCCGGCCGCTTGCACGGCAGCGACCATTCCCTCGGTCGAGCTCTGGCTCGAGGCCCACATCACGTTGATGTCTTGGTTGGCGGTGAGCATGTCGGTGGCGATCCCGGTGGCTTCATCTGCAGCGAGGGCCTCCTGGTCGTTCACCACCTCGACAGTGATGCCCGACTCCTCGAGCGCATCCAGGAATCCGTCCTGCCGTGCCTGGCACGCCTCAAACCGGTTGCAGTTGAGCATCGCCAGAACCGCGGTCGACTCGCCGTCCTCCTCCAGTGCCGCAGCGGCGTACTGACCTGTCTGCGTTCCCAAGTCGTACTGATCCGACTCGATGAACGCCTCAGCAACGTCCTCACTCGACTCACCGAGGCACGTGTTGTAGCAGATGATCGGAATCCCGGCGTCCGCAGCTGCCTGCACGCTCGCCAGGCTGCCCTCCGGTGAGAGCGGCGAGGTCACGATCCCGTCCACCTGGGCGGAGATCAGGTTCTGAAACCCGGTAGCCTCCGTGGACGCATCGGTCTGCGTGTTGACCAGGGTCATCGAGCCACCATCTGCCTCGACCGTGGATGCCACGACATCGGCGATCGACTGGAAATACACATCGGCCTGGTGGATCGTCACGCCGATCTGCAGTGCCGTTGCCTGCCCTTCTGTCTCGTCGCCTGCGGTGGGGTCGGACGTGGCTCCTGAACACGATGCCGCCAGAAACATCACTGCAGTGGCCGCTGACAGGGTGGTGAGAACAGTACTTCGGCGACGTCGCACGATAGCTCCAATCGATTGTCGATGATCGCCTAGTGAGTATCGACCGCTGTTACGCTTGTTGTCAATCGAACGAAAGGGACCGCCCGTGGCCATGGATCCGATGAGGGTCGAGACCGCCCTACTCTCCGACCAGGTGTATGCCCAGCTGCGGCAGCGGATACTCGCCGGCGAGTTCGCGCCGGGCGAGCGCCTGGTGGAGTCCGAGCTTGCTCGCCGGATGGGCATCAGCCAGGCACCCGTCCGAGACGGGCTCCGAAAGCTCACCGAGTCCGGTTTGACCCGCTATGAACCCCGACGGGGTACGTTCGTCGAGGGCATCTCCGCGAAGGACGCTGCGGACGCGTACCACGTCCGGGTGGCGCTAGAACCATTAGCGGCACGCGAGCTGCTCACTCATGTGGATGAGGTGGTGCTCGGTGAGTTGCAGGGCGTCGCCGACGCGATGCTGGCGGCCGCGAAGGAAGGCGATCTCGCCGGCGTGCTCGAGCAGGACATCGCCTTTCATCGAATCGTGTGGTGGCGCTCGCAGAACGAACTCCTTCCGAAGGTCTGGCCGATGGTCGAGAAGATCTGGCCGCTGCTCGAAGCCCGCGTGCGCAACTCCGCAGACCAGAGCAAACCCCTGTACTACCGGGACCTGGAGGAGGTGGCACTGACCCACCAGCCGTTAGTGAATGCGCTGAAGGACGGGAGTGCGAACACCCCCGACCTGTTCCTGGAGCACGTCACCCAAGTCTGGTCGAAGGTCGAGAATCTGGGGCAGTGACACGGGCTCGTGCAGGGCTGGAGGCGAGTTGTGGGACAGCAATGCCTCGCACCGGCACCCCACCGAGCCCGCGCGGTCATTGAGCGTCCAGAGGACCGCAAGCGCGCCGCTCACACCCCGACGAGCGAGCCGTGCAGCTGCCCGTCGGCCAAGCCGTAACGCCGGTGCACCTGCTCCAGTCCTTCCTGACGGTGGCTGAAGATCACCAGCATCTGCCCGCGGACACGCCCCCGGGTCAGTAGCCCGGTGAGCAGTCGTCGTGCCGTTGGCGCATCGAGCCCTTCGGTTGGCTCATCGAGCACCAGCACCTCCGGCTCACGCAACAGCGCTCGGGCGAGCACCAGACGGCGGCGCTCACCACCGGAGAGCACCCGCCCGCCGGAGTCCAGCCAGGTGTCCAGCCCCTCGGTCAACCCACGTAGCCAAGGACCCAGCTCGGCGGCAGTCAACGCGGCCCGCACGTCGGCGTCGCTGGCTTCCGGACGGGCGAGGAGCAGGTTCGCTCGCACGGTGCTGGCGAAGATGTGGTCCGGTTCTCCGGCCAGAGAGACGGCACGACGCCACTGTGCACCCGGCACCGCACCGAGGTCGCGGCCGTGCAGGGAGATCTGACCCGAGCGCAGTGGGAGCAACCCGGTGAGCGCAGCAGCCAGCGTGGACTTTCCGGTCCCGGACTCCCCCTCGATGAGTACCGCTTCCCCGGGCGCGATCTCCAGACTCAGCCCGCCCACCGGCGAGACCTCGGACGTGCCCCAGCCGGCGACCACCTCGGTCAGAACCAGCCCAGCGGGACCACCGGCCCGCAGATCCGCCGCGGGCACGGAGTCTCCGATCGTCCCCGCGGGCTCGGGGGCCGCCGCCTGCTGGGGCGGCGAGCTCCGCAAGGCCTCCAGTCGGAGCCGGGACCGCCGCCCCGCTGCCGCCTCCCGCACCGCGGGAGAGATGCTCAGCACCGGCTCGGCGACCACGAGAGAACCGAGCACCAGGATGCCGACCAGCTCGGCGCTGATCGTCCCAGCGGACCAGGCGGTGGCCGCAGCCAGGGCGGAGCCCAGGATCAACAGCCCCGCCCCGGCCTCGCTGCCTGCACTCGACCGGCCATCACTGCGCGCGAGGGCGGCCTCGGTCTGCTCGACCCGATCACCGCGACCGTCCAGCACGCCGCGCAGCTCACGCCCGCGCGGGCCGGCGAGTTCGTCCGCGCTCTCCACGGCATTGACCACCCCGTCGTGCAGGTCACTGCGCGCCAGGTCACGGTCCGCTCCGCGACGGACGTCGGCGCGCGTAGCTGCCAGCGGCACCAGCACACCGGCCAGCAGCACCGCCACCAGTAACGGCACCACTGCCAGCGGCACCAGCCAGATCACGACACCCACGACCACGGCCAGGGTGAGCCCGGCTGCTGCGAGCGGCACCGCCCCGGCCACCGCTCCGGACAGGCGCTGGTCGACATCCTGCAGGACGCGACCGAGCAGCCGGCCCCGCCGCTCGGTCAACCGGCCGGGCACCCGGGGCACCAGGTCGGCCACCACGCGGGACCGCCAGCTGGCCAGCTGCGACAGCGCGCCGTCGTGCGCGGCGAGGCGCTGGGCGTAGCCCAGCAACGGACGGGTGATCGCGAAGCCGCGCACCGCCACCACCGCCATGGACAGAGTGAGGATCGGCGGACGCGCCTCGGCCCGAATGATCAACCAGCTGGCCGCAACCGTCAGGCCGATGCCGGAGAGCGTCGAGGCCGCACCGGCCACCGCTGCCAGAGCCAGCCGGGTGCGCGGCGCCAGCCCCGACCACCACCGACGGGTGCGGACGAGCAACTGCCTCCGGGGCGGCGGCTCTGCCGCCTCGGTCAGCGGGCCGGGCGACCCTGCGTCATCCGGCCTCGGACCAGCCGCGGGTACAGGCTCCGCTGCTACGCCGCCGGTATCCGTCGCCGCCGTGTTCGCTGCGCGCACCGGCGCAGTCTGCTCGGTCAACGCAATGGTCCGGTCAGCCACGGAAAGCAGTGGACTGCGGTGCGCAGCCACGAGCACCGCAACCCCCCGGTCCGCCAGCCGGCGCAGCTGAGCCACGACCGTCGACTCGGTGGCGGTATCGAGATGGGCGGTGGGCTCATCGAGCAGCAGCACGGGCGTACGGGGGGCCTGTGGCCCGGTCACGGCGAGAATCGCTCGGGCGAGCGCCAGCCGGTGCCGCTGCCCTGCGGACAGGCCGCTGCCGTCGTCGCCCAGTGCCGTCGCCAGGCCCTGCTCGAGCGACTCGGGCGGCAGGCCGAGCTCCGCCAGGACCTGTTCCGCCTCGGCCTGTCGATCCGGGGCGACGGCGAGCGCCTCACCGACGGTCCGCGCGAGGGGCAGAGCCGGGCGCTGCGGGACATACTGCGCCCCCGGCGCCCACGCATGCCCCGCGGTGGGGTGCTGCGCACCGGCGAGCACACGCAGCAGCGTCGTCTTACCGCTGCCCGAAGGGCCGGTCAGCACCACGAGCTCACCTGAGCCGATCTCCAGATCGGGCAGGTGTACCGAACCGGTGCGCCCGGAGTACTGCACTTGCAGGTGGCGGGCACCGACCGGTGCCGTCGGCTGGGCGGTCGAAGCGGTTCGTGTGGCCTGCTCGGTGAACTCCTCCAGCTGGTCCATCACCGCACTGGCCTGAGCAGACTCGTGGAACTGCCCGCCAGCCTCGCGCAACGGTCGGTAGGCCTCGGGTGCGAGCAGGATCACCGCCAGGGCCGGCCAGAGCAGCATCTCACCGCTAGCCAGTCGCACCCCGGCACCCACGGCCACCAGACCCACTGAGAGGGTGGCGACCAGGTCCAGCGCGGTGGAGGACAGGAAGGCCACGGACAGCACCCGTGTGGTGGACCGGGCGTACCGCGTGGCGCTGTCTCGGACCGCGCGGACCTGACGTGCAGCCCGGTCGACCAGCTTCAGGGTGACCAGACCCCGGACCACGTCCAGGAAGTGCCCGGCCAGGCGACCGCCGCGGTGGTACTGGGCGTTGGCCTGGCGCTGGGTGGCCCAGCCGATGAGGGCACCGAACAACGGCACCAATGGCAGGGTGAGCACCACCACCAGCATGGAGCGCAGATCCAACCAGGCCATCAGCAGCAGCACCGACGGCGGGACGAGGACGGCCACCACCAGGCTCGGCAGGTACGCGGCGAACCATGGCCGCAGTGGATCCAGCCCGGTGGCCAGCAGCCCGGCCACGTCGACCGGGTCCGGGCGCGCCCCGCGGCCGGCCACCCAGGCGGGTCCGCGCCGGGCCACAGTGGACAACGCCTCCGCACGGGCGCTTCGGATCACCCGGGTGGCGACCCGGTGTGCGGCCGGTGCGCGCAGCCGCAGCACACCCGCGCGCACCACCAGGCTGGCGCCGAGGGCGAGGATCGCCACCGGCCACGGGCCGTCCTGCAGGATCAGCACCACGGTGCGCGCAGCTGCCAGCGCCACTGCCACCAGCGTCAGGGCGTGCAGCACCGACAACGTGATCAGCCACGCGAGCGGGCCGGGGTGCCGGGCGGCGAGGCGCAGCAGCCGCAGATCCACCGGGCCCCGGCGGGCCTGGTCTGTGCCTGCCGATGTGCCGGCGCTCATGTGGCCACCGGTTCGCTGGCCACCCGCTTGCGGAACACCCAGTAGGCGAACATCTGGTACGCGATCACCCCGGGCAGCACCACGATGGCGGCGATGCTGATCGTGCGCAGCGCCATCGGGCTGGCGGCGGCGCTGGTGAGCGTCACCGACCAGGCGGGGTCCAGGCTGCTGGCCAGCAGCACCGGGTAGTCAGCGACCAGGATCGCCACGGTCACCGCTGCCGCGAGCAGGGCGCTACCGGCGAACGCCAGCGCTTCCCGGCCTGCCCGGGCCAGCACTGCTACCAGGGCGAGAGCCCCGACGGCGGCCACGGCACCGGCCACCGGTAGCGAACCACTGATCACGGCCAGCCCCGCCGGCACGAGGAGCGCGGCCGCGCACAGCGGCGCCACCCGGCGGGCCCGCTCGCGCACCGGTCCGGTGGTGCGCAGGCTGAGGTAGGTGGCCCCGAGCAGACCAGCCAGCAGCACCCCGGTGAGCGCGCCGAGCAACGCGGCCGGGGAACCCAGAGCAGCCAAGGACCGGGCGAGCGCGCCCCCGGTAGCCGCGACCTCGCCGTCGGCCCCCAGCGGGAGCCCACCCGAGAACGCCCCGAACACGGCCCCGAACAGCGCCGCTGCGACCAGTGAGCTGCTCGCCAGGGCGACATCACAACGCCGGCGCCATCCGCCGTCGTCCTTCTTCCCCCGGAACTCCAGGGCGACGCCGCGCACCGCCAGGGCGAGCAGGATCAGCACGAACGGCAGGTACAGGCCGGAGAGCAGTGCGGCGTACCAGTCCGGGAAGGCCGCGAACATCACCCCGATCGCGGCCACCAGCCAGACCTCGTTCCCGTCCCAGACCGGGCCGATCGTGCGCACTGCGGCGCCCCGCTGCGCGTTCCCCCGGCCCAGGATCGGGGCGAGCATCCCGACACCGAAGTCGAACCCTTCGAGCACGAAGAACAGCACCCAGCACAAGACGATCAGGGCGAACCAGACGGTGGCGAGGTCCATCGGGGCTCCTTCAGTAGGACGGTGCGCTGGTGGCGTGATCGTGGCTGTCGGCGGCTGGGGCATCCGGGTCCGCGGTCAGGTCCAGGCGGGCCAGGTGCAGCACCAGCCGAGTCCAGATCACGGCGAGGATCCCGTAGAGCAGGCCGAAGCCGAGCAGCGAGGCGAGCACCTCGGCCTCGGTCAGGCCCGGGGAGACACCGTCGCGGGTGAAGAACAGGCCGAAGGCCAACCAGGGTTGGCGGGCGGTCTCGGTGAAGATCCATCCGAAGGTGTTCGCTGCGAGCGGCAGCAGCGGCACCAGGGGGAGACTGGCGAGCAGCACCCGGTCGAGCCGGTTCCCGTGGCGGGCCCGGCCGGTGCGGCGGGCCCGGTCCGTGCGCTCGAGCCCACGCCCCCGGCGGGTGCGCCAGAGCACCACAGCGGCGATGGCGGCTGCGAGCATGCCGACGCCGATCATCAGCCGGAAGCTCCAGTAGGCCACCGGCACCCAGGGGATGTAGTTGCCCGGTCCGTACAGCTCCACGTACTGGGCCTGCAGCTCGTTGATCCCCTGCACGGTGGCGGTGGGGTCGCCAGTGGCCAGGATGGAGAGCAGATAGGGGATGTCCAGGCTGAAGAAGGGTTCGCCGCCGTCGGCCCCGCCCAGGGCAAAGATCGAGAACGGTGCGCCGGACTCGGTGTCATACAGCGCTTCAGCAGCGGCCATCTTCATCGGCTGCACCTGGGTCATCACCTTGCCGAGGTGGTCACCCGTGATCGCGACGGCGATCCCGGCGATCAGGCTGACCCACGCACCGAGCCGGGCCAGTAAGCGCCAGGAGCCGTGATCGCGATGTTCCACGCCGCCCGGTGAGCGCCAGGCCCGCCAGGCACCGATCGCCAGCAGTAGGGCACCGCCGGTCATCGCGGCTCCGGCGATGGTGTGCGGGAAGGCTGCGAGGTTCACCGGGTTGACCAGCAGGTCGGTGAAGTTCTCCAGCCGGGCTCGCCCAGTCTCCGGATCGATGTCGTAGGCGACCGGGTTCTGCATGAACGAGTTCGCAGCCAGGATCACGAACGCCGAGAGCACCGTACCGACGGCGACGATCCAGATCGTGGCCAGGTGCAGCCGGGGGCCCAGCCGGTCCCAGCCGAAGAACCACAGACCGAGGAAGGTGGCCTCGAGGAAGAACGCGAGCATCCCCTCGATCGCCAGCGTGGGCCCGAACACATCGCCGTAGAAGCGGGCGAACTCACTCCAGGACAGGCCGAACTGGAACTCCTGGACCAGGCCGGTGACGATCCCGACCGCGAACGTGGCCATCAGCAGCTTGCCGACCAGCATCGTCAGGTCGCGGTAGTGCTGCTTTCCGGTGCGTCGCCAGGCGGTCTGCAGGCCTGCGGTCAAGGCCGCCAGTGCGATCGACATCGGCACGAAGAAGTAGTGGTAGATCGTCACCACGGCGAACTGCAGCCGGGACAGGTCCAGGGTGTCCATCGCCTCGCTCCTTCTCTGTC
>DXBY01000338.1 GCA_019116305.1 Candidatus Ruania gallistercoris | reverse complement strand
CTCGGTGATCGGCACGACCTGCAACCAGGTCACGTGCACATCGTCATCGTCATAGCTCGCGAACCTGGAATCCCAGACGAACGGGATGACCGAGAACAGATGCGGCGTCGTCGCCGACGGATAGCGGTGCGCCACCGCGTCTCGGTACACCGTTCCGGGCCTGATGTCGTGACCCGGGTCGATAGCGAACGCGCAGGCGGCCACGGCGTCGCCGAACCGGTCCAGCCCAGCATCGGCGGCTGCGACGAACTCGACCCGGACCGGCCGGCCATCGCGGGTGCTCAGCGGTGTCTCGAAGTCGCTGGCCTGCACAGTGGCCCACGAGGACAGGCCGCCCGCAGGGCAGTCCGGCACGTGGAGCATCCCCACACCGCGTCCGCCCTCAGCGCTGGTCCGCGTTCCCGGAGGGTCCGCAGGCGTCGCCTCGAATCCGTCCAGTGTGCGGGCGACGATCTCGCGCGGGTCGATCATGGGCCGTCTCCCGATCGGTTGTTCTGCACAGGGCCGCGACGAGCCTATCGGGATCAGCCCGGGGTCACCGGAGCCACACTGCCCGGCTGGTTCCGGATCTCGCCCGGGTCGCCGGTGGCCCAGCCCACGGCCGCCGTGCCGAGCCCACCGAGCGGGAGCGCGATCCGGCGCATCACCGACGTGTCGACTCGGCGAAGCGGGCCACGCAGGCGCAGGCCGAGCATCTCCCGGGCGTAGCCGGGTAGCAACCCGACCGCGCCCGCAGCGAGCAGCCCGAAACCGGGGCGGGCAGCACGGGGCAGGGGTGGCTCGCGGAGCAGGAAGCGCACCACGTCCAGCGCACCAGGCGTCGTCTCCAGCTCCGGCCGGAACGTTGCGAGGGCACGCTGCAGGTCGGTGACCGTGCGGGGCGGGTCCGGGATGCCGAGCCGGGTGGCCACATAGGCCGCCTGGTCCACGTATTCATCGGCCTCACCGGGGGTGAGCGGGACCCGGGCATAGCGCTGGTGAGCGGCCAGGAAGCTGTCGATCTCGGCCACGTGCACCCACTCCAGCAGGTGCGGATCAGTGGCCGAGTAGGGCCGGCCCTGGCGGTCGGTACCGGAGACCATCTCGTGGATCCGGTTGATCTTGTCGATCATCCGCTCGGCCGAGTCGACCGGGCCGAACGTGGTCATCGCGAGGAACTCGCTGGTGCGCTGTAGTCGGCCCCACGGGTCGTCCCGGTAGCCGGAGTGCTCGCCCACACCGGCCATCGCCAACGGGTGCAGCGACTGCAGCAGCAGCGCCCGGATCCCGCCGGGATACATGGCGGCATGGCCCTGCACCCGGCAGATCGGAGCATCGGGCGCGAACCGGCGCTCGCCGGGCGCCAACCAGATTGCCTGCGAGCGGCGTTCGGCCTGCGGACCGGCCACCCGGTCGCGCAGCGAGCGCGCCAACTTGGCACGGGCGGAGGCGACCGGGGACATCACTCCTTCACGATAAGCCCGACGGCGCCCGGTAGCCGTGCTGTGCGCCGTTCCGTGCCGGAGGGCTGATCGGGAATTCCGCGTGGCTGGTGGTCGTTATGTCACTAGAGGAAAGGGGACACCATTGACGAGGAAGAAGTACGAGGAGCTTGAGCTCGACGACGGCACGATCGTGCGGTACCGCCGGCACGAGAACGGTGGCGGCATGGTCGCGACCCGCGCCGATGTCGATCCGAGCGCATGTATCGAGCAGAACGCCTGGGTAGACCAGGGCGCGACGGTCGAGTCCGGCGCACGCCTCGGCCCCGGCTGCTGGGTGGAACCCGGCGCGTACGTCTGCGCCGGTGCCTACCTGGCAACTGCCGTCCGGGTGGGCCCGGGGGCCGTGGTGGGGGAGCGAGCGCGCATCGGCAGCCGCACCCACGTCGGTGCCGGTGCGCGGGTGCGTCCGGGCGCGGTCGTTGGTCCGGACTCGGAGGTGCTGGCGGAGCGGCAGACGGCGAGCGCGGCCTGACCGATCGTCCTCGCCCATCAACCGGTCCTCGACCAGGCCCGAAGGATCGGGGGCCGTGGTCCTTTAACCTCTGGGCCACTCCCCGTGAGCCCGGACGCTCTTCCTGACAGCCAGGCAGGTCATATCCGACGGAATGGTCGGGAATGTCCTAGGTTGGACGTACAGTGCAAGCCCGATGGGAAGGAGAGGGACGAATGGCACCGCGAACAGTACCTGTCACTCGCGAAGAGTTGACCACGCGGCGTGAACGGATCCTTGCGGGCTTGGGTGTCACTCGTGACGAGTTCGAGAGCCGCATAGAGGCTGGCGCGCTCCTGGGTGATGAGTGGTATGCAGCTGAAGACCTAGAAGAGATCGCGTTCTTGCTCGGCGACGACGGGCGTGACTGAACTAGCTGCACGTTCGGCGGCGTTCGCCGCAGACGTCCAAAACTCCTCGACGACGTGCTGCCGGGCGCGCGGCGGATCGTGTCGGTGGAGTTCGGCCACCGCTACGTCGTACGGCCGGAGGGCCACTCCGCCGCGAGGCAGGTGATTCCGCTGTTGGTAGACGGTATCGAGTACGCGCACCTGACGGTGCGTCTGTTCCAGGAACTGGATCGGCTCGGCCAGCATCTCAAGACGTCACGATCGGACATTGCCGTCTACTCCAGCCTCGACCGCAACCCACTCCTTCGCTTGGAGTACAGGGCTGACCTGCACACAGAGCCGGTGTGTCACTGGCAGTTCCATGCAGAGCGAGGCGCATTCGCCACCCTTCTCGCACGCGCACACCGATTGGGTCGTGTCTCGAAGCCGCACCTGCTCTCAAGCCTCCACCTTCCGGTCGGCGGTGAACGGTTCCGCCCCGGACTCGAGGATGTACTCGAGTTCTTGGTCCGCGATTGCGGCGTGGATGCCAAGCCGGGCTGGCAGGTGGCGGTGACGGAGAGTAGACAGACCTGGCGACGCCGCCAACTGCGCGCAGCGGTACGTGATCTGCAGGAAGAGGCCGCCGAGGTACTCCGGCACGAAGGATGGATGGTAGCGCCGCCCGATGACCCGCTGCCGGCGCACACCGCGCCCTATCGGCACTGGTGACCTGATAACCCCCATATCGCCACCCCACCCACGCACGCCCCACCGATCCGCCACCATGGCTGCCAGCGCGCCATTAGGCTCG
>DXBY01000337.1 GCA_019116305.1 Candidatus Ruania gallistercoris | reverse complement strand
TCCACCTCCTCCGGCGGGAAGTAGCCGGCGTGGGCGTACACCTCGATCCGCAACTGCACCGCCTCGGCATCCATCTCCGGGTGGAACTGGGTGACGTAGGCGCCCGGCGCGAACCGGTACATCTGCACCGGGCAGGCAGCGGACCGGGCGAGCACCACCGCACCGGGTGGTAGCTGGGTGCACGCCTCCTTGTGTCCGACATACGCCTCGAACGAGGCCGGCATCCCGACCAGCAGGGGGTCCTCGCGGCCGGCGTCGGTGAGGGTGATGGTGACGGCGTCGGTGTCCTCCGCGTAGGTACCGTCCACCAGGCCGCCGGCCCAGCGACCCACCACGCCGATGCCGTAGCACAGGCCGAGGAACGGGATCCGGTGGGCGACCACCTGGTCCAGCACGTCCATCAACACCGCTTCGACGCCGGTCTGTACCGCGGTCTTGTCCGCCTCCGGGGTGGAGGCCGTGAACGGGCTACCGCCGAGGATCACCCCCGCATACCGGGTCAGGTCCCCCGGTTCCTCGCCGGTTTCCAACCGCACCCGCACCAGCTGCTCCGGAGCCAAGCCGGTGAATGCGAGCACGCTCGCGTACTCGGCATCGGCCGCGGCCGGTTCGGCGCGGGAGGCGAGGAAGCACAACGGTCGGGTCACGGCTCCAGTGAACCTCACCCCGGAGCCGGAGTCCCAATCCGTGCCGGAAAGGCCCGAATCGTGAGCGGGCCCGCTGCACCAGGGGACAATGGCCAGCGATGACACTCTCCCTGCCTGCCGACCCGACCGATGACGACGCCCTCGTCGAAACCTTCACCGACTGGGCGGCCGGCCGCGGCCTGGACCTGTACCCGCACCAGGAGGAGGCGCTGATCGAGATCGTCACCGGCGCGCACGTCATCGCCTCCACCCCCACCGGGTCGGGGAAGTCGCTGATCGCCGTGGCGGCGCACTACGTGGCCCTGGCCCGGGGGCAGCGCAGCTACTACACCGCCCCGCTGAAGGCACTGGTCAGCGAGAAGTTCTTCGACCTGGTGGAGATCTTCGGTGCCGACCAGGTGGGCATGCTCACCGGTGACTCCGCGATCAACACCGAGGCGCCGATCATCTGCTGCACGGCCGAGATCCTGGCGAACCAGACGCTGCGCAGCGGCGCCGACACCGGCGCCGACCAGGTGATCATGGACGAGTTCCACTTCTACGCCGACCCGCAGCGCGGCTGGGCCTGGCAGGTGCCGCTGCTGGAGCTGACCGGCACCCAGTTCGTGCTGATGAGCGCCACCCTCGGGGACGTCACGCCGATCGCGGCGGACCTCACCCGGCGCACCGGGACCGAGGTCGCGGTGATCGCGAACACCGAGCGCCCGGTGCCGCTGACCTTCTCCTACTCCACCGAACCGCTGCAGGAGGTGGTCCGCGAGCTGCTCGGCACCCACCGCACCCCGGTGTACATCGTGCACTTCACCCAGGCGGCCGCCGTGGAGCAGGCACAGTCGCTCACCTCGATCCCGGTCGCCTCCCGGGCGCACCGGGACCAGATCGCCGAGGCGCTGCGCGGGTTCGCCTTCGCCCGCGGGTTCGGCACCACCCTGTCCCGGTTGCTGCGGCACGGCATCGGGGTGCACCACGCCGGGATGCTGCCCCGGTACCGCCGGCTGGTGGAACGGCTCGCCCAGGCCGGTCTGCTCCCGGTGATCTGCGGCACCGACACCCTCGGGGTGGGGATCAACGTGCCGATCCGCACCGTGCTGCTCACCGGGCTGACCAAGTTCGACGGCGTCCGCACCCGGCATCTGTCCGCGCGGGAGTTCCACCAGGTGGCGGGCCGAGCCGGGCGCGCCGGGTACGACACCACCGGTGAGGTGATCGTGCAGGCACCGGAGCACGTGATCGAGAACGCCAAGGCGCTCGCCAAGGCCGGCGACGACGAGCGGAAGAAGCGCAAGATCGTCCGGAAGAAGGCGCCGACCGGTGCGGTGAACTGGACCGACAAGACCTATGAACGCCTCCGCGACGCGGAGCCGGAGCAGCTGACCAGCCAGTTCCAGGTCTCGCACGCCATGGTGCTCGGGGTGCTCTCCCGGCCCGGTGACCCACTGCCGGCGATCACTCGCCTGCTCACCGATAACCACGATCCGGTCACCGAGCGGAACCCGCACCTGCGCCGGGCGGTGGGCATCTACCGCACCCTGCGCCAGGCCGGGTTGCTGGAGGCGGTGGTAGGCCCGGACGGCCGGCGCACCGTGCGGCTGGTGGGTGAGGTGCCGGACGAGTTCGCGCTGAACGCGCCACTGTCCCCGTTCGCCCTGGCCGCCCTGGAGCTGCTCGATCCCGAGGATCCGGACTTTGCGCTGGACGTGGTCTCGGTGATCGAGTCCACCCTGGAGGACCCGCGCCCGCTGCTGATCGCGCAGGAGAAGGCAGCCAAGGGTGAGGCGATCGGCGCGATGAAGGCCGAGGGCTGGGAGTACACCGAGCGGATGAACGCCCTCGAGGACATCACCTACCCCCAGCCGCTGGCCGAGCTGCTGAGTGCAGCCCTGGCGGAGTTCCGCCTGACCAACCCCTGGGTGGACGACTACGAGCTGAAGCCGAAGTCCGTGGTCCGCGAGATGGCCGAGTCCGCGATGACCTTCTCCGAGCTGATCTCGACGTACTCCATCGCCCGCAGCGAAGGGGTGGTGCTGCGCTACCTCACCGATGCCTACAAGGCGCTGCGGCAGGTGGTACCCGAACGGATGCGCACCGAGGAGCTCAGCGAGCTGATCGAGTGGCTGGGCACCCTGGTGCGCCAGATCGACTCCTCCCTGCTCGCCGAGTGGGAGGCGTTGCAGGCCGGCGACGGCGCAGCTGCTGTGGCCGGCTCCGGCCCCCTTGGTGTGGACGCACCTGAGGCGGCAGGTGCGGACGAGGCGGAGGCGCGGTTCGGACCGGGGCCCGACGCGCCGCCGAGCGCGAACCCGCGGTTGCTGCGCCGGTTGGTGCGCAATGCACTGTTCCACCGGGTGGAGCTGGCCGCCCGGGAGAACTACGAGCGGCTCGGTGAGCTGGACGGCGATGCCGGATGGACCGCCGAGCGCTGGGAGCAGGCGATGGCCGGGTACTTCGCCGAGTACGAGGACCTGGGCATCGGGCCGGACGCCCGCTCGGCCGCCCTGGTGCAGATCGACATGCGGCCCGACGCTGACGGCGCTGCCACAGGCTGGCGGGTGACGCAGATCTTCGACGACCCCGACGGCGACCGGGACTGGCGGCTGAGCGCGCGGGTAGACCTCGCCGCCACCGACGAGACCGGACGCGTGGTGCTCACGGACCTGCACGTCGGCCCGGCGACCTCCTGACCCACCCCACCCTGGCGCCGCCTCCCCCTGGTCACCCCCTCCCCCCTGGTCACCCCCTCCAGCGTGAATCGATTCATTCGTTACTGCGTGCGGGCGGTCGTGCTCCCGGGTGTCGCGCCGGCGTCGGCAGTGCCGAATCCGCCGGGCCGAATCCGCCGGGCTGACAGCGGCCACTGCCATGGTGACTCCTCCCCTGCCCGGTGAGCGACGCCGTCGCCGGCAGTTGCCTACGATGGGCGCGTGAGCGACCAAGAGGCGGGCTGGTACCCGGACCCAGAGGGTGCGAACCAGGAACGGTACTGGGACGGGGACTCCTGGACCGAGTACTACGCCCCGATCGTGCCCGCCGACGAGCAGGAGCACGGCGCCGCCACCGCCCGTGCGGACTACCCATACCTGGCTGAGCTCAGCCACCGCCCGGATGTGATGGTCGCCCCCGGCACGCCCGGTGACGGGTGGCAGCCGAACCAACCGTGGGGGCCGGCGGCTCAACCCCGCGACGACGATGGCACCAAGGTGTTCGGTGCCGGGGTGCGCGGCACCCCGGGCGGGACCGCTGCGGTCGCTTCCCTGGTGGTGCTGGCGGTGCTGCTGGTCGCCGGACTGGGCTACTGGCTGGTCTCCGGCCGGAACGAGCCCGACGGCCCCGGTCCGTCCCAGCCGCCGTCCGCCTCGCCCGGGTCTGGTGCGGTAGTGACCGGCACGTTCGCCGCCGACGGGGAGACCGCCGAGAGTCTCGACGCTGGTGGCCGGTACGAGGGAGCGCTGAGCCTGCCCAGTGCCACCACCCTGGCTATCGACGTGCGCGGAGACGGCGGCGCCGTGGACCTCGAGCTCACTGTCCTCGATGAGGGTGGCGACGAGGTGTACAGCGCTGACGATCGCGGCCGCGACCTGAGCGACATGCTGGACGGCACCTCACTCGACCCGTTCGCTGCGCCCACGCTGGAGGCCGGTGACTACACCGTGGTGGTCGAAGAGGTCAACGGTGGCGCGACCTCCTTCACTGCCGCCTCCACGCCGATCACCGAGGAGGTCCAGATCGGCGGCAGCACCAGCGCGAACGTCCCTGCTGAGGGGACCTGGATCGGCGTGGTGCAGATCGCCGAGGAGGGCGAGTACACGGTGGACGTCCGGGACAACGGCAGCGCCGACCCGACCCTGGCCACCCTGGACTCTGCCGGCCGGGAGCGGGTGAACGACGACCGCGACTACTCAGGCGGCGACTACGACCCGCAGCTGGTGGCGCAGACGCCCAGCGGCCCGCTGGTGCTGATCGTCGGCGAGTGGGGTGGCGACGCCACCTCGGTGACGATCTCGGTCACCGGCCCGGCCTGATGTCCCGGATCAGGGCCGGGGCCGCCCCGGCCACGGCGGCACTGACCGAGGCGGGAATCGCGTTCCAGGTGCACCCCTACAGCCACGATCCTGGCAGCGAGCTGAGCTTCGGGCTGGAGGCCGCCGCGGCGCTCGGTGTGGAACCCCATCTGGTCTTCAAGACCCTGGTGGTGCGGGTGTCGGGTCTGGACCGGCACGGCGGACTCGCGGTGGCGCTGGTGCCGGTCACCGAGTCGCTGGACCTGAAAGCGGTGGCGCAAGCCTTCGGGCAGAAGAAGGCGGCACTCGCGCCACCTGCGGATGCCCAACGTTCGAGCGGGTACGTGACCGGTGGGATCTCCCCGATCGGTCAGCGCACTGCGCTGCCGACGCTGATCGACCGCACCGCTGAGCCGTTAGATCGGATCTACGTCTCCGGTGGGCGGCGCGGCCTCGACGTGTCCCTGGCGCCGGCTGACCTGGTGACGGCCACCGGGGGACGGTTCGTCCCCGTCGTAGTACGCAGGTGAGGTGGTCGACCCGGGGCTGAGTGCCCGCCCAGGGGTGGCGGTCGAGCCGGACCACCTGGGCGGGCCGAGACCTAGTGGCCGAGTTCGTTCTCCAGGTCATTCTGCGCCTGGTCCAGGGCGTCCTGGGCCGGGACGCCGTTCTCGAAGATCTCGTTGAACGTCACCGTGGTGAACTGGTTGTCGATCGAGGGCCAGTCCGGGTTGGTGAACCCTTCGAAGTGGCCGATCTCGCCCTGGTACTCATTCAGCACGTCGAAGAGGTTCGTCTGGAAGTACTCGTTGAACTTGTTGTCCTCCGCATGGGTGACCTCCTCGTCCTGCCAGACCTCCATGTTCACCGGGTCGAAACCGAGGATCTCCCACACTGCCACGTTCGCCTCCGGTGACAGTTTCGCGAACGCGAGCCACTCCGCGGCGAACTCACTGTCCGGGGACGCTGCCGGCACGGAGGTCCCGGTGCCGCCACCACCGATCGTCGCCACTTCGGAACCTTCGACGACTGGTGCCGGTGCGATCGCGATATCACCGGCTAGATCCGGCATGTAGTCAACGAAACGCGACGTGTACCAGCCGGGATAGACGACCGCAGCGTGGTCTCCTGCATTGATGGCCCCGAAGGCTTCCTCATCGTCGGGGCTACCGCCCGGGATCGTCGAGATGGCACCGGCCTCCTGCATTCCCTGCAGCAGTTCGAGCGCCTCGACGGTCTCCGGGCTGTTCACCGCGACCCTCCCATCGTCGGCGAACATGTTTCCACCGAGCTGGGTGACGATCAGCGGCTCGAGGAAGTTCACCCCCGTACTGGCCACGCCAAACGCTGCACCGGTTGCCTCGTGGTACTCCGCTCCCGCGTCCTCGAAGTCCTGCCAGGTCTCGATCGAGGTGTAGTCGATACCGACTTCCTCAAGCAGAGCCGTGTTGTAGAAGGACACGAAGGCGCCCACATGGGTCGGGAAGCCGTAGATCGAGCCGTTCCGACTGTACAGGTCGAGACGGGCCTGCACCACATCATCGATGTAGGGGTCGGCCGCCGCCGTCAGGTCGAGAAGCGGCGGGTTGTCCCCGAGGACGAAGTTCGAGAACTTGTTCACCTCGATATCGACGACATCGGGAAGACCCTCGCCGGAGTTCACCGCGAGCTGCAGCTTGTTGTGCATGTCGTCGTAGGGGTACACCGTGACCTGGAGATCGACCGGCCGGTCCGGGTTCTCCCCGTTCCAGGCCTCGGCCATCTCCTCGTAGTAGGTCGCGTGCAGTTCGGCGAAGACCCACATGTCAAGGGTGACGCTGCCGTCCTCGTTCACCCCGCCCTCGGCGTCAGTGCCGCCACTGCCGCAGGCAGCCAGCAACACAGTGGTGAGCCCTGCTGCGGCAACCGCCGCGGCTCGTCGTGATCTGGTCATCTTCCTTCTCCGTTCTGTTGACATCGTCATCAACCTTTGAGCGCACCGGCCGTCATGCCGGCAACAAAGAACCGTTGAAACAGTAGAAACAGCACTAGAACCGGAATCACCGAGACGAATGCTCCGATGATCAACAGCTCGTAATTGTTGGCGTGCGGGGTCAGCAAGGTGTTAAGGCCGATCGGAAGGGTGAATTTGTCTGCACTGCGCAGCACCAGCAGCGGCCAGAGGAAATTGTTCCACACGATCATCCCGTTCAGGATCGCCATCGCTGCTACAGCCGGCATAGAGATCGGCATGACAAGTTTGAAAAAGATCCCGAACTCGGTGACGCCGTCAACGCGACCGGCCTCCAGCAGCTCCTTCGGGACACCTTGGAAATACTGGCGAAAGAAGAATATCGTCACTGCTGCGGCCAGGAATGGCAAAACGATCACCGCGTAGCTGTCCGCCAGCCCGAAGTCGTTCACCAGCACATAGAGCGGTAGCATCATCATCTCGAAAGGAACTGTCATCAGCAGCAACACTGCGATGAAACCTGCATTCTTCCCTTTGAACTCGTACATCGCGAAGCCATAGGCCACGAACGAGCTCACCAGTAACGTGCCGGCGACCTGTGCCACGGTGAGGAACACGCTGTTGGCGAACCATCGAAAGTACAGCCCCGAGTCCGTGAACAGCATCACGTAGTTGTCCCATGACAGTGCGGTGAAGTCGATGTCCAGCGTGACTCCCTTGCGGATGATGAAGGTCCCCTCCTGAAAGGTGCCCACGAAGATGGCCGCCAACGGTGTCAGAACGATCAGTGCCAACGTCACCAGGAAGACGGCCTGAACTGTCATGAACAGTCCGCGCGGCAACGCGTGCTTCATCCGCGTGGGCTTGCTCGCCATCATCGCACCTCCTCCTTCTTGAAGGTCCCCGAAAGCGTGAGATTCGTGATGTTGATCGCCATGATCACGACTAAAAGCACAACACCGACCGCAGATGCGAAACCTAAATCATTTTCCTCGACACCTTTGCGATACAGGTAACCCACGACCGTGAGGCCCTGATTGTTCGGCGAACTATTGCCCGCGTAGAGCATGAAGCTCTCGAGGAACATCGCCAGACCGCCGTACACACTGATCGTCGTGACATACACGATGGTCGGCTTCAGGTTCGGGATCGTGATCCTGAAGAACTGCTGGATCCGGCCCGCGCCGTCAATGGAGGCCGCTTCGTAGTAGTCGGTCGATATCGATTGCATACCTGCGATGAAGTACATGATGTTGACGCCCGTATAACGCCACATGGCGAGCGCCAGGAGGGCAATGAGTCCCGGGATGTCCTCACGCAGCCAGCGGACCGGACCGATCCCGAAGAAGCCCACCACCTGGTTCATCAGTCCGGTTTCCGACTCCGAGAACATCAACCGGAATATGATGCCCGCCACCACCACTGAGGTGAGCGCTGGCACGAACATCGACGCTTTGAAGAATCCTTTGACCCTTGCACTTCCGATCTTCGAACTGACCACAGCTGCCAGGATCATCGGTATCGGTATCAGCAGCGCCAGCGTGAGCACCATGTAGCGAGCACTGTTGAAGAGTGACTGCCAGAAGACTCGGTCGTTCCAGAGCCGCCGGTAGTTGTCGAGCCCGATGAAGGAGGCCTGGCCGTACAGGACCTCCTGGGTGCTCATCACGAACGCCCGGCCCAGTGGAACCAGCCAGAAGACTGCGAGAGTGATCACGAACGGTGCGATGAAGAAGTACGGCGCCAAACGCTGGGAATAGAGGATCTTCTTCACGTGCGTGTGACCTCCTCGGCCCGCGAGGGCACCTCTCGGTCGGAACCAGGCGCCCGGACGGCATCGGCCACGGCAGCATCGATGCGCCTCTGGACCGCATGTTCTGCCTGCCTGCGGCGGCGCCGCCGGAAGTACAGCACCGCAGCGATGAGCACCAGCACGGCGACCTGCGGCCACGGGACTGTCACGTGAGCGAACTCCGTGGCGCTTGCTTCGGCGTCCGCATCCGGGGCGTCCTCGCCCACGACGTCCGGCGTGACGGTGATCTGCCCGGCCGTCCAGAACAGACCCCAGTGCGGGATCTGCGCCACAACCCGCACCTGATCTCCCGGCAGAATCTCTCGTCGGGTGTCTTCCACGCGCGCCGGGAGGAGACCGAACGGACCGGCGACCTGCAGCTGCGAATCTGTGCCGAGCCGGACGTTTCCGGTGTTCTGGAGCAGGTAGCTCACAGAAAGGTCACCACTGCCGAACGGGTTCCAGCCGGGGTTCCACCTGACCTCTGGATCGGTCGCGAGCACGTGCGCCGCGAGCTCCCCGGCCACTCGGAGGTGGAGGCGTACGCCCACCCGGGAAGTCAGCTGGACGTTGTGCTCGTCCTCCGGAACCCACTCGGCGACAACACCGGCCGGATGGTCCCCCGGGACGGCGTCCTCGGGCACGGTGATCGTCAGGGGCACCACAGTGGCGGACTCGGGCTCCAGGTGCACGAGCACTGTATCGGCCCGCTCAGCACTCTGCCCCGCCCCGCCCTCGAACGTCACCCAGGATCCACCGTCACCGGGCTCCTGCTCCGGCGGGAGAATGTCGAAGGCACCGCTGTCACCGACGACGCCGTCACTGGCATAGACACGGAACGTGGCCGCGCTCGGGCCGAAGTTTCGCACCTCGACCTCATCCGTCACAGTATCGCCCGGGTCGATGTCGTGCCGGATCGAGACCCGTTCGTCCGATTCACCGGAGGTCGCGGGTTCGACGGTCCAGGTGACGCGGCCCGCGTCATCGTCCCCACCCCTGGTGTCACCGAGAGCCGAGGAAGTCACCGTTCCGACCGTCAGCGCAACCAGGGTCAGCGCTGCGCCGTACCGTACAAACGTTCTCATCTGGTGCCTCCTGCCTTTTCTCGCGACGATCGGTGGTGCAGCCGGTCCCGGCCGCACCACCGATCGGCTGGTCCGTCAGTCGACGGGGAACAGGGACACGGTCACCGCGCCGGTGTACGTACCGGGCTCGGTGTCGACCGGCACTTCCAGCAGAAGCTCCGCCGTGGCGGCGATCGAGCCGGATCGTCCCTCACTGGCCGCCTCCAGCAGCCGTTGCGGTGCGGCGAGGCCGCCTCCGCCGCTGAGGACGCCGTCGACCGCACTACCCGCCACGACCCCATCACGCTCGTTCGCGAGCATCGGAGTCCAGCCCAGGTGGTCTGCGCCGATTTCGGCACCCGCACCGGCGAGCGCCGAGGACTGGCCGGAGACTGCCCAGCCGGTGTCGCCGGCCTGCTCGTCCGTCCGAGAGTCGGTCACCGTGATGGCAGGCAGCTCGCCGGCCATCGCCAGGCGATCGCCTGCGTTCAGCGCCTCGCCGAGGCTCACGCTGCCGCCGTGCTCGGCGATCGTCAACGACAGGTACCCGTCGGCGGCCTCCGGCACGGTCGCTTCGATCTCGATCCCGTCGGAGTCCTCCGCGGTGGCCGAGTCGAACAGCCGCGGCGCGAAGTCGGTCAGCGCGTACTGCCAGGTGTCCCAGCCGTGCGGGCCCTCGAACCAGCCGTCGAACTCGTACGCCACACCGAGCCGGTCGAAGGTCTCCATCGTGTTGACCACGCCACCGTAGGTGAAGTCGGTGATGTTGCCGTTGTACAGGCGCAGCAACGTGGTGCCCTCGTTGATGGCTGCCACGTCCAGATCGGCACCGTCGCCCGAGTAGGCGGCGGAGAATGTGCCGATGTAGGCGAATTCACCTGGTTGCTCGGTCAGCACGCCCATCGTCTGTCCGCCGCCCATGGACAGGCCGGCCAGGGCTCGCTGCTGAGGATCGTCGCTCACGTGGAACTGTGCCTCAGCGGCGGGGGCGACGTTCTCCATCAGCTCAGTGGTGAAGTCACCGACGTTGCCGTTGCTCATCACCACGACCATCGGCTCAAGGTTCCCGTCCCGGAAATGGTTGTCCAGGATGTTCTTCGCCTGCCCCATCTCGGTCCAGTCGGTGTAGGACTGTCCGCCACCGTGCTGGAGATAGAACACCGGGTACGGCTCGGCCCGGTCCGCGTCGTACCCCGGTGGAGTCCAGACCAGAGAGGTACGTTGCTCACCGGCGACATCGCTCTGGTAGGTCATCTCCTCGATCACGCCACCGTCACCTTCGGGCACCGGCGAGACCATCCGTGCCGCATCGCCCGGCACGAGGAACTGGCTCCACGTCGGTTCCGTCGTCACGCTCGTGGGGTTCCCTGTGTCCTTCTGGGCCTCCATGTCCACGATCAGCCGGTAGTGGTACCAGCCTGCCTCAAGCGGACCGACGGTCCCTCGCCACCGGTCCCCCTCCTGGGTGAGTTCGACCCGTGTCCACAGGTGGCTCGGACCCCAGTTGGCCCAGACTGTCACGTGTTCTGCGTCGGCGAACTCAGTCGTGGTCTCGAACGTGACGTAACCGTCCTCGCTCACCCACGGGGTCGGCGTCGTGCCCGAGGCCGGAGTCTCGAACGGCTCGTCGATCGCGGTGTGGCCGGGACTCATGCCGTCCGACGGCCCGTCCTGGAACAGCCGCTGGGCGAAGTCAGTCAGGTTCTCCTGCCATGCGTCCCAGTTGTGCCCGGCGTCGGGGTTGGCACCGTCGAACTGGTACTCAAGTCCAGCCTCGTCCAATTTCGCGAGCGCCTCGTGCGTGGAGTTGTAGGCGTGATCGGTCGGGTTTCCGACGTAGATCCGCACGAGGTCGGTGACCTCATTGATCTGATCGATGGACTGGTCGGAATCGATAAGCCTGTCGACGGCGCCGAGGAAGCTGCCGGACCCGAAGACACCGATACCTGAGAACTCGCCAGGATCGCTCGCAAGCACGTCGAACGTCTGTCCCCCACCCATCGACAGCCCCGCGAGTGCTCGTCGGCTGGGGTCGGACGAGATGTTGTACGTGCGCTCGGCGGCACGGGTGATGTTCCGGAGCAGCTCGTCGGCAAAGCTGGAGACGTTGCCGTTCCCCATCACCACGACCATCTCCTGAATCTCGCCCTGAGCGAGCAGGTTGTCGAAGATCTGCGCCGCGCGCCCGACCTCGACCCAGTCACGGTAGGACTGCCCGCCACCGTGCTGGAGGTACAGCACTGGATACGACTCCGCACGAGAATCGTCGTAGTTAGGTGGCGTCCACACGAGAGCCGTCCGGTCCTCGCGCGCCACAGAACTGCGATAGGTCAGCTCGCTGACCTCACCACGGTCCGCTTCAGGGGCGTCGGCCAGATTCTCGGCGCCCTCACCGGGAACATACAGGGTGCTCCACTCGGGCTCAGAAGCGACGGAGCTCGAGTTGGTCGGATCCTTCATCGGCAGGTGGTCGTCGGCCGTGATCTGGTAGTAGTACAACCCCGGCTCGAGTGGACCGAGGACACCAGTGGCGACCTCTCCGCCGAGAGATAGTCCGAACTCGGCCCAGTTGGCAGAAGGGCCGAAGTTGCCTTCGGCCACGATCTGGCTGATGTCGGTACCCACGGCTTCCTCGACTTCGTCGACTGGGACCGTGAAGGTGGCGAAACCGTCGTCGTCGATCGTGACCCAGGGGTCATCGGCAGCCGCCGGCGTCGACAGAGCGACCACCCCCCCTGTCGCGACCAGTGCACCCACAGCTCCCGCTGCCACGCGTCTACTGACGACCGACAGACGTCGTCTTCTGGATAGGACATGTGCCATGTTGCTCTCCTCTGCGGTGAGGTACTTGCTCGGCCCGTCGTCACTCCAGAGAAGATGGAGCGGCACGCCGATCAACTGACTCCCGACCTGCTCTACTACGTAGTAATCTCGTGACCTGCTTCTTTACCACGTAGTAACGACGGGAGTAATAGTTGCGCGGCGCGTCAAACTTGTCAAGGGCCGGACGTCGAACCGGCGCACTCCGGGGGCGGTCAGCGCCTGCCGATCAGGGCTGTGGCAGTAGGCTGAGCCCCAAACGGAGGGGGACGTCGACGTGGCTGTGACCATGCGAGATGTGGCGTCACTGGCACGGGTCTCCAGCAAGACCGTGTCCAACGTCGTGAACGACCAACCACATGTGCACCCGCAGACTCGAGCCCGGGTGCAGCAGGCGATCGAGGAGCTCGGGTACCGACCGAACTTCTCTGCCCGCGGACTTCGGTCCGGCCGGACGGGGGTCATCGGTCTGGCCGTTCCCGAGCTGCGTCAGAACTACTTCGCCGAACTGGCCGATGACGTCATCGCTGCCGCCGAGAGCCGGGGCCTGGGGGTCATCGTCGACCAGCACAGCGGCAGTCGCCAGCACGAGACCGATGTCCTGACGAACGGTCTCCGGCAGACCGACGGGCTGCTGTTCAGCCCGGAACGGCTGGGGACCGAGGATCTGGAGCTGTTGGACTATGTCGATTACCCCCTGGTCCTGCTCGGCGAGCGAATCTTCGGCGGCCCGACCGACCACGTCACGATGCACAACGTCAGCGCGGCTCGGGCAGCCGTCCGGCACCTGATCGACCGCGACCGACGGCGCATCGCCGTCATCGGCGCACACCCCGACCATCGTGAGGATCAGATCCGGCCCTCGGACCTGCGGGTCCGCGGCTATCGAGAAGCACTCGCCATGGCGGGCCTGGAGCACGACGTACGCCTGGAGCGCGCCGTCGCCCCGTGGCATCCACAGAACGGCGCGGAGGCCACCCGGGCGCTGATCGCCTCCGGCGTGAGCTTCGACGCCATCTTCGCGCTGAACGACACCCTGGCCGTCGGCGCCCTTCGTGCGCTCGGTGAAGCGGGATACCGGGTCCCGGACGACGTTGCGGTGATCGGCTTCGACAATATCGACAACTGCCGGTTCACCCTGCCGTCCCTCTCCAGCGTCGATGCGGGGCGCAAGACCATCGCAGACACCGCGGTCCAGATGCTCGTCGAACGCATCGAGCAACGTCCCGGCACGCGCCGTCCGGCACAGCTGTACAAAGCGGACTTTCAGATCGTGGCACGGGAATCCACCGGTGGGCCCGCCGATGCGGACCCGTAGTGGTCGGGTCGGCGGTCGAGCCGGTCAGGCGTCGCCCAGCTCGGCGGCCGCGAGGACACGGTCGGCATCCTCCACGCCGAGCTCGATCCGGGTGATGTCCTCCACCGGCACCGCGGAGGAGGCGAGGAGACCACTGGCATGATCGTCGCCGTCACCGGTCCAGGTCGCCACCACCGTGCGGCTCCCGTCCGCCCCGACCAGCACCAGCTCGTACACGCTGGGGTAGGTGGGCGCGGGGCCGCCGGAAGCTCCGCTGCTGGGATAGGAGCAGGACCACTCCATCCGAGTACCCCAGGCCGACGGCGTCAGCGTCAGGTCCGCAGTGACGTTGCTGCCGTCCACCGGGTCCAGGGTGATCGCCTGGTCATCTGTGCTCTCGGTGTCGGAGCCCGTACTGCTCAGCACCGAGCCGCCCAGGCCGCCGGCGGCCACCAGCGCCAGAGCAGCCGCGCCCTGCCAGAGGGAGCGGCGCCGTCGGCGGCGGCGTGCTGCCGCGGCGAGGGAGGCGATACTGACGACGTCTCCGCCGGACGGTCCTGCGCCGTCGCCCTGATCGGGAGCCAGGGCGACACCCTGGTCCGGGCTGAGCTCCGAAAGCACTGCGGGCATCCCCGCCAGCTCGGTGACCGCCTCCCGGCAGGCCGTGCAGCCGGCCAGGTGCCGCTCGAACTCCCGCCGCTCCGGCGGGCTCAATGCGCCCAGGACGTAGGCCGCATCCCAGTCGGTGTAACGGTCCTCGCCGGTCATGACGAGACTCCTCTCTCCTGCAACGCCAGCCGCATCGCCCGCAACCCGTAGTGCAGCCGCGACTTGATCGTGCCCGGCGGCACCTCCAGCTCCTCGGCGAGCTCGGCCACCGATCTGCCCCGATAGTAGGCACCGACCACGACGGTCCGGTGCTCCGCCGAGAGCTGCACCAGCGCATCGGCCACCAACCACGCGTCCAGCACCTCCTGGGTACCGTCCTCGACCCCCGCCTCCGGCAGTTGGTCGGTGCTGACCTCGCGGCGGCGGCGCGCACTGCGCGACTCGTCCACCACGAGATTCCGGGCGACCGTGTACAACCACGCCCGCACCGCGCCGTCACCGCGGGCCAGCACCTCCGGGTGCCGCCAGGCCCGCAACAGGGTCTCCTGCACCACGTCGGCCGCCCGGGACTCCCCCACCATCGCCGCCACATACCGGTGCAGCCCAGCCGCATAGGTCGAGTGCACTGCGGTCAGCAGCGCATCCGGTGCGGCAGCGGGTGGTCGGCCGGTACTCATCGGGCGGTCAGCTCCAGGGAGAACTCGATCGAGCCCGCCTCCTCGACCACCACGAACCCCAGGTCGGGGGCTTCCACCCCGAAGTCGGCGAAGGTGATCGGCGCCGAGCCGACCACCTGCAGGCCCTGCCCGGCGGCGGCGGCCTGCGCCGTCACGGTGGTCTCTTGGGTGACCCCGCGGATGGTGAGGTCACCAACCAGCTCGACCTCTGTGCCCGCGGCCACCTCGATCGGTTCGGTGAGCTCGAAGGTCGCCGTGGGGAACTCCTCGGTGCGCAGCGCCTGCGTGCGGAAGTAGTCGTCCCGTGCGGACTCGTCCGTGGCGACTGTGTCCAGCTGGACCTCCACGGTGGCTGCGGTGAGCGTGGCGTCGGTGATGCTGATCTGACCGGAGACGTCCTCGGTGCGTCCGGTGACGGTCACGTCCTGGCCGTTCAGCACCTCGTTCACCCGGTAGCCGGCAAAACTGTCCTCGGACACGCTCCAGTCGCCGTCCAGCTCACCCGTGTCCGCAGTGCTGGACAGCGTGGGGACGGCGTCCGCATTGCTGTTCACCCAGTTGCCGTAGAGGCGAGTGCCCACCAGCACCCCCACCACGACCACCACGAGGGTGACCCCCACTGCGATGAGAACCTTCGCCCGCTTCCCCATGACCCTCTCCCTCGTCGGTTGCGCTTAACCAGTAGACGAGAGCGGGGACCGTTCGGTTCACCTGGTGGTGCACCGGGTTCAGGATGCGAACGGGCGGTGCGTCTCGATGATCTCCCGGCCGAGCGGGGTCAGCGTGATCGGAATCAGCTTGAGGTTGGCCCAGCCCATCGGGATGCCGATGATCGTGATGAACAGCGGCACCGCGGTGATCACGTGCCCGATCGCCAACCACCAGCCGGCGAAGACGAACCAGACCACGTTCCCCAGTGCTGAGCCCAGTCCGGCGTCCCGGCGGCGGCTGATCTCCCTGCCGAACGGCCAGAGGATGTAACCGGCGATCCGGAACGAGGCGATGCCCCAGGGGATGGTGATGATCAGCACGCAGCAGATCAGGCCAGCCACCGCATAGGCGACCGCGAGCCAGAATCCGGCGAAGACCAGCCAGATGATGTTGAGGATCGTGCGCACCCCGCCATTCTACGAACCGCTCGCCGCCCGGTGCCGCAGGCCTGCCGGGTCCGGGGGTCGACACCGGGTGTGCCCGGCAGCGTAGGTTGGTGACCATGCGCGCGATCGAAGCCGCCGAGGCGGGCGGCCCAGAGGTTCTGCAGTTCGTCGAGCGGCCGGCTCCGGAGCCCGGACCGGGTCAGGTGCTGGTGCGCACCGAGGCGATCGGGGTGAACTTCATCGACACCTACCACCGCAGCGGTGTGTACCCGATGGACTTCCCGCTGGTTCCTGGCGGTGAGGGTGCCGGGGTGGTCAGTGCCGTGGGTGAGGGGGTGACCGGGGTGGCCGTGGGCGACCGGGTGGCGTGGGCGTCCAGCAGCAGCGGCTCCTATGCTGAGCAGGTTCTCCTCGATGCCGGGGTGGCGCTGCCGGTGCCGGACGACCTGGACTCCGTGACCGCGGCGGCACTGCCGCTGCAGGGGATGACCGCGCAGATGCTCACCGACGGTGTCGTGACCCTGGAACCCGGCCAGCAGGTGCTGCTCACCGCCGGAGCCGGCGGAGTCGGTCTGCTGCTCACCCAGCTGGCCGTGGCGGCCGGGGCCCGGGTGATCAGCACAGTGTCCACAGCCGAGAAGGAGGAGCTCTCCCGCCAGGCGGGCGCCGCGGAGGTGATCCGGTACACCGAGCTGACGGACCTGACCACCGAGCTGCCTGCCCGGGTGCGTGAGCTCACCGGCGGGGTCGGGGTGGATGTGGCGTACGACGGCGTGGGGAAAGATACGTTCGACGCATCCCTGGCCAGTGTGCGCAGCCGGGGCATGCTGGTGCTCTTCGGCGGCGCCAGCGGGCAGGTGCCACCGTTCGACCCGCAGCGCCTGAACCGGGCCGGCTCGCTGTTCCTCACCCGGCCCACCCTGTTCCACTACATCGCCGACCCAGAGGAGCTGCGCTACCGCGCCGGGGCCGTGTTCGCCGCCGCCCGTACCGGCGCCCTGGACGTGCACATCGGCGCCCGCTTCCCGCTGGCTGAGGCCGCCGACGCGCACCGGGCACTGGAGGGCCGGGGAACCACCGGCAAGGTGTTGCTGATCCCCTGATGGCGCAGTGGCGCACCGGGTACCAGCGCCCGGACGAGGATCTGATCACCGCGCTGGCGCAGGAGGCGTTCGCGTCAGCCGGTGAGTCCGGTGACCCGACCGACTGGCACCGGGTGGAGCACGGTTCCGCCACTCTGGTGCTGCTCTGCGGCCGAACCGCGGTCCGGATCGCCCGGGACCGGCCCGCCGCTGCCGGGCTGCGACGGGTGCAGCGACTGGTGGACGCACTGCCGGAGCTGCCGTTCCAGGTGCCCCGCAGCCGCGGGCAGATCATCGAGCGGGACGGGCATGTGGCGGCGGCGACCGAACGGATCGAGGGCACGCCGCATCCCGCCGGGAGCGGCGATCCGCACCTGCTGCGCGAGCTGCTGGAGACCATCCACTCGCTGCCGGTGCAGCCACTGCTCCCCCATCTGGCTCCGGCGCGGGCGTTCATCGGTGGCCCGGGATGGCAGGCGGTGCTGACCGAGCAGGTGCTGCCGCTCCTGGCGGCCGAGGCGCGCAGCGAGGCAGCCCGGAGGATCGACGCTCTGGCGGCGCTGCCCCGGGTATCTGGTGTCGTCAACCATGGCGATCTGGCCGGGAACAACGTGCTCTGGAGCCATGGCCGAGTCGTCGGGGTGCTGGACTGGGACCTGGCGGCGGTGGAGGACCCCGCCGAGGACGTGGCCAGCCTCGCCTCATGGCACGGGTGGGACCTGGTCGAGCAGTTGGCCGACGCTGAGACCGTCGCTCGCGCGCAGGTGTTCCGGCACACTTTCGCCCTGCAGGCACTCGCCTTCGCAGCGCTCCAGGAACGGCCAGCCGAGGAAGTCAAACGCATGGTGAAGCGCGTCGAGAGGCGCCTGCACAGTCACTGATCGAGCCCCGCCACCCCGGCCACCCGGCGCACCCGCTCCCGCGCGAAGGCTGAGCGCACCTCCCCCTCGTGGCGGAAGGTCGCCTGGAGATCTCGACCGCGCGAAGGATGCCCACACCCTCCGGCGCTCCGTACGCTGAGGACGTCCAAACCAAGGAGACGCCTCGTGCACGAAGCCGGCCCCACGCCGTCGCCGACCGGAACAGTTCCGCCCGAGCCAAAGACCAGCGACGGCGCCCCGCGCCCGCCACGGCACCGGGTCGCTCCAGGCGCGCGGACCTACTGGCTACTCACCCGGGTGCTGGTGCTGGTGCTCGCACTGGCCGCCACGCTCGTCCCGGCCCTGTTCTGGGAGGGTGGCCGCCCGTGGTTGCTGGGGGCGGCAGCGGCTCTGACCGTGTTGCTGCTTCCTGGCCTGATCCTCGCCCCCTGGCTGCGCTACCGCACCCACCGGTGGGAGGTGACCGGTACGGCGGTGTACTCCCGCACCGGATGGCTGGGGCGGCAGTGGCGGATCGCACCGCTGTCCCGGGTGCAGACCGTGGAGGCGAAACGCAATGTGCTGCACCGAATCCTCGGTCTCGCTGCCGTCTCGGTGACCACCGGGTCCGCACAGGGTGCCGTACTGGTCCAGGGGCTGAGCGCACAGACGGCCGACGATCTGGTGGTTCAGCTCACCGATGCTGTCGCTGAGACCCGCGGGGACGCGACATGAGTCTGCCGCCGGCGCAGGAGGAGGAGCACAGCGAGCCGATCGGTGCCGGTCGAGCACCATCCGGTGCGGAGCCCGACGGCCCGGATAGCGAGGCGCCGGAGCAGGCCGAGGCCGACATCCCCTGGCAGCGCCTGGACCCCCGGATCATCCCGGCGGCACTGCTGCGCATGCTGGTCCGCCTCGTCCCGGCCGCCGTCGGCTGGTGGTTCTTCAACACCGACAACGACTTCGCCCGGTACACCGTGATCGCGCTCGCCGTGCTCGCCGTGCTCAACCCGCTGAATCAGGCGCTGAACTACGTCAAGGTGCGCTACCGGCTCACCGGCGACGAGCTGCAACACACCACCGGCCTCCTGGTGCGCAAGCGCAACCGGGTGCCGCTGCACCGCATCCGGACCGTGGACATCACCGCACCGCTGAGCACCCGGCTGTTCCGCCTGGCCGTGCTCCGGGTGGGCACCGGCGGCAACTCCTTCACCAGCGAAGGCACAGTGGCACTCGATGGTCTCCCCCGCGCAGTGGCGCTGCGGCTGCGTGCCGAGCTGCTGCAGCACACCGGTGCGGACGTCACCTCCAGTGTCGATCCCCGCCTGGAGGAGGACTCCGGTGCGGCGGTGCAGACCCTGCGGTGGCGATGGATCGTGTACCAGATGCTCGGCCTGTCCTTCATCGTCGGCCCGCTGTCCTTCGTGGGGACGGTCTACGGTCTGGTCTCCCTGGTGGGGCGGGAGGACTGGGTCGGCGACCAGCTCGGTGGCCTGATCGACCAGGTATCCTGGACGGCGTGGGCGGTGGCCTCGGCACTGCTCATCATCGTGATCGGACTGGCGGCCGGTGCGATCGCCTTCACCGAGGCCTGGTGGGGCTACCGGCTGGTGCGCGAGCCGGGCGGGCGGTTCCTGGCCACCCGCGGACTACTCACCACCCGCTCCTTCACCGCCGATCACGACCGGTTGCGCGGGGTCACCGTGACCCAGCCGCTGATCACCCGCCGCCTGCGCGGTGCCCGGCTGGCCCCGGTGATGACCGGCGTGAGCCTGCAGCAGATGATGACCGAGAGCTCGGTGATGCTGCCGACCACCACCCGGGAGGTGGCCACGGGAGTGGCGAACGTGCTCCTCGACCGTCAGGTGCTGGATGAACAGGCTGATCCTCCTGGCGGTGCCCTGCGCAGCCACCCGCCCGTGGCTCGCCGCCGGGCGGTGCTCCGGTACCTGCTGCCCACTGCCGTTCTCGCCGCCGTGCTCGCCGTGGGCACCGGACTCGGCTGGTGGACCGGGTGGCTCCTGGCCGCGCCGGCCGTGCTGCTGCCGGTCGGCGTGCTCGCCGGGGTCGGGTACTACCGGGCGCTCGGCCACCGGCTGGAGCAGGACTATCTCTACCTGCGCCGCGGTTTCTTCACCCGCCGCACCGACGTGATCCAGGTACGCGGGATCAACGGTGCCCAAGTCAGCCAGAACCTGCTCCAGCGGCTGCTCGGTGTGGCGACGTTGACGGTCACCACGGCCGCCGGTGACCAGGCCTACTACGGCATCGACCTGGCGCTGGCCGATGCCACGGCACTGGCAGCCCGGGTCACCGACGAGCCGGTAGCTGCCTGAGCCGCCCGACAGCGAGGGTGGCCTCGATGTCGAAATCTCGCCGATCCTCGACATCGAGGCCACCCTCGCGAGCATCGGTCGCGGGCAGCTGGCCCGGTCAGCTCCGCAGCTCGGCGCCGAATCGTTCGGCCGCCAACGCCACCACCGCCTCGCGCACCGCAGTGGAGTCCGCTGCAGTGAGTGTGCGGTCCGGCGCGCGCAGCCGCAGCGAGAAGGCCAACGACTTGCGCCCCGCGCCGAGCCCCTCCCCCTGGTAGAGGTCGAACAGCCGCACCTCCTCCGCCAGCTCGCCGCCCGCCTCCTGAACTGTGGCCTGCAGCTCGGCGGCCGGCACGTCGGCGGGCACCACCAGGGCGATGTCCTCCTTGGCCGCCGGGAACGTGGAGATCCTCGGCAGCTGCTTGGGCGCGGTGGGCGCCGCGGCGAACAGAGCGTCCAGGTCCACCTCGAAGGCCACCGTCCGGGCGGGCAGTCCGAGTGCCTGGGTCACCTTCGGCGCCAGCTCACCGGCGTGGCCGAGCAGGGTGCCGTCGGCCGTGGTGAACTGCGCGCAGCGGCCCGGGTGCCACGGGGCGTGGCCGGTGTCCGCCTGCACCCGGGGGTGCACGCCGAGCGCTGCCACGAGCCGGTGCACGGCCTCGATCGCATCTGCATGGTCGGCCTTGCGGGCCTGGGTGTAGACCCCCGGCTGCACGGCATTACCGGTGAGCACGCCTGCCACCCGCAGCGGCTGATTCGGCACGCTCGCCCGGATCGCAGCCAGCTCCGCGTCCTCCGGCAGCTGCCCGGGACCGGGCAGTGGGGAGGTGCGGGCCACACCATCGGGCCGGGTGACCAGCCCGATCTCGTAGATCGCCACATCGCTCAGCCCTCGGCCGACGTTGCGCACTGCCGCATCCACCAGCGTGTGCAGCAGGGAGCTGCGCAGGAACGGGTGAGCGTCGGAGAGCGGGTTCGCCAGCCGCACCGCCCGGCGGCGCGGGTCGTCGGCGGGCAGGTTCAGTTCGTCGTGCCGGTCGGCGGCCATGAACGGGTAGGTGAGCACCTGCACCAGCCCGCTGTCAGCGAGCAGCTGGGCCACGGTGCGGCGCCGACGCTGGCTCTCGGTGAGCCCCCGGCCACCGGGCGGTGCGGTCGGCAGCACCGAGGGCACCTGGTCATACCCACGCAGCCGGACCACCTCCTCCACCAGATCGGCCGACTGCCGCAGGTCCGGACGCCAGCTCGGTGGGGTGACCAGCAGGTGCGAGTGGCGCAGGGCGCGGCGGCCGCCCTCTCCCTCCGGGGCGCTGACCTGCTCCACCCCGGCACCGAGGGAGCGCAGTGTCTCGGCGACCTCGTCCGCGGTGTAGTCCACACCCACCAGCCGGCTTGGCAGCCCGGCATCCAGCTCGATCGGCTCCGGGGCGGTGGTGCGGTCCAGGTCGGTCGCGCCATCCTCGGCCACACCCCCGGCGAGCTCGACGAGCAGGTCCACCACGCGCTGGGCGGCCACCGGCGCCAGCTGCGGGTCCACCCCACGTTCGAACCGTTTGGCCGCCTCGCTGGGCAGCCGGTGCCGGCGCGCGGTTCGGGCGACGGTGATCGGGTCGAAGTGGGCAGCCTCCACCAACACAGCAGTGGTCGAGGCACTCACCTCGGTGTCCGCCCCGCCCATCACGCCGGCCAGTCCGAGCACCCGCTCCCCAGAGCCACCGGCGGAGTCGGTGATCAGCAGGTCCTCGGCGTCCAGGGTGCGGGTAACGTCGTCGAGAGTGGTCAGCTCCTCACCGGCCCGGGCCCGGCGCACCACGATCGGCGAGACCAGGCTGTCCAGGTCGTAGGCGTGGATCGGCTGGCCCAGGTCGAGCATCACGTAGTTGGTGATGTCCACCACCAGCGAGATCGGCCGCATCCCGGCCTGCCGCAGCCGGGTGGCCATCCAGTGCGGCGTCTGCGCCGTCGGGTCGATGCCACGCACGATCCGGGCCACGAACCGGTCGCAGCCACCCACCCCGTGGATCGGTCGCTCGTCATGCACAGTGACCGCGAACGCATCCACCTGCGACGCCGGAACGGTGATGGTCAGCGCCGGGTCCGTGAACGCGGCCCCGGTGGAGTGGGCGTACTCCCGGGCGATCCCGCGCATGGCGAAGCAGTAGCCGCGGTCCGGGGTGACGTTGATCTCCAGCACCTCTTCACCCAGGCCGAACAGCTCGATGGCGTCGGTACCGGGGGCCGGCGGATCAGTGAGCACGATGATGCCGTTGTGGTCTTCCCCGAGGCCGAGCTCGCGGGCGGAGCAGATCATCCCGTCGGAGATGTGCCCGTAGGTCTTCCGGGCGGCGATGGCGAAGTCACCGGGCAGCACGGCGCCGGGCAGGGCGACCACCACGGAGTCCCCGACGGAGAAGTTGTCCGCACCGCAGACGATGCCGCGCGCCCCACCCGCCTCAGCGGCGTGCTCGGTGCCGACGTCCACCTGGCACCAGTTGATCGTCTTACCGTTCTTCTGCGGCTCCGGCACCACTTCGAGCACCCGGCCGACCACCAGCGGGCCGGTGACAGCCGCGGCGTGGATCTCTTCCTCCTCGAGACCGACCCGGACCAGGTCGGCGGCCAGCGTCTCGGCGGTGGCCTGGGCGGGAACCTCGACGTGCTCGCGCAGCCAGGACAGCGGTACCAGTGGCATCAGCGCACCCCTTCCAGGGAGAAGCGGATATCGCCCTCGATGATGTCGTGCATGTCCTCGATCCCGTGCCGGAGCATCAACGTGCGTTCGATGCCCATCCCGAAGGCGAAGCCGGAGTAGACGTCGGGATCGATACCGCAGGCGCGCAGCACGTTCGGGTTGACCATGCCGCAGCCGCCCCACTCGATCCAGCCGGCTCCGCCCTTCTTCGCGGGGAACCACAGGTCCATCTCGGCGCTGGGTTCGGTGAACGGGAAGAACGAGGGCCGCAGCCGGGTCTTCGCCTCCGGGCCGAACATCGCCTGGGCGAAGTGGTCCAGCACCCCGCGCAGGTGCGCCATCGTCAGCCCCTTGTCCACGGCCAGTCCCTCCACCTGGTGGAACACGGGGGTGTGGGTGGCGTCCAGCTCATCGGTCCGGAACGTCTTGCCCGGGCAGGCGATGTAGACCGGCAGATCACGTTCGAGCAGCGTGCGCGCCTGTACCGGTGAGGTGTGCGTACGCAGCACCAGGTGTTCCGCCGAGGCGGCGTCCCCACCGGGCTGGACGTAGAAGGTGTCCTGCATCTGCCGCGCCGGGTGGTCCGGACCGAAGTTCAGTGCATCGAAGTTGAACCACTCGTGCTCGACCTCGGGTCCTTCCGCGATCTCCCAGCCCATTCCGGTGAAGAAGTCCGCGACCTCCTCCATCAGCGTGTCCATCGGGTGCCGGGCACCGGGGCGACGGCGCTCGGCCGGGATGGTCACGTCCACCGCCTCGGTCTCCAGCACCCGGGCGTCCCGCTCGGCCTCGAGCTCGGCCTGCCGGGCGGTCAGCGCCTGGTTCAGCCGACCGCGGGAGGACCCGACCAGCTTCCCGGCGGCGGCCTTCTGGCTGGGGTCGAGGCCGCCGATGGCGCGGTTGGCCAGGGCGAGCGGACTCTTGTCGCCGGTGTGCGCGATCCGGGCCGCCTTGAGCTCGTCGAGGCTGCCGGCCGCAGCCACGGCCTGCAAGGCAGTCTCCAGAACAGCACCGACGGCGTCGGCGTCAGTGGGCGCGGGAACGTCGGGGAGATCAGGCTGATCAGGGGTGGACATGGGAACCTTCCGGGCGAACGGTGAACCAGTGGGAGTCTAGAGTGCCCGCCCGGGGCGCTGACGAATCGTCGGCGAGGAGGCTCGCCGCACGCGCACATCGGCCCTCAGACGGGCCAGGTAAATCGCATCGCGTGCATCGGCCCAGTGTGGCACACCACGCCGGACGTGCTCCGCCTCCTCCAGATCTCCGCAGAATCACCGCACAGGTGGAGGTCCGTGCCGCAGCGCACGTGAGAATCTGAGAACTGTCCATCCACGAGACGACAGACAGGACACTCATGCTGCCTGCCATCGCGCGCGAGGCCGTGGCGCCCGCCGCCGAGTACGAAGGATTCATCGGCTGGGTGCTGTCCCTGATGACCACGGTCGGCGAGGTGGGCGTGGGGTTGGCGGTCTTCATCGAGACCTTCTTCCCACCGATCCCCTCCGAGGCGGTCCTTCCCGGTGCCGGGTTCCTCGCCTGGGACGGGCGGATGAACGTGTGGTGGGCGATCGTGGCGGCAACCCTCGGTGGCCTGGTGGGCGCCTGGCTCTGGTACGGGATCGGCGCAGCCCTGGGTCGCAAGCGCACCAGGTGGATCTTCGAGAAGACGCCGCTGCTGGAGACCGCCGACTTCGACAAAGCAGAGGCATTCTTCGCCCGCTGGGGTGGCGCGGCGGTGTTCTTCGGCCGCTGTGTGCCGCTGGTGCGCTCGTTCATCTCCATCCCGGCCGGTGTGGAGCGGATGGGCCTGGGAATCTTCAGCCTGTACACCACCCTCGGTTCGCTGATCTGGAACGGCCTGTGGATCGGACTCGGGTTCGCATTCGGTCCTGCGATCGAACCAGTACTGGAGCAGTGGAGCGGCATCCTGTCCACGATCGTGCTCGTTCTGATCGGGCTCGCAGTGGTCTACTTCGTGGTGGTCCGGGTACGGAAGCGGCTCAAGGCCCGCGGCGAGGAGTCCTCGACCGGATGAGGCTGCGCCGTCGACTCTCGCCAGATGAGACCACACCACGGCGAGCCGCCCGGACCGGGTGAGGCTGCGCCGTCGGCCGCTACGCTGGCACACATGGCAGCAGAACCAGCACCGATCTCGTTCGCCCGTGGCGCTCCCTCCCTCGACATCATCGATGTCGAGGGCCTCAAAGCCGCCGCCGACCGTGCCTTCACCAACGACCCCGCCGGGAGTTTCGCCTACGGCACGTCGGTGGGGTACAAGCCGCTGCGCGCCTGGATCGCCGAGCGGCACGGAGTGGCCGAGGACCAGGTGCTGGTCACCAACGGCTCGATGCAGGCCGACGCCTTCCTGTTCGACACGCTGGTGGGCGAGGGTGACACCGTGGTGGTGGAGCGGCCGAGCTACGACCGCACGCTCGGCTCGCTGAAGGGGCGGAACGCGGACCTGCGCGCCGTGCCACTCGCGGAGGACGGTGTGGACGTGCAGGCGCTGGCCGACCTGCTGGCCGCCGGCACGAAGATCTCGCTGGCGCACCTGATCCCGAACTTCCAGAACCCGGCCGGGTACTCCCTCTCCGGAGACAAACGGCGCGCGCTGGTGGCGCTGGCCCGGGAGTACGACTTCACCATCTTCGAGGACGACCCGTACGTGGAGCTGCGCTTCTCCGGTGAGCGGCAGCCGACGATGCTCGAGCTGTCCACCGAGGGTGAAGTGGTGTACGCCTCCTCGTTCTCCAAGACGGTGTGCCCGGGGATCCGGGTGGGGTACCTGGTGGGGCCGGCGGACGTGATCGCGAAGATCGCCAAGCTGGCCACCGGCACCTACATCTCGCCGAACATGGTCGCGCAGTCGATCGTGAACGAGTTCGTGCGCGGCGGGTCCTTCGACTCCTCGATCGCCACGGTGAAGGCGGCGCTGGAGGAGCGGTCCCAGCGGCTCTGTGCCGGGCTGCGCGAACACCTCCCGGAGGCACAGTTCGTGGAGCCCGAGGGTGGCTACTTCCTCTGGGTCACCTTCCCCGACGGCGTGGACGGCGATGCGCTGTTCGCTGCGGCGGCCGAGCGGGGGGTGCAGATCGTCAAGGGCAGCGACTTCCTGCTCGACGACGCGAAGAACGCCATCCGGCTCGCCTACTCCGGAGTGACCGTGGACCAGATCGACGAGGGCGTACGCCGCCTCGCGGAGGCCTACCGCTCGCTCTGACCGCCTGTAGGTGCCACCCCTGGTCGCCATCGACACCAGTGACGTGACGACGAGTGGCGCCTACAGGGCGGCCGGCCGGTGACTTCCCGACGCGCCGCCAGGCCCATAGGCTGTCCGGTATGGCCTCCTCTGCGAAGATGCTGGACGTTCCCGGCCCCGACGGCGACCGCCAGGTCCGCATCTCCTCCCCGGACCGGGAGATCTGGCCCGGGATCACCAAGTGGGACCTCGCTGGCTACACAGCGGCTGCGGCGCCCGCTCTGCTCCGGGCGCTCAGCGACCGACCTGTCACCCTGCAGCGGTTCCCGGCCGGAGTGAGCGGCGAGGAGTTCTTCTCCAAGAACCCGCCGAAGGGCGCACCGGAGTGGGCCCGCACGGTGATGTGCACCTACCCGAGCGGACGTCAGCACCCCCAGCTGGTGATCGACGAGGCCGCGACCGCCGTGTGGGCAGTGCAGATGAACACCATCACCTTCCACCCGTGGCCGGTACGTACGGCGAACACGGACAATCCGGACGAGCTGCGAATCGACCTGGACCCCCAGCCCGGGCGCTCCTTCGCGGACATCGTCGAGGCCGCTCGCGCCCTGGGCGACCTGCTCCGGGAGCTGGACCTCACCCCCTGGGTGAAGACCAGCGGCAGCCGCGGACTGCACGTGTACGCCCGGATCGCACCGGACTATGAGTTCCTGGAGGTGCGGCATGGGGTGATCGCGATCGCCCGGGAGCTGGAGCGCCGGCTGCCGGAGCTGGTCACCACCGCCTGGTGGAAGGAGGAACGCGGGGAGAAGATTTTCGTGGACTTCAACCAGGCGAACCGGGACCGCACGATCGCCTCCGCCTACAGTCCCCGGCCGCTGGACGGGGCGCCGGTGTCCATGCCGGTGCGCTGGGACGATCTCGGTGAGATCGCCACTGCCGACTTCACCGTGCGCACCGTGCCCGGCCTGCTCGATTCCGACGGCGACGCCTGGGCGGGCATCGACGACGCCGCCGGGCAGCTGGGGCCGGCGCTGGTGCTGTGGCAGGCGGACCTGGATCGCGGGCTGGGCGAGGAACCGTTTCCGCCGGAGTATCCGAAGATGCCGGGTGAGCCGCCGCGGGTGCAGCCGAGCAAGAAGGTCGCCGCACACTGGGACGAGACCGGCGCCCGGGTCGACTGACCCGGTCGAGACCGGTGGGAACTGCGAGCGCAGTCAGCCGAGCAGGCCCCGGTCGATGGCGCGCATCACCGCCTGGGTGCGATCGCGGACCCCGAGCTTGGCGAACACGGCGGAGAGGTGGTTCTTCACCGTGCCCGACGCCAGGTGGAGCGCTGCGGCGATCTCCGCATTCGAGTACCCCGCGGCCACGAGCCGCAGGATGTCCTGCTCGCGTGTGGTGAGCCCGCCGGGAGGATCCACCCCGCCGGTGGACGACTCGCCTGCGATCACGGTCCGCAGCAGTCGGTCGGACAACCCCGGTTGCAGCAGGGTGCCACCGTCGGCGAGCGTGCGGATCGCGCCGGTCAGCTGTTCGAGCGTGACGTCCTTGAGCAGGTAGCCCTTCGCCCCCGCACGCAGCGCACCCAGGACGAGCTCGTCGTCGTCGAACGTGGTGAGCACGAGCACGGGCACGTCCACGCCGCGTTCGGCGAGCACCTCCAGAGTGGCGATCCCGTCCCGGATCGGCATCCGCAGATCCAGCAGGAGCACGTCGACGTCGGTCTCGGCGAGGATCTCCAGCGCCTCGTCGCCGTGCTCACCCTCGGCCACCACTGCGACGCCGTCGGCGAGCGCGAGCAGGCTGCGGATGCCCTGCCGCACCAGGGTCTGGTCGTCCACGAGCGCCACCCGGATCATGACAGCGGCACCCGCGCCACCACGGTGAAACCGCGATTGCGCGCGGACTCCAGCTCCAGGCTGCCGCCGAGGGCGGTGAACCGCTCGGACATTCCGGTCAACCCATTGCCGGGGTCCACCCTCGCCGTGCCGATGCCGTCATCCACAGCTCGCAGCACCACCTCACCGCCGCCACCGGTCACGGACACGTCCAGGCGGGACGCGCTGGCATGCCGCAGGGTGTTCGTCACCACCTCCTGCAGGCAGCGCACCAGCGCGGTGTGCGCTGGCTCGTCGACCTTCGTGGCCAGGTTCACGTCCAGGTGCACCACGAGCCCGGGGAGCCCGGTCACGACGCGGCGCAGCACAGTGCCGAGCTCCTCCGGAGTGTCCCGCAGCTCGCCCACAGCACCGCGCACGTCACCGAGGAGGTCCTTGGTCACCGCCCGGGCGCGGGTCACGTGCTCGCCGGCGGGCCCCTCGGCGTGGTGACCGGCGACCTCGAGCTCCAGGGCCAGTGCAGTGAGCTGATGGCCGAGGACATCGTGCAGGTCCCGAGCGATGCGCAGACGCTCCGCGGACCGGCTGGAGGTCTCCAGCAGCGCACTGGTGGCACGCAGCTCGGTGTGCGCGGCGGCGAGCTCGGCCCGCGCCTCGATCTGACGGCGCTGACTGAGCACAGCGATCGCCGCGAACGCCTGGAAGGCGAGGTAGGCCATCCCGGTGAAGGCAACGTCGGCGGCCGATGACCCGGCGACCACTCCCCCGACCAGCACGGCCGTGGTCTGCACGATGACGATCGCCGCGAGCACCGCAGGAGTGACGAGGAACCCCGCGGAGCCGGCCGTGACCACGAACAACACGGCGCTCCAGCCCAGCTGAGGGGCGAGGAACCAGACCGCGAGACCGGCCAGCACGAGGATCAGCACCCCCACCCGAGGAGACCATGGCGGGCGCAGCCGGGTCAGGTCCGGGTCCAGGACGAAAACGGCGAGGTAGCCGAGGTAGGCCACCCACCACAGCGCGGTCACCACCGGATCGTCACTGAGCGGCATCCCGAAAGCCAGCACGGCGATACCGACGACACCCACCGCTACCAGCCCAGCGCCAGCGGCGAGGACCGTCTCCGCGCGCGCCGCCATCGCTCGAGCGTACCGCGCACCAGGTGAGCGCCGTAGTGCCAGAAGTCACGGTCGATCCGGTGCCGTAGTGCCAGAAGTCACGGTCGATCTGGTGCGTCCCGGCACATCCGCCGGAAGGGTCGGGCGCTCTAGTGTCGAACGACCGGAGCGATCAGGAACGGAGACGAAGGATGTCAGCAGTCAGCATGCAGGGGGTGCACAAGCACTACGGCCGGGTGAGGGCCCTGAGCGGCATCGATCTGGACGTCGCGGCAGGTGAGATCGTGGCCCTGCTGGGACCGAACGGAGCGGGCAAGTCCACAGCCTTCGAGCTGCTGCTCGACCTGGTCCGGCCCACCACGGGCACGGTCCGGGTACTCGGTGAGCCACCCGGCAGCCGGGTGCGGCGGCGGATCGGTGCGATGCTGCAGTCGGCGGGTCTGCCGGAGCAGGTCACAGCGGCCGAGCTGGTGCGGCTGGTCGGGCGCAGCTACCCGGCCCCGCTCAGTGTCGACGACGTCCTGGCCCGGGCGGCGCTGACCAGCCGCGCGAACCGGATTGTAGCACGGATGTCCGGTGGGGAACGCCAGCGGCTCCTGCTCGCCATGGCACTGGTCGGCGCACCCGAGCTGCTGCTGCTGGACGAGCCCACCTCGGCGATGGATGTCGCTGCCCGGCGCAGGTTCTGGCGGCAGGCCCAGGACAGTGTGCATGCCGGTGCCACCATCCTGTTCGCCACCCATGACCTCACCGAGGCTGCCGACGTGGCCGACCGGGTGGTGGTGATCCACCAGGGCCGTGTGCTGGCCGACACCACTGGCGACGAGCTCACCGCGCACGGTCGCGACGACCTGGAGGAGGTCTTCCTCACCCTGACCGCAGAGAACGACACCGAGAAAGTGACGGACTGATGACCTCCACCAGTACACACGCCCGCGGCCCCCGGATGCTCCCGCTGACCGCCCTCTCGATCTGGACCGAGCTCCGCTCCAGCCTGCGGGCACCGGAGTTCGCCGTCGGGGCACTGGGGGTGCCGATCCTCATCTATGCGATGTTCGGCCTCCCGAACAGCAGCTCGCTTCCCGGCGGGACTCCGGTCGACGTCGCGATGCTGGTGTCAGTCTGCGCCTACGGCACGATCTCGATGGCCATCTTCGTCTTCGGTGAGGACGTCGCGAAGGACCGCAGCCGTGGCTGGACCCGGACCCTGCGGGCCACTCCGATCCCGACCCCTGCATACCTGGCGGGCAAGGTCGGTAATGCGCTCCTGCTGTCCACTGTGGTGATCCTGGCGCTGTTCGCGCTGGCGGGACTGGCTGCTGGGGCGGACCTGGAGCCGGCGACCTGGCTGCGCCTGGGCGTCACGATGCTCGGGGCCACAGTGGTCTTCGCCCCGCTCGGCTTCGCGATCGCCTATCTCGCCCGCCCGCGCGCTGCGGTGATGGTGGCCAACCTGATCTTCCTGCCGCTGGCGTTCGCGTCCGGGTTCTTCGTGCCGCTGAGCGACCTACCGGAGGTGGTGCAGAATGTTGCGGTGTACCTGCCCACGTTCCACTTCGGGCAGCTGGCTTACCCGGTGGTGATGCCCACCTCGGACGTCGCCTTCTGGACCGCAACGCCGAGCAGCCCGCCGTGGTTGCATCTGGCGTGGCTGGGCGGCGCCTTCCTCGTGCTCGGCCTGCTCGCCGCTGTGGCGGCCCGCCGTGAGGGAGCGACAGCGCGGGGCTGATGCCCTCAGCGCTCCGGCACCACCCGCACCACTGTCGCGTCCGGATTCCACTCCACCAGACCGAGGTTCGGGTACCAGTACAGATAGCGCTGGTACCAGGCGCGCTGCAGTTGCCGGGACTCCGCCTCCCCGGTGACGATCCGGGCCACAGCGGCCCAACGCCGTCGCTGGTAGCGCACGGTGACCGCCGGATCGGCGCGAATGTTGCGCACCCAGTCCCCCTCGGCCGAGCGTGCGATCAGGGCGAGGTCGCCGCCCACGGGAGCAAACCACACCGGCACCTCATGCTCCCCCTGCCCCGACCGGCGGCGGGTCGTGATCCGGACCTGCCGCGCCTCGGTGAGCGGATCGACCCAGTCGGAGGTCACCGCTGCAGCACCTGAGCAAGGTCGTAGGCCACGGCCCGGTCCACCTGGTCGAGGGTGCACGAACGCGGCTCCCGGTCGGGGCGCCAACGGCCGAAGGTCACCGCGTGCCGGAACCGCATCCCCTCCAGCTGGTCGAACGCCACCTCCACCACCCGCTCCGGGTGCAGCGGTACATAGCTCACGTCCTTGCTCGCCGAGAACCGAGACCGGTCGGTGGCCGCGGCCGCCACGTTCCCGTCCTCGTCCCGGATCACCAGTGGCTCGAGCTCGTCGACCAGCTCTAGCCGCCGGGCGTTCGTGAACGCCGCGATCCCGCCGACGTTCACCAGGTCTCCCTCGTCGGTGTACATCCCCAGCAGCAACGAGCCCACCCCCTGCCCGGACTTGTGCACCCGGTAGCCGACCAGCACAGCCTCGGCTGTGCGCGCGTGCTTGACCTTGATCATCGCCCGCTTGTTCGGCTGGTAGGTGCCCTCCCGGGCTTTGGCGACCACGCCGTCCAGACCGGCGCCTTCGAAGGTCTCGAACCACTCCTCGGCCCGTTGTGGGTCGTCGGTGATTCGGGTGAGGTGGATCGGTGCCTGCGCAGCCACCTCGGCGAACAGCTCCTCCAGGGCGGCCCGGCGGGCGTGCAGCGGCTCGTCGAGATAGCCGGTCTCGCCCAGCGCGAGCAGGTCGAAGGCCACGAACTCGGCCGGGGTCTCGGCGGCGAGCCGGGTGATCCGGGACTCGGCCGGGTGGATCCGCTGGGAGAGCGCCTCCCAGTCCAACCGCTGTGCTCCGCTCTCGCCGCTGCGCACCACGATCTCACCGTCGATCGCACACTGGGCCGGCAGGTGCTTGGCGATCGCGGCCACCAGCTCCGGGAAGTACCGGGTCAGCGGCCTGGCCCCACGGGAGGCGATCTCGATCTGGTCGCCGTCCCGCAGGATGATGCCGCGGAAGCCGTCCCACTTCGGTTCGTAGAGGTACCCACCGTCGACGGCGTCGCTCGCCGGAATCGTCTTCGCCGCCTTGGCGAGCATGGGCTGGATGGGCAGGTCCAGGGGCAGGTCCATAGGGTCACCGTAGTGCGCCGGGCCGACGGCGGTCACTCACCCGGCACAGGCCGGCGAGCGGGACTTGTCAGTGCAGCGACCTGGTCGGGCAGGTGGCGCGACTACAGCTCGACGGCGCCGATCACCTCGTGTGCGACACCACCGCCGGGGCCTTCGCCCAGCCGTGAGCGAACGAGCTGCACCTCGTGGACAGTCCACTCCGGCCCGGAGTAGACCGCCAGGGCGCGGGCCAACGGGCGCACGTCCAGCTCACGCGCCCGGCGGCCTACCCGGGCCACCGTCAGATGCGGCCGAGGGGGGCGTTCCTCGTGGGCGTCGGTCCGCGGTGCCCGGGCACCCGCGGCCATCAGCTCACGCAGCTCCCGCACCTGGCCGGCCACCCCGACCCAGAGGTTCCGGGAGGTGAACGTGCCGGCCCCGCGCAGCGCCAGCTGCAGCTCACCCCACCCGGCCACAGCGGAAGCCACGATGCTCTGCAGATCGGATGCTGCGCCGTCAGGAATCTCCCCGTAGAAGGCGACGGTCAGGTGCAGCTGGTCCGGCGGGACCCAACGCAGCCGCTCCCCTGGACCGGCACGGAGCGGAGCGAGGGCCCGGTCCAGGTGCTCGAGCGCCGCAGCTGGCGGGCGGATCGCGGCGAACAGTCTCATCGCGCTCAGACTAGGCCGTCACCAGAGCGCGCTGCAGGACCTCGGTCACCTCCGCACGGGCCACATGCCCGAGGATCACCAGCGTGGCCAGCCCGTGCACGAGGGCCCACAGGTGCCGTGCGGCGGCCGCCGGTGGGCCGGTGAGCACCGACGCATCGAGCCCGGCCGCGACGATCCGCTGCAACAGGGCTTCGTGGCGGGCCGCCTCGCCGGCCAGACCGCCCGAGCCGGTACCAGAGTTCAGCGCCGGATCGAAGATGATCGTGAACCGGGACGGATGGTCCGCCGCCCAGTCCACGTACGCCCGGCCCACGGCGAGCAGGTCGCGCGGAGCATCCACACCGACGACCGCCGCCTCCTGGGCGCTGACGAAGGCGGCCATCCAGGACCGTGCCAGCTCGGCGACCAGCTCGCCCTGGCTGGCGAAGTGCTTGTACGGGGCGGCGTGACTGACGCCGGCCTCGCGGGCGAGCTCGCGCAGGCTGAAGGTGCGCGTGACATCGGCGTCGATGATCCGCTCCGCCGCCGCGAGCAGGGCGTTGCGAAGGTCGCCGTGATGATACGTCGATGTTGACACTGACAACTTCCTTGCCTAGAGTAACTGATGTTGACAGCGACTACTTTACCTCCTGGGGCCGACCGATGACACCGAACACCCTGATGAACGCGATGCCGACGGCGATCCTGCGCACTCCCGTGGTGCATCGGCTGATGAGCGGCCGATACCTGCTGCTGACCTTCACCGGCCGCACCACCGGCCGCCAGTACCGGACCCCGGTGGCCTATCGACGCACCGGCGCCCGCCTGGTGCTGTCCACCGACTCGGCGTGGTGGCGGAACCTGGAGGCCGAACCTGCGGTCAGCGTGCTGCTGCGCGGCCGACAGCAGGCCGGGATCGCCCGCCGGGTCACCGACCCGGCGGAAGCCGCCACCGAGCTCGGCCGACTGGTGCAGGAGGTGCCCGGCTACCGCCGCGCCGCAGGTCTGAGCGCCCAGTCCGGCGGCGGCGTGTCCGACGACGAGCTGCTGCGCGCCGTGACCACGGAGCGGAAGGTGTTCACCGTGGCGGTGGAGTCATGAGCGCGGCCGACATCCTCGCAGTGGCGGTGCTGGTGCTCCCGGGGTTCACCGCCTGCGCCGAGTTCGGCTCCTACGCGTTCGTCCATCCGGTGATCCGCCGCCTGCCCACCGAGCATCATGTGGCGGTGGAGAAGGGCCTGGTGCGCACGTTCGGCCGCTTCATGCCGGTGGCGATGCCGATCTCCCTGGGTGTACTCATTGCCTGGGCGAGCGTGTCCGGCGCCGGCGCATCGGGATGGGTCGCGGTGGGGCTGTGGTCGCTCGGCCTGGTCACCACGATCGCCGTCAATGTCGGCATCAACGCCAAGACCGCCCGCCTGGAGACTGGTGAGATGTCCGCCTCGGCCTGGCTGGCCATGCGACGGCGATGGGAGGTGTTCCAGGGCGTGCGCTCCTGGGCGTTCCTGCTCGCATTCGTGCTCGTCTGCCTGGCGGTGGCCGGCCGGTGAGGGGCCTCGCCGCTCGCCGCAGCGACTAGAGTGAACCGATGCTGCCGCGCGAGGTTCGAACGGCCATTGCCGCCTACCTCCGCGACGCCGATCGCCTGATCCCCGGCCAGCTGGCGGGTTGCTACCTGGTCGGGTCCACCGCCCTGGGCGCCTATCGCCCGGGCCGCAGCGATATCGACCTGATCGCCGTCCTGGCGAGCGGGCCGCTCACCGGAGCGCGGCTGCTGCGCCGGCTGCGAGCGCTGCACCTGGCCCAGGCGCCGCGGGTGCTCGCCGGAGCGGTGCGCACCCGACGCGTGCACGCCACCTGCAACGTGGCCTTCGTCCCCGTCGGCCAGATGACCCGGCCGGTCACCGAGATCGAGCCGCTCGCCTCGCACAACGGGCACGAGTTCTTCGCCGGGGCCGCCTTCGACGTGAACCCGGTGATGTGGCGGGTGCTCGCCGATCGCGGGATCGCCCTACGCGGCCCGGCAACGGGGTCCTGGCAGCTCGACCCCGAGCTCGACCGGTTGACCAGCTGGAACAGGGCCAACCTCGCCGGGTACTGGCAGGCCCAGCTGAACCGGATCCGCGCCGGCCGGTCACCGCTGTGGCCGCAGGCCGTGGAGTGGAATGTGCTCGGCCCGCTCCGACTGCACGCCACGATCGCCACCGGGCAGGTGCTGTCCAAGGACGAGGCCGGCGCCTACGGTCAGCAGCTCTTTGCCGCCAGCAGCGCGATCATCGGCACCGCGCGCGCCTTGCTGGCCGGCGAGCCGGTGCCCGCGGACCCGCCACGGGAGGACTGGCGTCAGCTGACGGCTGAGGTGATGGACCGGGTGATCACCGAGGCGAAAACCCTGGCCACGGACTGAGCGTGCTGGCACGCTGACAGCCATGGATCCCGAGCCACACACTCCCTTCCGTCCCGGTTTCGGCGAGGGCGCCCCGATGCCCGGATCAGTGCCGGACGGCATGCGCCTGGAGCTCTCCCGGGCCCGGGTGCTTCCCGGGCGCGAGGACCAGCTCGGTGAGTGGATGCAGATGCTCCACGAACGCTATGCCGAGTGCCAGGCGACGCTACCGGCCGAACGTGCGGCCTTCGAGGCAACGTTCTCCCACACCGAGGCGGACGGCTCCACCTGGATGTACCACCTGTCCCTGGTCGGCGAGGACGGAGCCGGCCTGGACACCTCGAACCCGGTGGATGCCGCACACGAGGCCTGGGCACGGCAGGTGAAGGAGCGCGGCTGGGAGGAGCTCACCCCGATGTTCCTCCTCGCTCCCCCGCACATCCTGGCTGCGCTGACCACTTTCGGCCGAACCGGAACCTGAACCGCTGTGCCCGCGGCAGCAGCGGCGCTGCACCGACGGGATAGTGCCACGGCTCCGGCATCACACCGCACCTCAGGCTCCCTTCCGGCTCATTCCAGGCGATGGGCTGCCAGCAGAGCCGTCACCTGCGCCGACGGCGGCTCCTCTGCGGCCTGGACGATGCCGGTGAGCGCCAGGTCCAGCACGGCCTCGAAGGTCGCCTCACCGGCTGGCGTGGCAGACCGTTCCGGCTCCAGCGAACCCACCACCACGGTGAGCACGGTGTGCCAGGCCAGATGGGCGACCGACCGGTCCACGCCGGCCGCTACCAGCCGGTCGATGAACTCCCCGAGGAGCCTCGGCCCGGCGGCAGTACTGCCGGCCCGGTCCAGCGCGAGCGCGGTCAGGCCCGATCGCTGCCCCAGCTGGCGCCGCAGCTCTCGTGCCGCCGCGCGGATCCACTCCTGCCAGTCCAGCTCGCCGGTCGGCAGACGAAGGTCACGGACGAACCGCTCGGTCACCGCATCGAGCAGCTCGTCCAGACTGCGGACGTGGTTGTACAGCGCATTTGGCCGCACGCCCAGTACCTGCGCGAGCCGGCGCAGGCTGAACCGAGCCAGGCCGTCCGCGGCGATCAGGTCGGCGGCACGATCGAGCACGGCCGCACGCGTCAGCCGCTGCCCGCGCGGCGGTGCACCGCGGCGCACCTCCGTTGGCAAATGAACGCCGTCCATATATGCTCCTTCCACTGTAAATGTACAGCGTCCATACAGGAGGTGGACTCCCATGCGTGCCCTGGACGCTCTGGCCGGAGCGCTGCTCGTCAATGCCCTGCCGCACATGATCGTCGGTCTGACCGGTCAGCGCGGCATGACCCCATTCGGTGGAGCGGACTCGTCACCGGCGGCAAACCTGGCCTGGGCCGGCATCAATGTGGCCGCCGGCACGGCGGCGCTCGCCCCGTGGGCGCTGCGGTCCGCGAGTCCGGCAGAGGCCGAGGACCGGCTCCGCGGCGTAGCGGTCGGCACCTTCGTGATGGCCGCGTTCGGGATGGTTTACGAGCTCTCCCCCGCCGCCCAGCGACACCGCGAGCAGCGCACCCCTTAGTCGGGTCGTCCGGGCGGGAGTGCGCTGGAGCGCACCCTGCACCGGACGAGCGGGATCAGGCGCCGCGCTGCGCGCGGGCGGAAGAATACAGGCACACTGTGGCGGCCATCGCCAAGTTGAGGGACTCGGCGTGGCCGTGGATCGGGATGCGCACGACGGCGTCCGCCAGCTCCCGCTCCGCCGCCCCCAAGCCATGGGCCTCGTTGCCGAAGACCCACAGGGTCGGGCGGGCAAGATCGGCAGCGTAGAGCCCGGCCCGCCCCGCACCGTCGGCGGCGAGCACCTGCATCCCGGCACTGCGGGCAGCTGCCGCGGCCTCGGCGAGGTCCACCCCGCCGGCCACCGGCAGGTGAAACATCGACCCCGCGGTGGAGCGGACCACCTTCGGGTTGTGCACGTCGACGCTGCCGGCTGAGAGCAGCACCCCATCGGCACCGGCGGCATCGGCGGCGCGGATCACGGTGCCGGCGTTGCCGGGGTCGCGGACCTCGGCCAGCGCGGCCAGCAGCTGCGGCGGCTGTGCACCGCCGAAGAGATCGCCGCTGGAAGCTGCCGCGGGGTGCGCCACGGCGAGCACACCTTGGGCGTCCGGGCTCATCGCGGCCAGCACATCGGGGGAACACAGGTGGGTGTGCACGCCGGCGGCAGTAGCGTCGTCGGTGATCTCCGGGTAGCGCTGCGCCGCAGCGACCGTGACGTAGAGGTCCCGCACCTGCGCCGGCGCGAACCGCACCACTTCACGGACCGACTGCGGCCCCTCCACCAGGAACTGACCACGCCGGGTCCGCACTGAGGCGCGCGCCAGGGCCGCCACCGCGCGCACCCGGTCCGCGCGCGGGTTCGCCATCGTCACCTCACCTGTCACAGCAGCCATTCTCCCCTCTCGGCCTCCCCCGCGCCGAGGTCGCATTGTGCGTCGGAGGTCGTCGTCGCCGACCTCCAACGCACAAATCCACCTCCGTAGTCAGCTGGCAGTCCGGCCGGGTGCGCACAGCGAACGGCGCCCCACCTCCGCAACAGGTGGGGCGCCGTCGTGGGCTTGATGCGGCTGGGCCGCGATCAGGGCTGCTCAGGCAGCCGGGTCCTTCGGTGCGTTCACGTCCTGGGGCAGAGCGTTCTTCGCCTGCTCGATCAGGGCGTTGAACGCGGCCTGGTCGTTCACCGCGAGCTCGGCGAGCATCCGGCGGTCGACCTCG
>DXBY01000336.1 GCA_019116305.1 Candidatus Ruania gallistercoris | reverse complement strand
GACTGGGGCTACACCGATCAGCCGTTCCTCACCCCGCTGCTCGCTCGCACGGCGATAGCGCTGCTGGGGGACAGTGTGGTGGCCCTGCGGGTGGTGGCCCTGCTTTGCGCCGTGGCGTCTCTGCCGGTGCTCGCGCTGATAACCCGGGAGGTGGGCGGCGGCCGGCGGGCTCAAGCACTGACGGCGTGGGGGATGGCCGGTGCCACGCTCACGCTGCAGTTCGGACATGTGCTGCTCACCGCGAGCCTGGACCTGGTGGTCTGGCCGGCGGTGCTGCTCCTGGCGATACGGGCCGTGCTGCGCGAGGACGGCCGGTGGTGGATCGCAGCCGGGGCGGTGATCGGGGTGAGCTCGGCGAACAAGCTGCTGGTGGTGATCCTGATGATCGGGATCGCCCTCGGGCTGGCGGTCTGCGGTCCGCGGTCCTGGTTCGCCTCCGCCCGGCTCTGGGTCGGGGTGGCGATCGCCGGGCTGCTCACGGCGCCGAGCGTGGTGTTCCAGGCGCTGCACGGCTGGCCGCAGCTCGCGATGGGGGAGGCGTTGCGGACCTCGAACGCCGACGAGGTCCGGGTGATGATGTGGCCGATGCTGGTACTGCTGGTGGGCCCGGCGCTCGCGGTGTTCTGGGTGGTGGCGATCATCGGGATGTTCCACCGCCCGCAGTGGCGATCGCTGCGGTTCCTGACCGTGGCCTTCGCCGTGGTGGTGCTGTTCGTGCTGGCGGGCGGCACACAGTTCTATTACACGGCCGGGATGCTCGGCGCGCTGGTGGCGATCGGGTCCGTCCCGGTGGCGCAGTGGGCGCACAGCCATGGCCGGCGCCGGGCGGCGGCTGCGCTGCTGGTGGTCAATGCCGCCGGCTGCGCGGTCGCGGCGCTGCCCGTGCTGCCGGTGCGAGTCTTCGGGGCGAGCGGCCTGGCGGCAGTGAACTCCGCCGCAGCGGACCAGGTCGGCTGGCCGCAGTACGCCGAGCAGATCCGCACGGCGGCTGCCGATGCCGGCGCCGAGGTGATCATCACCAGCAACTACGGCGAGGCCGGGGCGCTGCACCGGTTCGGTTCCGGCGGGGTGCCGGTGGTCAGCGGGCACGTGGAGCTGTGGCATCTGGACCGGCCACCCGGCGATGCGCAGACCGTGGTGATTGTCGGGGGCCAGGGCGAGCGGGCGTCGGACTGGTTCGACTCCTGCCGCACCGTGGCCGAGCTGGACAACGGGCTGGGTGTGGACACCGAGGAGGAGGGCGAGCCGGTGCTGGTGTGCGAGGGGTTGCAGGAGCCGTGGCCGCAGCTGTGGAACAGGTTCCGGCACCTGGACTGAGGGGTTCAGGCGGCGAGCGCCGCCTTCGCGCACCGAATGTCGGTGATCAGGTGGTCCGCGACCTGGGAGCGCAGCACGGCCAGCACGGCGTGCTCCTTCCCTGGCCCGCCCCCGATGGCCACCCGCATCCCCACCCGGCGCAGCTGCTCCTCGGAGATCCCCACGAACCTGTCGTCCAGACCCGGCACCGTGCGACCCGCTTCGTCCAGCAGCATGGTGCCGATCTCGGCGACCACGCCCTTGGCCTCGTACTCCTCGCGCTCGCCGAGGTCGAAGAGCTGGCCGGCCATCAGCGAGGCCTCCGGCCAGCCACCGATGGTCAGGAACGCCTTGTCGATGTGGTCGAGCTTGTGCAACGTCCGCTGGATGGCGGGATGCCGGAGGATGACCCGTGCCTCCGGGTCCTTGGTCAGGATCCCCGGGGCATACAGCGGGTGTGTGGCGCCACCGGCGAGGCGGCCCAGGTTGGAGATCACCTCGACACCGTCCTCGAGCCGGGGTGCGCCCACTCCGGTGAGCTGGACGACATCGGCCGAGGATAGCTGCTCGATCATTCGGGAGGCCAGCACCAGCGTGCGCCCTGGCGCGAACCCGAGGATGTCGTCCTCGGCGACGTTGTCCACGATGAACCGTGCCGTGATCCGCGCGATCTCTGCCCGGGTCTGGGCAACGTCCGCGGAGTGGGTGGCGACCACCAGCGCGCCGCGCAGCCCGTAGCGCTGGGTGAGCTGGGCGGACAGGCCCACGTCGACCGGGGCCGAGACCGTGGGCCGGACCTCGACCAGGCCGAGGGTGCGGGCTCGCTTGATCATTCGGGCAGTGGCGAATCGTGACTTGCCGATATCGGCAGCGATGTCGTTGACGGCTCGCCCGTGCGCGAGGTTCTGCATGGCGACGTGGACATGGAGGACCTGCTGGTCGATCGTCAGTGGGTTGCTCATAGGTGCAGTGTCTATCACGAACGTGCACCGATGTGCGGGTGGTCTCAACTACCGGTGGAACGCCCGTCGTCAGCATCGGCGTCTGACTCCGGACCGGCCCGTGCGGCGTCTCGGGCAGCGCGGTCCACCAGCGCCTCCAGCTCATCGGCGGCGTGCACGTCCTCCTTCTGCGCCGGTACCGCGAGCACCTCCAACGGCGGGGGAGCGCTCAGTCCACCCTCCAGCCCCTGCAGCGCGGAGAACCGCCGTGCCTGGGTGACCAGCTGGGAGTCCAGTGAGGAGTTGAACGCGTTGTAGGCCTCCACAGTGGAGTTCAACCGCTTGCCCAGGGTGGCCAGGTGCTTGCCGAGGGTGCCGAGCCGCTTGTGCAGCTCTCGGCCCGCGGTGAACACCTGCGCGGCGTCGTCAGCCAGGCGTTCCTGGCGCCAGGTGTAGGCCACAGTGCGCAGCAGTGCCACGAGAGTGGCCGGCGTCGCCAGCACCACGTTCTTCTCGAACGCCCGCTCCAGCAAGGTCGGGTCCTGTTCGAGGGCTGCGTTCAGGAACACCTCGGCCGGCAGGAACATCACCACGAACTCCGGAGTGTGCGGGACGTGCTCCCAGTACGACTTCGAGCCCAGGGAGTCGATGTGCTCGCGGACGTGCCGGGCGTGTGCGAGCAGCCGCTTGGTGCGGACCGCCTCGTCCTTGGCCTCCATGGCCTCCAGGTACCCGTTGAACGCGACCTTGGCATCGACCACCACCTGCTTCTCACCAGGAAGGGTGACGATCAGGTCCGGGCGGAGTGCGCCGTCGTCAGTGGCGAAACTGGGCTGCTCCACGAAGTCCACGTGCTCGACCATCCCGGCCGACTCCACCACGTTGCGCAGCTGCAGCTCCCCCCAGCGCCCGCGCACCTGTGGGGCGCGCAGCGCGTTGACCAGCTGGCTGGTCTCGGTGCGCAGGTGCTCGGAGGAGGAACGCATCGCATTCACCTGCTCGGTGAGCGAGGCGTGCGCCGATGCGCGCTCCCTCTCCGCGCTGGTCATCTCCTGCTTGACCTCACCGAGAGTGCGGGTCAGCGGCTCCACCAGGTGCCGCACCGCCTCCTCGCGCTTGGCCAGCTCAGCCTTCGACTCCTGCTGGCTGCGGGTCCACCGCTCCTCAGCATGCTCCAGGAACTCTTTGCGGGTCTGGGCGAGCACCTTCGCCGAGAGCGCTTCGAACTCGTCGCTCAGGCGCTGCGTGCCCTCCTTCAGCTCGGCCAGGCGCTCGGCGCTGCGCCGCTGCTCGGCCGCTAGCTCGCGCTCGTGCGCGGCCTGCTGCAGATCGGCCCGCTCGTCCGCAGCACGTTCGGCAGCGGCCAGCTCCCGCAGGTGTGCCTCCTGCTCCGCGGTCAGCCGTTCACCCAGGCGGGCGATCTCTCCCTGGGCCTGCCGTAGCCCCTGTTCACCGGCAGTGCTGGTGCGCCGGGCGAGCAGCAGACCGCCCACACCGCCCAGGGCGAGCCCCACGATCAGCCAGATGATGTCCATGGCCCCAGGCTCTCAGCAGGCACTGACATCGCCGGTGCGGCCCTGGTGGGTCGTGACTGCGTGGCGCTGCCCCTGCCTGGGGCGGGTCACCTGTGGTGGCGCGACGCGCACCGCGGTGGGTGGCAGACGCTACTGTGGTGCGATGACCGGCGAGCAAGCGGGGACCGATCCGGACGTGGACCGGCGCCTTGGCGTGCTGGAGCTGATACTGCTGCGCCTGCACCTGGTCGTCTGCGGGGCACTGCTGGTGGCCGGGACCCTGGTGCCGTTCGCCTACGAGGTCGATGACGAGGCGGAGCAGTCCTTCAACCT
>DXBY01000335.1 GCA_019116305.1 Candidatus Ruania gallistercoris | reverse complement strand
GCAGCTGCACCCACTGGTCCGGCAGCGCCGGCACGTTCAGCCGCCAGCCGGCGTCGTTCGGCGACCCGTCCGCGTTCATCGAGCCACCCACCTGGGCCACGGCCTCGACGATGATCGCCAGCACAGTGGCGCCCACGATCGCGATCAGCAGCGCACCGCGCACCTTGCGCAGGTACAGGATGATCGCGGCGAGCAGACCGATCACGAACACCAGGGACGGCCAGCCCACCAGCGATCCGCCGACGCCGAGCTCCACCGGGGTGGCCTGCGAGGCCGGGATCCGCACGATGCCGGCGTCCACCAGCCCGATCAGCGCGATGAACAGCCCGATCCCCACGCTGATCGCGGTGCGCAACTCCTTGGGCACCGCGCGGAACACCGCTTCGCGGAACCCGGTGAGTACCAGGATGAGGATGACGATGCCCTCGATCACCACCAGGCCCATCGCATCGGCCCAGGTCACCTCCGGCAGCACGGCGATGGAGAAGGCCACCACGGCGTTCAGCCCGAGGCCGGCGGCGAGCGCGATCGGGAAGTTCGCCACCACGCCCATGAGGATGCACATCACCCCGGCCACCAGCGCGGTGGCGGCGGCCACCCGAGCGACCGCCTGGTCCGGGTCACCGCCGATGAAGCTGCCGCTGCCGTCGGCCACCGTGCCGATGATCAGCGGGTTGAGCACGATGATGTAGCTCATCGCGAAGAAGGTGACCAGGCCACCGCGGATCTCGCGGCCGAGGCTGGAGCCGCGTTCGGTGATCTTGAACAGGCGGTCGACCGGTCCGCGGGGCTCGGCGGTCGCCGGGGAAGGGGTACTCATAGCGGCATCCTGGCAGAGATCAGGGTGTTGGCAAGGGTCTTTTGCTGGGGTCACAGGGCACGGCGGTGCAGCCCCGCCGGTGGTGGATGACTACGATCGCGGTGTGCCCGATCAGCAAGAGGACAGCCCGCCGCCGCTGCGCCCGGCGAAGGTGAACGCCAAGGCGCTGTTCCTGGCCGGCACGATCGCCTGGCTCGCCGGTCTGCTCGGGGTGGGGGTGGCATTCCTCGCCGGCCGATCCCCGGACGGGCGGCTGTCCTGGGTGTGCGTGGCCGGGATCGTGCTCGGCGCCGCGGGCTACTGGTGGGCGCACAAGGTGCACCTGATCAACGATGAGGGAATGAGCGAGTGAAGGTTCTGCTGCCCAGTTCCATCCCGCTGTCGGTGCAGCTGCCCGACGGCGCAGCCTCCGTGGTCTATGACGTGCACCGGCCGATCCCCGCTGAGCACCGCGATGCCGAGGCCGTGGTGATCTGGCAGTCCCCTGCCGACCGGCTGGCCACGATGCCGGCGGAGCTGCCGCGGTTGCGGTGGATCCAGTCGCTGATGGCCGGCACCGATGCGATCGAGGCGGCCGGGTTCGACCCTGGCGTGTTGTTGACCTCGGGCCGCGGGCTGCACGATGCTCCGGTCGCCGAACACACGCTCGCGCTGATCCTGGCCGCCGCCCGCCGACTGGACCGCGCTCTCGCCGCTCAGGCCGACGGCGAATGGCGCCCGTCCCAGGACGCGAACCTGCCGTTCGCCTCACCAGCGGCGCTGACCACGCTCACCGGGACCCGCGTGCTGATCTGGGGCTTCGGCGGGATCGGCACCCGGCTGGCCGGCTACCTGAGCATGCTCGGTGCCCGGGTGACCGGTGTGGCCCGCTCGGCGGGTGAGCGTGCCGGGTACCCGGTGGTCACCGAGGCCGATCTCGCCGAGGTGCTGCCCCGCACGGACGTGCTGGTGAACATCCTGCCTGCGACCCCGCACACCGAGGGGATCGTGGACGCCGCCGTGCTCGCGGCGCTGCCCGAGCAGGCGTGGCTGGTGAACGTGGGCCGTGGCGCCACTGTGAACGAAGCCGACCTGGTGGCCACGCTGGAAGCGGGCTCGATCGCCGGGGCCGCGCTGGACGTGTTCGCCACCGAGCCGCTGCCCACGGACTCACCCCTGTGGCGGGCGCCGAACGTGATCCTCACCCCGCACTGTGCGGGTGGCCGCCCGGAGGCGCCGGAGGCGATGATCGAGGAGAACCTGCGCCGGCTGCTCGCCGGCGACGAGCTGATCAACCTGGTCCCAATCGGCGCTTGAATCAGTTCAGGCGATACTCGGCACGCTGAGGGTGCCGCGGCCCGCAATTAATAGAGTAGCCACTCTGGTAATTTTGAGGGCATGCTCCCTCTTCGACGTCGCCTCGTCCCGGTGCTGGGCGTGTTCCTGGTCGCGCCGATCACTGCGGAGTACCTCTCCGCCTACCTCGCCTTCACCGGTGACCTGTGGACCTCGCTCGCGACTCTGCTCTTCTTCGCACCGCTCTACGGCGGGACGGCGTTGCTGATCCGGGAGATCGCCGTGCGCACGGGGCGCGGCTGGGCCGGGACCCTCCTCCTCGCAGCGGCGTTCGGCCTGGCCATGCCCGGTGTGATCGACCTCGCGCTGTTCGGCGAGAATCGGGCCGATGTGGCGTTCTGGTCTGAGCTGCGCGAACCCACGCTGCTTCCCTCACTGGGGTTCAGCGTCTTCCCGGCGCTGAGCTGGACGCTCGGCCACGTCATGATGAGTATCGGTGCGCCACTCGCCCTGCTGCATGCGTTGGCACCGGCCCACCGCGGCCGCCCGCTCCTCGGCAAGCTCGGCCTGCCCCTCACGGTCGCCGCAGCGGCCCTGGTCATGCTGGCAGTACACCAGGACGGCCGAGAGATCTACGGGTACGCACCATCGCTCGTCCAGGTGGTTGTCGTCCTCGCCGTCGTGGCAGCCATCGCGGCACTCGCGTTCACCCGACTCGGTGGCCCGCTGAAGACGGCATCAACGGGACGTCGCGTCCCCGCGGCTGCGGTGGTCCTGGGGGCAATGGTGCTGAAGGGTTCCACCGACCTGTTGCCGGCAACGTGGGCAGGCACTGTGGCCCTGGTCGTCATCGTCGCGGTCAGTGGTGCGGCCCTCGGCTGGTGCGCGCGCGACCGCCGATGGGGCGCGCGCGAGGTCGGCCTGCTCGGTGCCGGCGTGGTTCTGGCGGGCACGCT